>JABCYV010000006.1 GCA_013290025.1 Acidobacteriota bacterium
TTACGAATCAATCCGAAGCGGAAGGGAATTCCGCTCTCCGCGGCATAGCCAACCGCTGCAGTCACGCCCGAGTCCGGCACCGGAACCACGATATCGGCTTCCGCCGGCGCCTCGCGCGCCAGTTGCCGTCCCAACTCTTCCCGGCTGGTCTGCACTGGACGTCCGAATACCATGCTGTCCGGACGCGAGAAGTAGACATGCTCGAAGATGCAACTTGATTGCGGGGCTGGCGGGGCATACGTGCGTGAGGCAATTCCCTCCGGGCCCACAGCAATCAGTTCGCCCGGCTTTACGTCGCGCTCGAAGGTTGCGCCGATCAGATCAAAGGCACAGGTTTCTGAAGCGAACACAATCGTGTCCTGCTTCTCGCCCGGCAGTTTGGGGATTCTTCCCATAGCCAGGGGCCGGAAGCCCCGCGGATCACGCGCAGCGAAAATCCGGTCGGGGCTGATCATGACCAAAGAAAACGCGCCTTCCACTCCGCGTAGTGCGTCGGCCATCGCTTCGGGCAAAGTATGCTCTTTGGACATGGCGATGAGGTGAACAATCACCTCAGTATCGCTATTCGTCTGGAAGATCGATCCTTGGCTTTCCAGCCGATGCCGAATTTCCTGTGCATTCACTAGGTTGCCGTTGTGCGCCAGCGCCATGATCCCTTTGTTCGATTGCACCATAATCGGCTGAGCATTCAGCAACGAGGAATCTCCAGCGGTCGAATAGCGGGTATGCCCAATCGCCAATCTGCCGCGTAACTTGGACAGCGCTTCTTCGGTAAAGATGTCGGCGACCAGACCCATATCACGATGATGCCGCAGAGCCAAGCCATTCGAGGTAACAATCCCAGCCGACTCCTGCCCGCGGTGTTGTAGTGCGTGCAGCCCGAGATAGGCGAGCTTCTCCGCCTCGGGGTGGCCGTAAATCGCCACTACCCCGCACTCGTCTCGAAATTTGTCAGAAGATAGCATCTAGCTTCTAGCTCTTATCGCGAGGACTTCCTCATCGGTCCCCAGAGCTCTCTCTAGCGCATTCTCATATTCGTCCCGCAGCTCGCCTACCGTTGCTGACACCACCACACGGCCATCCAATTTGATTTCCACTCCTTCGGGGACCGTCTCCCCGATCTGTTCCGCTAAGACGCCGTGTTTGACCGCCACCTTTTTGATTTCTGCCAGGCTGGCATGGTCGCATGAGATCACCACCCGGCTGGCATCCTCGCCAAACAGGACAAATTCCGGCGGCAGTCCCTGCGAAACCAGATCCACCTTCAGCCCCACCGACCGGCCAAAGCACGATTCCGCCAGCGTCACCGCGATTCCACCCTCGGAGCAGTCATGTGCCGATTCCAACAGCTCAGCCTCAGCCATCTCGACCAGCGCTCTCTGCAGTCCCGCCTCTTTCTCTAAGTTCAACCCAGGTGGATAACCCCATAACGCGCCGAGGATCTCTTTGGCGTATTCCGACGAGCCAAACTCCGTTTCCGCGTCGGTAGCATCGCCTGGCTCTGAGGCACGTAGCAGCACAATCGCTTGCCCCGCTTCCCGGAAATCCGGGCGCACGGCCTTGTGCACATCCCCCAGAATGCCGACGATCCCCAACACCGGCGTAGGATAAATTGCCTCTCCCAGAGTCTCGTTGTAAAAGCTGACGTTGCCGCCAGTGATGGGCACCTCCAGCTCTTCGCAAGCTTTGGTGATGCCGTCGACCACTTGCGAGAACTGCCACATGATGTGCGCTTTCTCTGGATTGCCGAAATTCAAACAGTTGGTAGCGCCCACCGGAGTCGCTCCCGCGCATGCCACATTGCGAGAAGCTTCCGCCACTGCGTGCATCGCGCCCAGCCGCGGATCGAGATAACACCAGCGCCCGTTGCCATCAAGCGCCATAGCCAGCCCGCGCTGGGAGCCTTTAATCCGAATTACCCCGGCATCGCCTGCGCCGGGGCCCTCGACGGTATTGGTTTGAACCATGTGGTCATACTGCTGCCACACCCACCGTTCTCCGCAAATATTCGGACTGGCCAACAGACGCTTCAAATTGTCCGTGAGATCCCCGCTTGCAGTTAGCTTGATATGCTCCGGCATTTCCCTCGGAACCGGCGGCTCCCATCGTTCCAGGGGACGCTTGTACACCGGCGCATCGTCAGTCAAAGCCTGGTTGGGAATTTCGGCCACGACCAGCCCATGTTCAAGAACGCGCAGCTTGCCATCGTTAGTCACGTGCCCCACTTGCACTCCGTCCAGACCCCATTTCTGGAACACCCGAAACACCTCGTCTTCACGTCCTTTTTGCGCCACCAGAAGCATCCGTTCCTGCGATTCGCTGAGCATGATCTCGTACGGGGTCATGCCGGTCTCGCGTTGTGGCACGTGGTCAAGTTCGACTTCGATTCCTACGTGTCCGCGAGCCCCCATCTCGCAGGTCGAACAAGTTAGTCCGGCCGCGCCCATGTCTTGAATGCCGACAATCGCGCCGGTGTGCATGGCTTCGAGACAAGCTTCGAGCAGAAGCTTCTCCAGGAAAGGATCGCCGACTTGCACGTTCGGCCGCTTTGCCTCTGAAGCCTCGCTGAATTCTTCGCTCGCCATCGTCGCGCCGTGGATGCCGTCGCGACCGGTTTTCGCCCCAACGTAAATGACCGGGTTCCCCTCGCCCGAAGCTTTGGCGTAGAAAATTTGGTCCCGCCGCACCAGGCCGAGAGCAAAAGCATTCACCAGCGGATTCCCGGAGTAACAATCTTCAAACTGGGTTTCGCCGCCCAAGTTAGGCACGCCAAAACAATTTCCGTAAGAAGCGATCCCGCTGACCACGCCTTCCAGGAGCGAATGATTCTTCTGAACCTCCGATGTAGGCGCGGGCGTCTCGCCCGTGCTTCTAGTAATTGGCCCAAAACGCAGCGAATCCATTACCGCCACCGGCCTCGCTCCCATGGTAAAAATGTCTCGCAGAATCCCGCCCACACCGGTGGCCGCGCCCTGAAACGGCTCAATGAACGAAGGATGATTGTGCGATTCAATCTTGAACACGCACGCCCATCCCTCCCCGATGTCTATGATGCCGGCATTTTCACCTGGCCCCTGCACCACCAGTCGACTGCGCGTCGGCAGACGCTTCAGGTGAACCCGCGAGGACTTGTAGGAACAATGTTCGCTCCACATCACACTGAAAATGCCAAGTTCGGTGAGCGTGGGTTCGCGTCCACCCAGCAATCGCTGGATTTTTTCGAATTCGTCAGACGTGAGCCCGTGCTCCCGGATGAGCTCCGGAGTAATGGCAAGCGTCGGCGACAAGTTCATAGGGGTTCACAACTATTGTCGCATTTCGCGGCAGGGCTGGATAGAGAAGTGTTGTTGATTGTAAACGGCTCACAAAAGGCGCTAACCCGCGCCTTACGATTCCGCCGACTATACTGTTCTTCCCCATGAAATCCGTCATCGTCGGCACCGCCGGACACATTGATCACGGAAAGACTGCGCTGGTGAAGGCGTTGACCGGCATTGACGCCGATCGTCTGGAGGAAGAAAAGCGCCGCGGCATTACCATCGATATCGGCTTTGCCCACCTTGAGTTGCCCACGCAGGAGGGCAACACTCTCCGGTTGGGCTTTATCGACGTCCCCGGCCACGAACGTTTCGTGCGCAACATGCTCGCTGGTATCGGCGGAATCGATCTGGTGGTACTCGTGATTGCGGCTGACGAATCCATCAAGCCGCAAACTCGTGAACACTTCGATATCTGTCGGTTGCTTTCCGTGCGTCGCGGAATTACCGTGCTCACGAAGTCTGACTTGGTGGACCCGGAAACCCTCGAAGTGGTGCGGCTTGAGGTCGAAGAATTCCTGCGCGGATCATTTCTGGGTCCTCCCAGTCCGATTATCCCGGTCAGTTCGCTGACCGGCGCCGGTCTTGACCGGCTCAAGCAAGAGCTAGCGAAAGCTGCCGCCGAGGTTCCCCCTAGGGACTCGAACGCTCTGTCTCGCCTTCCCATTGATCGTGTCTTCACTATGAAGGGCTTCGGTACCGTGGTGACCGGAACGCTGATTTCCGGCACGATTCGCAAAGAAGAAGAGCTGGAAGTTTTTCCTCACGGACAGCGGGTCCGGGTGCGTGGCCTGCAGGTTCATGGACAACCGGCTGACCACGCGCTGGCCGGACAACGGACAGCATTGAATCTCGCCAGTGTGACGAAGAGGGACCTTTCGCGGGGAATGATGCTTGCGCCGCTGGAGACCTTTCGCCCCACTTCTCGTGTGGATGTGAAACTCTCGCTGCTGTCTTCGGTCAAGCCGCTGAAAGACCGGGCTCGGGTGCATCTCCATGCGTACACGTCAGAGACCATCGCAACCGTCGTGCTGTACAGCAAAAAGCTTCTCGCGCCCAGCGAAGACGCATTCGCGCAATTGCGTCTGGCGGAGTCAACGCTGCTGCTTCCGGGCGATCGTTTCATCATCCGCCAGTTTTCCCCCTTGGTGACGATCGGCGGTGGAGTCGTGCTGGATGCTGCGCCGCTTCCCCGGCAGCCCGCGCAGGAAACCTTCTTGAAGGTCATGGATTCCGGCGATGCTCAAACGATTCTGCGAGCCAGAATCGCACGCAGACAGCATGAGGGCCTGAGTTTGTCTCAATTGATCGCTGAAACCGGCTGGACGAAACAGGTGATCGAAACGCATCTGGCTCAACCGATACGACAGGGCCACGTTCTAAGGCTGGGCGATCTGGTCGTGCATACTCCCGCGATTGAAGGTCTTAAGCTCTTCATCGCTAGTGTGGTCGCAGATTTCCACAAAACGCATCCCCTGGTCCGCGGGATCGGAAAAGAAGAACTGCGCGAACAAGTGCATGCGTCCACCACTATATTCACGGCTGTGATCGATCTGTTGCTCCATGAGAAGAAGCTTGAAATCGACGGCGACTTGGTTCATCTCCCCGGCCGCGGCGTTGTCATGAAAGACGATGAGGCTCAGTCTAAAAAGATCATCGAAATGGCGTTCGCCTCCGCCGGGCTGAAAGTTCCCGCCCTCAAAGACGTACTAGGCGGATTGAAGGTCGACAAGACGCGGGCACAAAAGATTGTCACCCTGCTGCTGCGCGACAAAATCCTGATCAAAATTTCCGAGGATCTCGTCTTTCACCGCATTGCGTTGGACGATTTGCGCCGCCGTATGACGGCGGAGAAAGAGAAGTCTCCCAGAATCGACATTGCCCGCTTCAAGGACCTCACTGGAGTTACCCGCAAATACGCAATTCCGCTGCTGGAATATCTCGACCGAGAACACGTAACCAAGCGCGTCGGTGATGAAAGGGTAATCCTGTGACTATGAAAGGGAAATCCAATGAACTAAGCGCAGCAGAAACCTACTGTACTTTCTGCAGCCGAGTGATCAGCCTCTGGGCGAAATTCTCTTCCGAATCCGACCAAAGCAATCGTCCGCTGGCGCCGGAGCTTTGCTGCGCCTTGGTCGTAAACTCCACGAGTTTCTGGACATTCGCTCGCACCCTGGCTTTGCCTTCATCGGTGAGTTGCACGCCTTCGTGGAGAAAAGGCGTGTCAAGACCCAAGTCCACCTCGATATGGCCGTCTTGCTGGTAAGCTCCCTCGTCAAACTCAAGCCCGTGAACTAGAAACTTCACGCCAGACGGCTGTAGGTCCCATTGTTTTCCATCTTCGGCAAGCAACCAAAGATCCCAGAACGCCTCGAACAGGTAGGCGTAGTCCTCGTGCAGTAACTCAGACGCAATCTGCACCGCTTCTGAAGGAGCAATCCCCGGCCGGAAGCGCTGCTCAAGCACCGTGGCTTCGTCCCAAGACACGGGGTGCAGCGCCACGTAATTGATTCCCGGCTGCACTGCCGAAAATGGAAACTGCTGCATCACCGCCAAAGCCCGAGGCAGCATCTCCTCAACGTCGAAGCTGGGGAACCAGAGACTGAGATAAAGAGGATCAGGCATACAGAACTCACAGAACCGTCAATAATTCCACATCTCTATTGTAAATCGCCGAGAACGGTAGCCAGGTGAGCGAACGAAAGAAAGGAAGAAAGTTAAAGATACCTTCGCCAATTTACCAAGAAGAACTCAAACCAGGTTCGCCGCGGACCTTGCCGAAACGACGCGAAACCGAGACGCTCTTTTTGACACTCAGTTAGGGCGCTGCTACCATCTACATCGTAATCGCACTCCCGCCCAGCTCGTGGTCCCCGTCGTCTAGCCTGGCCTAGGACATCGCCCTTTCACGGCGGTAACACGGGTTCAAATCCCGTCGGGGACGCCAAATGACTAACTCACAGTGAGCGGCGTTTGAAAACCACGCAACGGTGCAGAACTTCGCGGGCACAGACTATTGGAAAATAAAGCGTTAACGTAATGCCAACCAAGTGGTCGGAGCAGATAAAAATACCTACAAGCAAACACATTTAGACCCTGGGACTTGGAAGGGTTTTTACGCTGGCAGATCGCTATCGAGCAAGTTCGGGAGAGCTCGACACCTCAGCTTCTGGTAACGAGGCGTCCGCTGGCTGCGACTCGGTTGGGACTGTCCCCGTCGGCGGCACAACCGCCTGCTGGGGCGCGAGATAGCGCACTGTCACGTCTTCTCCGATATCAACTTCATTCCCCCTAACCCGCACCCGCTGGTGCTTGGGCTTGGCGACCTTCGCCTTCTCCGCGGTGATCGGTACGGCCAGAGGCGTTGTGGTGCTATTCGTCGGCAGCTCCCCTTTAGCGACAACGGGCGCCTGCTGCTCGATGGCATTCGATTTCTGTAGCTCTGCCCCTAAGGGCGAAGCTGGGTGCCGATTGCTGTAGGCAATCAAAGCTACCCCGAGCGCAGTCACGGCTGCTGCCATCGCCATCCACCACGGCTTGTGCGGGCGAATACGCTTTAATTGCTGCGTAGTCGCTGTCACCGCTCTAGCCGGCGGCCAGGACGCTGGCAACTCCCTGCCCACCGCTATGACGGCTCCGCGAGCCCGGTCGATCGCAGGTTCGTTTGGTGGCTCCGGCACAGAGCTACTGTCGGTGGGAAATATCTGCATGACTTCCGGTTTCTCCTGCGTTTCGTGGGTTTCCGGTTTGGCGAACCCGGCATCGTCTCGAACCACCACTTCCTGGCCCGGCTCCTGTCGGCGGTCGACTTCTGGTAACAGCGTTTCGCCGCAGGACTCGGCGCAGGGCACGTTTTCAGGCTGCGGTGAACCCATGGCTGCGATCTGCTCCAGCAGGTCCCGGTTGATCCGGCTCAGACTGTCCAAGCTTTCCTCTTGGCTCAGCACCTCGGTCTCAAACTCGAACCAATGAGATGTACTCAGTTGAATAGGGTCCGGCACATAGGAGCGCTCTACGGGGGCTTTGTTCATGGTTCGGGGAAGAGCCTCGCTACAAATGAGGAACGCTAAGGCCTCGGTTAGGCCCGCAAAATACCCGGCAAGTTTCTTGCCAGCATTGTCGATGGTAAGTACCTGAATCTAGGTGCGGTGGTAAGGCATGCTTTCAGCACCGCTGTGACCGAAACTGCACAAAGAGGGCAATTGATTGCGAAAGGGAAAATCGAGATCGGAAGCGACTTACCAGCCCAAGGTCACCACCTTTTCCACGTATCCGGTTCCCTGAGGGAAGCTGATCTGGATTCTGCGCAGCGCTTCGTGACTGGCGGGTATGTCGAGGTCGTTCGAGCGCACGTTAGCCTTGATATCGTTGATTCGCAAGAACAGGGTCTGTTGGCTGTTCGCGGGCGCTGCCAGTCTCAGCATGAGTGAGCGCTCCGACGCCCGTTGGTCCAATACTTTCAATTGACGCGTGGTAGAACCCGGTTCGGGCAAACCGTGCGGAATGCCCACCTCGACCTTGGCTAGTGGAATCCTCAGTACGCCAGCGGCCATTTTGGAGCCCGGAGCGCCCGATTCCAGATGCAATGTCGCAGCCCCGGGGCCGGTCGGGCTCACTTCCAACGTCGTGCCCACCCGCCTCATTGCGAGGTCCACAAAGGTGTTCCCGAGCGGCACATGATGGAGTTCTGCCTCATTCCAATCCGCCGGCAGACTGGGTGTAACCCTGATCGTGTTTCGCTCCGCATTCCATTCCAGACCGAAAAGCCCTCGGATAGCGGGAGAGACTACCATGGCCGAAGACCATAACTGATGGGACGTACTCCGCCCCAATGGCTGGAAGAACTCGCCTGAAAGCAGCTCGGTGACAGCACCCAGATCCTGTGACCAGGTAAGATCGGCATTTTGCATCAGATGCGCATAACCTGAAAGGCTCCGACCGTTTCGATATTCGGAGAGCGATACCCAGCCGGTGAACAATGGCCACACCGTACCCTGGTGATAGCTAATAGGATCGTAAAAGCTCGCTTTCGGACTTAAGTCTCGGGTACCCCAGTCGGTCGAGAATTCATCAGACGCCCAGCGACTCAGCATTGGTCCAGGCTGCTGAAGCCTCAACGCGCCGTCCCAGTCGGCAACCGCGGGATAGATTGTCGCACTTGGGTCGGTGGTTCCGTTCCCGTTCCAGCTGAAAGCGTAAAAGTGTTCCTTCGGGACGAAATACTCTTTCTCGATTTGCTGCTTGATGTGACTGGCGCGCTGACCAGCCTCTAAAGCCATCTGCGGATGTCCGGCGGCGCGCGCAAGGTTTGCAAACGCACTGCTTGCCTGCTGGTCAAGCGCAGCTAGATATATTTCCTGGAGAGGCATGCCTGGCGGCCACGATTCCACCCAACCCGATCCCTCCGTATTCTCGTAGATGCCGTCGCCGTCGGAGTCGTGGGATCGCTCGAAGTTCCAGGCTTTCTGCACAGCATCCCAATGCGATCTAACAAAGGCTTGATCTCCGCTGACTTTGAGGTAGTCGCTCATGGCCATGATCAGCAGTGGCGTAGCATCCGCCGAGGCAAACTCGTAGGGGAGACTCTTCCAGTCAATCAGGTCTGCGGTTTGCGACCACTCGTGCATGATCTTGCCGTCCGCACGTTGCCGATGTATTAGAAATTCGAGTTCGTCTCGAGCGAGCTGGAAATCTCCGTAGCTATTCACTGCGTAGAGTGTCCACAAGGCGTCGCGGCCGAAATACCATCCGAAGCCCGGCCGGGCGGACTCTCCCGAGGAATAAAACCCCGCAACCAGCGCGGTTTCCTGATGAGTGAGGGTTTGGACGCGAAGCTGTTCGATCGCCAGTTCTGCCCACAAGAAGGCTTGATTGAACTCTTCGTCAGGCGTCTTGATGCTGAGGTGTTCGCGCAAGAAGTTCTGGTAATAGTTCTGATTGTCGTGAAAAAGCGACACAAAAGAGCTTTCCATCGCATGTAGCTTTTCTTCCAACGCTGCGGTCGTGGAAGCGGTCTTAGTGTCAGCGGTCACCAATAGTAAAGGAAAGATCTTGTCCGAGTCCGAGGTGGGATCGAAGTTGAGTACAAACTCGAGAGGATAAGTTTGCGGCCGTTCCTGATAGGGCGCCAGCGTGCCCCGCGTTGCCTGTGGCATCGCGATGGCAGCGGCATGGTCCGGAAAGTTCAAATGCAGCACATAAAAGCCGCCTTGCAAGTTGACCCATTCCGGCGAAGGATAGTCATCCGAGGGAGCAGGCCACATCAACTTCATCTCTGGCGTGAAGTGGAAGGTGAGCGTCATAGGTCGCACCGCTTCGATCTGGTAAAAGGCGAGAACTCCAGCGCCGTCGTGTGGTTGCTGGGGAGCGAAGAGAATTTCGCGAACCGTGAAATTGGCATGCGAGAAGGTGATGGTTGTGTGGTCGGGCTGAACCTCGATTCCGGCCGCATATTTATTCAGGTCGATTGGTACTGGGTAATCCTTCATCTCAGCCGTGATCCTCATGTTGCTGAAGATCTTCCACGGAAAGATCCATGCCTCAAAGGTTCCGTCTTGCCACCCCAGCATCGCTCCGCGGGGACCAACGACCGAGAAAGGCCTGGACGGTACCGCCTCACGAACGATTGAGATAGGGCCGGTACCCTGAAAAGGGAACCTGGGAATAGGTGAGAGGACATCCTGGGCAGAACCTGCCGGCGTTTGCGCGACCGCCCAAATTCCGCAGATGAGTATTACGAAGAGATGCTTCGCCATTCACTAAGTTCCGGGGAGATGATTTTGTGCCTTTCCACTGCCCTCCGTGAGACTGACGAAATGATCGACTCCCTTGGGGGCGAAGCTCTCATTCAAACCGCTTGGCCAGCGCACCTCGATGCGGTCTACCCCGGTGCTTTCACCTAAACCGAAGTGAAGCCGCAGGTCATTGCTGGAAATGTAACTGGAGCCGCTGCGTACCTCCTGCACGAACTTCCGGCTGCCGGAGAATACGGTGACCTGGGCGCCGATACCATCACGGTTCGATTTCGTGCCCTCCAGCGTAACGCCCAGCCAATGATTCTTGTTAGCCGCCAGATTGACTAACAGCATGGGGGTTCCGCTCATGTTATTCACAACCGCCGACTGTCGGCCATCGTTCCAGAGATCGGCTATCGCCAATCCCCGGCTCGACGCCGGTTCCGTGCACCCTGGCCCAGCCTTCTGACTGATGTCCTTGAACTTTCCATCGCCGGTATTCCAATACAAAAGTCTCGGCTCTTTGTAGGAAGAGCCAAGATGCGCGGTGTCTACTTCCGGGTATACGTGGCCATTCACAGAGAGAATGTCCAGCCAGCCATCATTGTCGACGTCCAGAAACATGGCTCCCCAACCCAGATATTGTGTGTTGAGCCCCAGGCCGGCTTCGAAGATTCTGGAGGAAAATGTGCCATCTCCGTTGTTCCGGTATAGAGATGATCGGTCATCGGAGAAGTTAGTTTTGAAAATGTCCGGGCGGCCATCGCCATCGTAGTCGCCGATCGTGGCACCCATTCCGGCTTGCTCACGGCCATCTTCATCAAATGCGACTCCCGTCTCCGCACCGACGTCAGTAAATGTTCCGTCTTTATTATTTCTGTAGAGGATGCTGGGAGTGCTGTCGCATGCAACATAGATGTCGGGCCAGCCGTCATTGTTGTAGTCAAGTGTCGAAACACCTAAGCAGTAATGCCCATTAGTCTTCTCGATACCACTGGCTTTGCTGACGTCGGCGAACTTGCCGTTCCCCAGGTTGTGATAAAGCACATTGGGCGTTGACGGAAGTCCGCGCGGCCCACACATGACGGGAGTCCCTTTCCAGATGCACATTACGCCCTCGCCTGGCTTGGGCGTGGTTGCCAGGTCAAAGTAGGCGTAGTTCGAAACCATCAGATCAAGTCTGCCGTCCCGGTCGTAATCGACGAACGCGCAACCCGCGCCCCAACTCTTGCCGTTTCCAGCCACCCCCGCATCAGCCGCGACCTCCTTGAACGTCCCATTGCGTTCGTTGTGGTAAAGGCGATTCTTCCCGTAGTAAGTGACGTACAGGTCATCATATCCGTCATTGTCGTAATCCCCGACGCAGGCGCCTTGCCCCCAACCCGCCGCGGACAAGCCGGCTGCAGCGGTCACGTCGGTGAAGGTTCCGTCGTGATTGTTGTGATAGAGGTGACTTGTCGGCAGAGATTCATGCGCCGGCTTAGCCTCGAGCGTATCGCCATTGACCAGGAAAATGTCGGGCCAGCCATCGTGATCATAATCGAGGATGGCCACCCCGCTCCCCGTAGTCTCGATGATGTACTTCTTCGTATTCACGCCGCCATTCACATTTTGCATCCGCAAGCCGGCTGGTTGGGCGACATCCACAAACCACGCTGGACCGATGTTAGCTGTGCTGGGTGGGTAAGGGCCCTTTGCGCTTCGCTCAATCGGGGGAACGAACGCCGGCTGCACGATTTGGGCAGTCGCAATGCGCCCGGCCACAAGGCACAAAGATAAGAAAACACGGCTCGACCTACCCCACGCCAACATGAAGAAATCCTATCATCGCGTTGCCCGGTTAATTGCGGTCGGTAGTATTCTGGGCGCTATGCGTGCCGGCTTTTTCATCCTTTTACTAGCACACGGTCTCTTCGCGCTCGCTCAATCCGCCCCATCCGTTGCCCCACCACCCTCATTGGAAGCTGCGCGGCAGAAATTGGAACACGGTCAGATCAAAGAGGCAATCGAGATGCTGCAACCGATGGCTGCGGCACAACCGCCCATTCGGGGAGCCGCACATGAGTTGGGCGTCGCCTATTACCGGGCGGGAAAGTTGCTGCAGGCTGAACAGGCTTTTACCCAGGCGGAAAAGGAAGACCCGAATGACATCGAGTCGGTACAGATGCATGGCCTAACGCTTTATCGTCTGGGCCGGCCGGCGGCGGCGATCCCATTCCTTGAGCGGGTTCGGCAATGGACCCCCGACGCAAACGCCGACGCTAACTACGTCCTCGGCCTTTGCTATTTGAACTCTCAACGTTACGACGACGCCCGTGCCGCTTTTGCCGCTCAGTACGGTGTTGCTCCCAACTCGGGTGCCGCATATCTGCTGTCCGCGACCATGCTTATGCACGCCAACCTTCCCGAACTCGCTGCTCAAGCCGCACAGAAGGCCTTGGAGCAAACTCCAAAGCTTCCGTTGGCCCACTTCATGCTTGGTGAGGTCTATCTTTACAAATCTGATGTCGACCGCGCCAGGCAGGAATTTGAACAGGAACGAGAGATCAATCCTACCTATCCTGCCATCTATGACCGGCTGGGAGATGTTTATTTGCGAACCGGCAAATACCAGGAAGCACAACAATCGCTCGCCAAGGCAATCTCGCTCGACACCTCCAGCACCGGCCCTTTTATCCTGATGGGTAAAGTTCTCTTGAAAAAGGATGACCCGCAAACTGCGGCCATGTATCTCCAACACGCCGAAAAGATGGATCCCGCTAACTACATTACCCACACGCTGCTCGGCCAGGCCTACCGCAGTCTCGGCAGAGAAGCGGAAGCAAAAGCTGAAATCGACGCAGCCTCGAAGATCCAGGCCTCCAGCGAGCTGAAGTTAGAACCGGTCCAGTAGCGGAACCAACTGCTTATTTTGGCGCTGACCATGCTTCGCCCTAGACTGTCCGTCTCTGTTTGCAGAGATGAGATGTTATGTCTTCTGCCATGCGTCAAATGCTGGCGACGCTACCGTATCGATGAGGACAATTGTCTCCAAGAAAAGAGCAACCCAGCATCCAGATTCTGCATCTAGCGCATCGTTTTCCTAAGGTGTTTTCCACGCAGAATACAAGGAGTGTTCCCATGCGGAATAAGGGTGCGAGTGCTTATGCGTGTCTTGCGGGCCGTGGCTGGCTGCAACGCGAATCGAACCTGCTACTCATCGTAGCGTTGGCTTTTCTTACCGTGGGAGCATTGCGTCCCGCGTTCTCGCAAGCCGTTTACGGATCGATTTTCGGAACCGTTACCGACAACACCGGTGCAGTCATCCCCAATGCAACCATCACCGTTACTGACATTGCTAAAGGAGTCTCGGTCACTACCCAGACCAACGACAGCGGACAATACACCATGCAACACCTCATTCCTGACACCTATCAGGTACAGGTCGAGGTGACAGGATTCCAGAAGGCGACTGTGGACGGCATCATCGTGTATGCGGATACTTCGCCTAAAGTGGATGTCCAGTTGACCGTCGGCACCGTCAGCCAGACAGTGAGCGTGACCTCGGAAGCGCCGCTTTTGCAAACGGAGCGCACCGACGTGGCCACAATTCTGAATGATCGTGCTGTGGAAAACCTCCCTAATCTGAACCGGAACTTTACCGCCTTCGAGCTGCTCACCCCCGGGACCAGCTACATTGGCTGGAATGTAAGCGAAGCAGAGAATCCGCAGCGCAGCCAGCAGATCGAAGTCAACGGCCAACTCCCCTTCGCAACCGGCTACGAACTTGACGGTACCGACAATCAGGACCCAGTCATCGGTATCGCCGTTATCAATCCCAACCTCGACGCGGTGTCGGAGATGAAGGTCACTTCGCAGAACTACGACGCGGAGTTCGGCAAGGCTGTCGCGGGGCTGGTCACGGCGCAGACAAA
The DNA here is from genome assembly GCA_013290025.1 of Acidobacteriota bacterium. Taxonomy (GTDB): domain Bacteria; phylum Acidobacteriota; class Terriglobia; order Terriglobales; family Acidobacteriaceae; genus JABCYV01. The sequence continues at coordinate 13,969 of JABCYV010000006.1, forward strand.
ATCAGGCAGCAACACTTTCCATGGCTCCGCTTTTGAGTTTCGGCGTTCCGACGCGACTCAGGCTCGCGACCCGTTTACGCAGTTCGCCCGCGATCCTCTGACCGGCCGATTCATTCCTTCTACCATGCACAATCAATTTGGTGGTTCGTTCGGCGGCCCCATCAAAAAGGACAAACTCTTCTTTTTCTTAGACTATGAAGGCCTGCGCGAAAGAACCGGACAGTCTTTTCTGCAGAGTGTGCCGACAGCGTTGGCCAAAAGCACTTGCAGCTCCACGACTGGCCCGGGATGCAACCTGAGTGACTATCTTTCTCTGGGACAAATCTTTGATCCAACAACCGGTAATCCGAACGACGGGACCGGTCGCACGGCCTTCACCGGAAACATTATTCCGAACAGCAGGCTTTCGCTGCCAGTTGTAAACCTGATGAACCTTTTGCCGGCGCCGAATTTTGGAGTTCCCAGCCTAACAACGCAGAATTATCTGGCCTCCGGCTCCGGAAGGTTCGATACCAACCAGGCAGATGTGCGTGTCGACCACCAGCTCTCGCAGAACACTCACCTTTTCGGCCGCTACACGTTCTTTGACTCTTCACTGAACGGTGCCCCGGTTTTCGGCCCTGCTGGAGGAAAGGGCTTTGGCAGCAATGGATTTGCCGGCACCGACAAAGGGCGGACTCACAGCCTCGCCGCTGGTTTCGACCACACTTTTTCCACAACCTGGCTGACTGACGTTCGATTTGGTTGGTTCCGCTGGCACATTAACGAGCTGCAGCCCGGCTTCAATCAGCCGCTGGGAACACAATTGGGCATTCCCGGAGTGAATCAGGGGGACCTGTCTCTGAATGGCGGCCTGCCACAGTTCAATATCAAGGGACTTACAGATGTCGGATCGTCTGCTGCCTACGGAACCACTGCTGCCCAATTCCTCGAGAAAGAAGATCAGTACCAGTTGGTAAACAACTGGAGTCACTCCATGGGACGGCACAACATCAAGTTTGGCGCAGATGTGCGCTACGCGCTCCAGCACCTGGTCGGTCTTGACAATAACAACGTACGCACCGGCAACTTCCATTTTGACCCGATCAATACCGGAAGCTCTACCTCTGCCGGGGTTGGCCTCGCGACGTTTCTACTTGGTGACGTGACCGCATTTCAGCGCACCCAGACCCAAAACACTAGTGCGGCGGAACGGCAGAAACGGATGTTCTACTACGCTCAGGACACCTGGCGTATCGCCAACAATGTCACCATTAATTATGGCTTGCGTTGGGAGATCTACTTCCCGGAGACGGTTAACGGCCGCGGCCGGGGCGGTTTGCTGGACCTCAACACAGGTAATATCCGCATCGCCGGTTTCGGACCATACGGCACGAACCTGAATGTAAAGAAGAGCTTTACAAACTTCGCACCACGTGTGGGCGTGAGCTGGCAAGCCAAGAAAAACACCGTTGTCCGTGCCGGCTACGGTCGCGTATATGGGATGGGATGGTCGGGCGATATTTTTGGAGAAGTGCTTACTTTCTCATTTCCGACACAGGTATCACAGAACTTGAACGCGGGAACGACCTTCGGTTCGCTGTTCAATCTTACAAACGGACCGCCGGGGTTCGTATTCCCGCCTATTCCGGCAAACGGCAACTTTCCGCTCCCGAACGGTATCGGCGTACCCACCAGGCCTCTGTACATGCGTATTCCTACGTTAGACGCGTGGAATTTGGCTATTCAGCATGAACTCACCCAGAGTATGGCGCTGCAGATCGCCTATGTAGGCAGTCACGGTGTCCACAACATGTTCGATTCTTCCAACCAATTCGACCCTAACGAGCCGACCATTGCGGGCTTCGGCCAGATCAACCCGTTAACTGGCATGGCTTTCACGACAGATGATCGCCATCCGTATTTCAACGGCGATGCGCAGCAGCTAGGGGTCGGTTTCGGCCATCCCTTCGGCTGGACTCAGGGCATTCGCTATAACGCAAATTTGGCCACTAGCAACTACAATGCCCTGCAGACAAAACTGGAGAAGCGCTTCAGCAACGGAGTTCAGTTCCTGGCTCACTATACCTGGTCTCGTTCCATGACGCACGAGTCGGACTACTTTTTCATCGATCCGCGTGTCGGCTATGGGGCCAGTTATTACAATCGTCGCAACGCGTTTGTGCTAGCGGGAAACTGGGACCTGCCAATTGGCAAAGGCCGGGCTTTCGGCGGCAATGTTCCAGGATGGCTCAACCAGGTGATCGGTGGTTTCAACCTGAATGGAACCCTGAGTTGGGAAAGCGGGTTGCCGTTCACGCCTTCCTACAACGAATGCGGTAACGATCGCGATACCGGCCCTTGCCGGGTGAGTCACATCGATGGGAGTCCCGACTACGGATTGGGGGCTGGATCGTTCGATCCGATCACACACACAGTACAGTATTTCGCGTCGGTACCCGCGTTGACCACGAATGGCCAGGTGGAAGGTCCCTTTGTCCGGCCCGCAATCGGCACGTTTGGCAACATCTTTCGCAACTCTCTCGTCGGGCCGGGCTTCTTCAATACCGACCTGTCCCTTCAAAAGGCGTTTGTGCTCACCGAGGCCGTGCGCCTGAAATTCAGGGTTGATGCTTTCAATGCATTTAATAACAGGGAGCTCGGGCAGCCGAACTCGTGCGTGGATTGTCCGGCCAGTCAGAATCCTGGAAGGATCACCGACATCATGGCTTCTCAGGACGGAACCACCATGCGGCGTCTGCAGTTCGCCGTGCGTGTGGAATTCTAGAGCCGGGCGCGGTAGGGAAGCTACGATTTAGGATGAATTTGAGGTAAGCATTTGCACGGGGGGACGCGCGCGCCTACATCGACGCCGGTGCGTCAGCTAATTTTCTGGCGAAAAGCTCACGACGATCGTGGCGTGTTGGTAGCTAGTTGAGGCAAAGTCTGCTCCGGATTCGTCAGGCTTGAGCCGGTCGACCTTGGGTTGGCCGAGCTCGAGCTGATAGAGACCCGGGGAAACTTTCTTTAGCACCGCCCCTTGAACATTCTTGATAGTCCAAGGCGTCGCAAGTTCCAAAGTAGACGCCAAGGAGGGAACAAAGTCGACTTCGATGGTGTACGTCTGTCGATTAAGATGAGTCCCCGTGATTTTGACGCCGCGGCTGGGATCGCCCGGCACGGGACTTGTGATCGGAGGAAGGAGTGAAACTCCGCCCGCGTAGCGAATCGAGAGATGCGTGTCGCCATGCGGCAGCTCGAATTCGACTTTGACGTGGGTGTCCTGGGAGTGCTGCTCTAACGAAACAGGAATTGCTTTGTTTCCCAGACGCGCATCCACCAGTCGAGCGCCCAGAGGCACTTCGGGGCCGAACACCATTTTGGTCCCCGATCCGTCATTGTGCAGACGAAGGTCCAGCCCATCCTCCGATCGCGTCAAGACAATATTGATTTGCGCCTGGCGTAGGCGAAGGTGCTGCAGGGTCACCTTGTCCCACGCGGGCGGCAGGTGCGGTGAGAACGATATTTGGTTGGACTCTCCATTCACTTCTAGCCCGAGCAGGTTGTGCACGGCGGTTGTTAAGAAAGCGGCGGAAGACCAAGTCTGTTCTGGCACCGACTCAAGTTCTTCATGATAGAAGTCTCCTGCCAGGGCCTCATGCATGTGCCCGAGCGAATCCAAAGAACTCCACGGAACGAGTGAGTTCCAGATCGGCAGCGCAGTCGCTGGACGGTGGGCATCCCAGAACGCGGACGCAACTGCAGCCGTCGAGATTCCCCAGACGCTTCCCTTCGAATAAGAGTTCGGATCATACCTGCTTCCGCCCTGAGGGAGGCCGCGCGTACCCCAGTCGGTCTGATATTTCGAGGAAGCGAGTTGATCAAGTACTGACTCTCGTTGCTCTGCACTGAAAAGAGCTTGCGCAAGGACGCGGCTAGGACCAATGTCCCGGTCGACCACGGGCGCGCCCGAACGTGTGTATCCGCTCACCCAGAAGTCATCGCCTTTGCTCCAATAACGTTTCGCAATGGAGGCAGCGGCCTTCTGCCCGGCGAGTCTCGCTTCGGCGGCCTCAGAATCGCGTCCAGTCGAGGCCGCCATGTGAGCAAAATCTTCCGCGGCCTCAACCCAACCAGCGGAAAGCTGCAGGTCATCGCTCAGGCTATCCTGCTCGTTGCCTCCTTCTTTATTTGCAGGAATACGCGGAAGGCCATCCTTGGAATCCAGGAGTGAGCGGCAGTAGTCGTAAGCAGCTTGCATCGAAGCCCAGTGAATCTTGAGGAAGTCTTTGTCTCCCGTGGCTTCGAGATAAGCACGCACGGTGCTGAGATATTGGAATGTAATGTCCACATGGACATACATGTAGGGATACTTCCCAGCCCAATCCAGCAGACTAGCGCTCTGTGAAAGTTCGTGCCAGATCATCCCAGTTTTCTGATCTTGATATTTGATGATGAATTCAAGCACCTCGCGCGCCCTGGAGAATTGGCCTTCGCTGAGCAAGGCTCGAACCGCAACCAGTTCATCGCCGGCGAAAAACCAGGCATACTGCGGACGGCGAGCTTTGCGGGAGGGGCCGTATCCTCCAACCGAACCACAGCCGAGATCGGCGTTGCATACCCACGCCTGATCGAGTGCAACTTCGGCCCAGGCAAACGCTTGGTTCACGGCTGGATCGGGAGTTTCGATTTGCAAAGCTTCGTTTTGGAGTTCGGCGTAATGGGTGGTTGCATTGCGCTCTAGTTCAGCGTAGGAATCCGCGAGAGTCTTTGCCAGTGCAGCCCGGTCTCCGGCGGCGACGTTTGCAGCGATGATCACTTTGGCGGATCCATGGTGCGGCTTGCCGCCTGCCCGCAGTGTGAATGCGACGGTTGGCTCTCCCGATGTGCGTCGAGCGCTATTTGAGGTCTCATCGTGGGCGATGATATCCGCAGAGCCGATGGCTGCAGTAAATCGGTGAGTGGGTTCCGAAAGAACATACGAGGATGACGCGGCGTCCCAATTGATTTCCTGGCCACCGAGCGAGGCTGGCCACATCAGGTCAAGAATCTGGGCGAAACGGACGACGATATTTAGAGGTCGATTACTCTCCACGTCATAGCTGATGATGGCGCCGGGCTCGTCGAGTGGAACGAAGAGTTTCTCACGCACGATGAAATCCGATCCGAGATAGGTCCGAGTTATTGATTCTGGCGAGTACGTAATCCTGCGAAGTATTGCGGGGCCATCGATTTCCGTGGTTGTCTCAGCCGGGCGGAAACTTACTCTATATGCTTTCAAGATCTGAACCGGATAGGCCCACATTTCCAAGCCGTTGTTGGAGTAGCCCAGCACCGAAGCCCTCCGCCCATGAACTGCGATGAATCGGGTGGTCGAGAGACTGTCCCAAACAAGCTGTGACCTGTCTCGAGCGGCGTGCTGTTGAGCTTTGCCGGTCTGCGGAAATGCACACACGACGCACGATGCAAATAACAGTGCGGCGAATCTATGCGCGAACCGCGCTGTGTCTTGCGGGCAGAAGCGTCTGATCGAAGAGGCAGCGCCAGGAACCATAGGGGGAGAGTGTATGCCAAGTCGTTACCTACTGGTGATCCAGGCAAACTGGAACCGAACCCAGCCAGTCGATGCCCGAAGCTAGCTTGTTACAATGCGCGAAAAGGAATCTCCCATGCCCTTTGTGGACACAAGCAGTCTTCCGGTCATCGAGCGATTACCCGGTTGGAAGGGACGCTATTTTCACTCGCCGAACATGACCTTCGCGCATTACGATTTCACACGCGGCTCTTCCATTCACGAGCACTTTCATCCTGAGGAAGAGGTCTACGAGGTGATCCAGGGTGAGCTTGAAGTGACCATCGACGGTGTGGCCCAAGTCGCCCGAGCAGGCCTGGTTGCGATCGTGCCGAGCAATGCCCTTCACTCGGTCAAGGCCCTTACTGACGGGCGGGCGATTATCGTCGATCATCCGGCCAGACTCGATTTCGGCTAGGTGCAACCCCTGGGCGCAGGATTTGTCGTCCCCTGAAAAAGCGCCGAATTCTCGCAAGCAGACCATTGCCCGTCTCACCGCCGCGCCGCGTCCGGTATATAATCGCGTGATTTTTCGGGGGGCACTCTGCCCACCCGATCTCTGCCGAAAAAGAATTGTCTTCCCCAGCGATTGCCGCAGATGTCGTTGCCCGCCGCGCTCGTCGTCGGATTACCTTGCGTCTTCTGCCCTATGTGCTCCTGCTTTACATAATTGCTTATCTCGATCGCAACAATCTGGCCACCGCTGCCCTGCAAATGCCGCACGATCTGGGCTTCAACGATCGCGTAATTGGGTTCGGGGCCGGCATCTTCGCCCTAGGTTACGTCATTTTGGAAATTCCCGGCACCCTCATCGTGGAGCGCTGGAGTGCGCGACGCTGGATTACACGCATCATGATCTCTTGGGGCCTCGTCACTATGGGGATGGCCTTGGTCCGTACACCGCATCAGTTCTACACCGTACGGTTTTTGCTGGGACTGGCGGAGGCGGGATTTTTCCCCGGGATCATCGTGTATCTCACCCACTGGTTCATCTACGAAGATCGTGCCAAAGCGGTGGCCGGTTTCATGGCTGCCATTCCCTTTGCGTACGCGATCGGTTCCCCGATATCGGGATTGCTACTAGGCGTTCACTGGGGCGGCCTGCGTGGCTGGCAATGGTTGTTCATCCTGGAAGGTCTGCCCGCGCTGTTCTTCGGCGTCATAACTTGGTTTTATCTGACCGATTGGCCGCATCAGGCAAAGTGGTTGCCCGCCGACGAGCGGGAGTGGGTCATTAATAAGCTGGAGAGCGAGAAGCGAGCCAAAAAATCCGTCCGCGCCTATACCGTCTGGCAGGCGCTCCGGCATCGGGACGTTCTGATTCTGACGTCGTTGCACTTTGTGCAGAATGGCTCAGCGTACGCTTTGGCCTTTTGGCTGCCCACCATGCTCAAGCGCTTGTCGGGACTGAGCGATGTCAAGGTCACTCTCCTGGTGGCCTTGCCGAACCTCCTGGGTTTTGTCGCCATGCAGGTGAACGGTTGGCATTCCGACCGCACTGCTGAACGGCGCTGGCACACCGCAATTCCGCTGTGGGTCGCCGCGGCTGCGTTACTGGTGCTAAGCAAGGCGGATTGGGGAACGATACCTTCTCTCTTCTTATTCTCCATTGCCGCCGCTGGCCTGCTCGCCTTTTTGCCCAGCTTCTGGGCCATGCCGTCGGCATTCCTTTGCGATTCCGCTGCTGCCATGGCTACCGGCACCATCAATTGTGTCGCGGCCGGCCTCGGGGGCTTTCTCGGCCCGGCTTTGGTCGGCTATCAGGCCGCGCGAACCCACTCGTTCCGTTCCGGCTTTGCGGTTCTGGTGGTCGCCTTGTTGATTGCAGGGGTGTTGCCCCTGACCTTACGCGTTCGCGGCCACGTCGTTTCCCCTTCAGCTGGGCAATGACTCCACGATTCTCAAGCGATTTTCCCTCAAGGAGTCTACCGGCCTGACTGCCGAAAGTCGCCTTCGGAACGAGTCTTCAAGGGTACAATATCCTTGATTATGCGGATGATCCTGGACATTTTCGCGCAAATCTTCCGCACCCTGTGGGCACACAAGCTGCGCTCCTTCCTCACTATGTTCGGCGTAGCCTGGGGTGTGGGATCGTTGTTGCTGCTCGTCGGTCTAGGCGAAGGTTTTCGTTCGGGAAACAAGCGCAACCTGGCTGAATTCGGCGAAGACATCATGTTTATCTTCCCCGGTCGCGCCCCGGTGGTCGCAGGCAACATGAACTCCGCTCGCACTTATCTGCTTAACTACCAGGACTATGCTGACATCCGCAGAGAAGCTCCCCACGTCCGCAACGCTTCGCCAGTTATTTACCGCGATGACGTACGTGCGGTTAGCGAATTTGCCAGTGCCAACGGGCAGATTGCCGGCGTGGAGCCTCAGTACAATGGGATTCGGTATCTTCCTCTCAAGCAGGGACGCTGGTTCAATGACTTGGACGATGGTCAGAAGCGTAATGTGATTGTCCTGGGCGACGAACTCACCAGGAATCTCTTTCCCGGACGGCCCCCGGTTGGCACCACCATCCTGCTCAATGGCATCAGGTTTGAGGTTATCGGCACCGTGAAGCGGATCGGCCGTGGTGACGAAAACATGACCAATATGCGGGGCTACGTTCCCTTCCATGTGATGGCGACCTTCTTCCCGCTTAAAGGCGAGAACCACCAAAACTCAATCTCTCTGGTCAATTATCAGCCGCGCGTGCCCGCTGAACACCTGCTGGCTAAGGAAGATGTCCACAAGATCATCGCCCGTAATCACGGTTTCGACTATCACGATGAAGACGCGTTCGAAAACCTGGATATGGTTCAGCAGGCCGAGATGATGGGCAAGATTTTCGATGCCATGAATATGTTCCTGGGCACGGTGGGACTGGTGACCCTGACCCTGGGTGCGATTGGTGTCGTTAACATTATGCTGGTGGCTGTCAGTGAGCGCACCCGCGAGATTGGACTGCGCAAAGCCCTGGGTGCTACGAACCGCAGTATTCTGATCCAGTTCTTTTTGGAAGGTATTCTTCTTACTTTATTGAGTGGACTGATTGGCATGGGGCTCGCCGGAGCCTTGATGGCGCTGCTCGGTACGCAGCAGGGACCTGAGGGATTTGATCCTCCCAAGCTTGTGGCCGCCACGGCGATTTTAGCCATTGGCAGTTTGACGCTGGCCGGTATCGCCGCTGGACTCTATCCCGCGCGTAAAGCCGCCATGCTGCAGCCGGTGGAAGCACTGCGACAGGAGTAAAACAAAGGGTAAGAACATGTTCCGTGACTTAATCCAAGAAGCCTACGGCGCCATGCAGTACAACCGTCGCCGCACCGCCCTCACCATGCTCGGCATGGCCTGGGGTATAGCCACGGTTGTCTTGCTGCTGGCTTACGGCAACGGCTTCGGCCGGGCCTGCGCCAATATTTTCGCCAATTTTGGCACCAAGCTGATGATCATGATTCCTGGCCGCTCCTCAATGCAGGCTGGCGGCCAAAAGGCAGGGGCTCCTATACGCTTTACCCTTGACGACGTGGACACGCTCAGCACTAATATCCCTCAAATCACTCATATCACCCCCGAGGCATCCAAACAGTGCAACATTCAATATGAGACGCGGACGTTCAACTTCAGTGTTACCGCGAATTATCCGAACGTCTTCTCTATCCGCGCGCTCAAACTGGCAGAGGGCCGCTTCTACAACACGGAAGATGAGATGCAGCACGGCCGCGTCGCAGTGATCGGCTCCGAGGCCAAAGAAAAGCTGTTCTCCGGACGTAACGCGCTGGGCGAAAGAATCCGTATCGATGGCCTCAGCGTTGAAGTGGTCGGGATCGTAAGCCCCAAAATGCAGGCGGGCGATGACAATACCAACCGCTTGATCTACATCCCCTTCACCACCATGAGTGACCTTAAGGACACACACTACCTGGACTCCATCTGGTTCAACTATGAGACCCCTGCGTACGAAAGGCTGGAACATTCCGTTCGCGCCGTGATGGCCATCGAGCACAAATTCAATCCGACCGATCGCCGCGCCATACTCGTCTTTAACCTCATGGAACAGGTTCACCTCTTCGAACTGGTTACGCTCGGCCTGACGATTCTGTTGGGTTTCATCGGAACGCTTACCTTGGGCATTGGCGGGGTCGGACTCATGAACATCATGCTGGTCTCGGTAACCCAGCGGACGCGTGAGATCGGAGTGGAAAAGGCGCTGGGCGCACGCAAGAGGCATATCCTCTTTCAGTTTCTGGCCGAATCTCTGACCATCACTTTCATCGGCGGCGCGCTGGGAATCATCTTGGCTTACGGGGTTTCGCTTTCCGTCGGTAGGCTCACTCTATACAGCGCTATGGCGAAGAATGCGGAGGGCGGCGACGTCCGCTTGATTATCGCTCCAAGCACCCTGATCGTGGCTACGCTCATCCTGGCTGCGGTGGGGCTGGTCAGCGGTATGGTGCCCGCTGTGCGCGCGTCACGTTTGGATCCCATCGAGGCTCTGCGCTACGAATAGCTTCCATGGCGAATTAAGGTCGCTGCTTTCTTCCATTCCGCCAGCCACAGGTCATATTTGGCCATGTCGAAATAGGCCTGAGCCAGGTTGTCATGTGCACTGGCATAATTCGGATCCATATCGATTGTCTTTCGGAATTGATCCAAAGCTTGATCGTACTGACGCGCAGTCGAGTAACTCATCGCATTGTTGTTGAAAGTCAGATTCAAGGGATCCAATTCCAGCGCACGCCTGAATTGAGCATGCGCCTGTTCGTGGCGTCCCAGAGAAGACAAAAACAAGCCATACCACTGGTGGACAGCACCGTTGTTGGGCTCCAGTTCCAGAGCATGACGGAATTCTCGCTCCGCCGCATCCCATTCCCACAGGGTCTGCTCGGCACCCGCCAGAACGGCGTGGGCCTCCGCCAGAGTGTCGTCGATGGCCAGTGCCCTTTGCGCCGCAGGTCGCGCTTTGGGAGCAGCGTCGACGGCTGATACTGGGGCATAGTCGGAAAGAACATAGAGGCTACCGTGCCGACGGCCGTTCCCGGGCTGGTGAGGTGTGCCTCCAAGGTGGCTTGTTCCGGCGAGAGTGCCGACGCCAGGATCTGCGCCCCGGTCAACTTGGCCAATCCAAAATCCAGAATCTTAGCTTGGCCGCGCTTGGTGATGCGGCCGAACCTGAGATCTTCAGCCTCGTACACCACACCCATGCCACCACCGCCGAGCTTCTCCAAAACGCGATAGTGGCCGATGGTTTTGCCGATCATCCCAGCGCTCCCGACCTTGATGTCGAACGAGAGTGCTAGGCTGCGAACGCTGCCAAGTCAAACCTTTCGCCATTGAGCCCTGCTTGTTGCGCGGCTTAGTGGTCTAGTAGATTAGCGGGGCTTAGATAGGCCGAAGCCGATCACTCCATGACTGTGCAAGAGAGAAACTACTGGCTGACCACGGTCGACATGCCGCGGACCGACGCCGCACAACCGCTTCCCGAAAGCGTGGACGTGGCGGTCATTGGCGCAGGTTTCACCGGACTTTCGGCGGCGCGAACGCTGGCCAAACGCGGGGCGAAAGTAGTGGTGTTGGAGGCTGAGACTATCGGATGGGGCGCCAGTTCCCGCAACGGCGGCATGGTACTTACGGGCCTGAAGCTCGGGGCGAACAAGCTGATTTCCAAGTACGGGCGGGAGCGGACGCAACGGATGTACGCGGCGTCGCTTGCGTCGATCGATTGCGTGGAGCAGATCGTGCGTGAGGAAGGAATTGACTGCCATTTCTACCGGTGCGGACATCTTGAAGTCGCATGCAAGCAGAGGCACTTTGACGACTACAGCCGCCAGGTGGAAGTGATCGCACGCGAATTTAATCATCAATTGCGGATAGTGCCGCGTAATGAACTGCGGGCAGAGATCGGATCGTCAATTTACTTCGGCGGGATGGTGGATGAGGTCAGCGCCGGCCTGAATCCAGCAAAATATGTAGCGGGGCTGGCGCGTGCGGCCGAACGCGCTGGGGCAAAAATCTTCGAGAACGCACGGGTGGGAAGGATCGAGCGCGAGGCTCAGTCGGGCAAGCCAGGTTGGCGCGTTACAACTTCTCGTGGTGTTCTTTGGGGCCGCGATGTGTTCGTCGGAACCAGTGGCTACACGGGATCGGCGACTCCGTCACTGCGAAAAAAAATCATTCCCATCGGGTCATACATCATTACCACGGAGGTTTTGCCCGAAGCTGCGGCGCGGGAATTGAGCCCGCGCAATCGCATGATCTACGATTCCAAAAACTATCTCTATTACTATCGGCTCACTCCCGATAGTCGCGTGCTCTTTGGCGGGCGCGCTGCTTTCTTTCCAGAAACTGAAGACTCGATCCGCCAAAGCGCGGCAATCCTGCGGCGCGGCATGATTGATGTGTATCCGCAGTTGCGCGACGTGAAAGTCGATTATGTTTGGGGTGGGACTCTGGATTTTGCGTTCGACATCATGCCCCATGCGGGACAAATAGATGGAATTTACTTCGCCCTCGGATATGCGGGGCACGGCGTCGCGATGGCAACCTGGCAGGGACAGAAGATGGCGGAGATGATCGCCGGCGACAAGCCGGAGAATCCCTTTGTTGGGATTCCGTTCCCGGGCGCGCCGCTCGGCTTGTACAACGGAAAACCATGGTTCTTGCCGTTAGCCGGGGCGTGGTACAGGTTCCTGGACTGGGTGAGTTGAATGGCGGCATTCCAGGGCAAGGTTAACGGCATTAACGACCAAGGACACGAAGTTACACGAAGGAAACTAGTACAGCCTGGCCTTCTTCTTAGCCCCGTGTCCCGTGCGGCATATTATTTGGTTCTGCCGGCCTCAACTTTCAGCTTCTCGGCAGCTCCGGCCTGTGCTGCTGCGAGCCTTGCCGTCAGCACGCGGAAGGGAGAGCAGGCGACATAGTCCATCCCCACCTGATGGCAGAACTCGACCGACGACGGATCGCCGCCATGCTCACCGCAAATTCCGACTTCGAGGTTGGGGCGCGTCTTGCGTCCGCGCTCAATGCCGATGCGAACTAGCTCGCCAACACCCTCACGATCAATCACGGCAAACGGATCCTGCTTCAGAATGCCCTCTTCAAGATAAGTCGGCAGAACCTTGTTCACGTCATCTCGGGAGAAGCCGAAGGTGGTCTGCGTCAGATCATTGGTGCCGAAAGAGAAGAACTCGGCTTCCTTCGCAATCTCGTCCGCCAGCAGTGCGGCACGCGGCAACTCGATCATGGTTCCCACCAGGTAATGCACTTTCGCTTTCTTCTCTTTGAATACTTCTTCGGCTACCCGGCGGACGATGCCGCCCTGGTGAGCCATTTCTTTGACCGTGGCGATCAACGGGATCATGACCTCCGCGTGGGTTTTCACGCCTTTCTTCTCGACTTCGACGGCCGCTTCGAAGATAGCGCGGGCCTGCATTTCAGTGATCTCAGGATAGGTGATTCCCAAACGGCAGCCGCGATGGCCGAGCATGGGATTGAATTCATGCAACTCTTCCACTCGGCGCAGCAAAGTTTTGAGACCCTTTAGCTTAGGTGAGCGCGGCTTGGTCGCTTGCAGCACCCCAATCTCGACCATCAGTTCTTCGCGCTTGGGCAGGAATTCGTGCAGTGGTGGATCGAGCAGCCGAATGGTTACCGGCAGTCCGTCCATCGCCTCAAACAGACCGACGAAGTCTGCGCGCTGCATGGGAAGCAGCTTATTCAGCGCGGCGCGACGGTCTTTCTCATTGTCGGTGAGGATCATAGCCCGCATGTGCGGGATGCGATCTTCGGCGAAGAACATGTGCTCTGTGCGGCACAGTCCGATGCCCTCGGCTCCGAACGCGCGCGCTTGGATGGCATCTCGCGGGATGTCGGCGTTGGCGCGCACGCCGATCTTGCGGAAAGGCTCCGCCCAACTCATGAGGGTCAGCAGCTCCTGATCGTCCGACTTTGCCTCAACTGTTTTGAGCTTGCCTTTAATCACGCGACCAGTCGTGCCATCAAGAGAAATCCAATCGCCCGCCTTGAATATCTGACCTTTCGCCCGCATCTCGCGGGCCCGTTCATCGACCTGAATATCACCCGCGCCTGCGACGCAGCATTTGCCCATGCCGCGCGTGACTACGGCGGCGTGGCTGGTCATCCCACCGCGCGATGTCAGAATGCCGGCCGCGACCTCCATCCCGTGAATGTCTTCCGGCGTGGTTTCCGCACGCACCAGGATGACGGGATTCTTTCTGTCGTGGCCAGCCTTCGCTACAGCTTCATCGGCGGTAAATACGATCTGCCCGACAGCCGCTCCCGGCGACGCGGGCAAGCCTGTGGCGAGCACCTCGACCTTGGTGCTTTTCTCGTCTAGCCGCGGTACCAGGAAGTCGTAAAGTTGGTTGGGTTCCACGCGGAAAATTGCTTCGTCCTTGGTGATTAGATCTTCTTCCACCATTTGTAGGGCAACACGCACGGCGGCGCGTCCAGTGCGCTTGCCGTTCCGAGTCTGCAGCATGTAGAGCTTGCCGTCCTGGATGGTGAATTCGAAATCCTGCATGTCGCGATAATGCTTTTCCAGGCGCGTAGTGATTTCGCGAAGTTGGTCGTACACAGCGGGCATGATCTTCTGCAGTTCGAGGATCGGCACCGGAGTCCGGACACCCGAAACTACGTCCTCGCCCTGAGCGTTCATCAGGAACTCGCCGTAAAACTCCTTCGCGCCGGTAGCAGGATTGCGAGTAAAGCCGACACCGGTGCCGCTAGTGTCGCCGAGGTTGCCGAACACCATGGCTTGCACATTCACTGCGGTGCCTAGGTCATCAGAAATGTTGTTGATGCGGCGATAGTGCTTGGCGCGGTCATTTTGCCAGGAACGGAAAACGGCGTCTCGCGCCATGACAAGTTGCTGATGCGGATCCTGCGGAAAATCTTGTTTGGTGTGTTTCTTTACAACCTTCTTGTATTCGGCGATGACCTCCTTCAACGCCTTGGCATCGAGCTCGGTATCGAGCTTCGCTTTCTTCTGTTTCTTCTTGGCGTCGAAGACTTCATCAAACGCCGGCTTCGGAATGTCCAGCACGACATTGCCGAACATCTGGATCAGGCGGCGGTAGGAGTCGGCGGCAAAGCGAGGATTATTGGTGCGCTTCGCCAGAGCTTCGACGCTTTCGTCGTTCAAGCCAAGATTCAAGATCGTGTCCATCATGCCAGGCATTGAGAACTTGGCCCCCGAACGCACGCTGACCAGCAGCAGATTCTCTCCCCTGCCAAGTTTTTGTCCCTGCGATTGTTCGAGCCGGGCGAGTGCTTTCTCCATCTGTCGGTCCACTTCGGCTGACACGGCTCCGTTGCGCATGTATTCGCGACAGGCCTCGGTCTGAATGGTGAAACCCGGAGGCACGGGCAGTCCAGCATTCGTCATTTCAGCCAAGCCGGCGCCCTTGCCGCCCAGTTCATCTTTCATCTTGCCATTGCCATCGGCTTTGCCGTCGCCGAAGAAATAGACGTATTGCGTGGCTGGTTTTTTTTCTGCGCTTCGGATTTCTGTTTCGGAGAGAGTTTGCGTTGCCATGGAATTAGTCCTTTACTGTTTCGGGGATTCTTTGGATTCCTTGCTATCGATTACAATCTCGGAGAAGTCGGCGACCTGCGAAAACCCATTCTTCATCATCTCCAGAAGCGCGAGGCGGTTTCTCTTGAGATTCTCTTCAGGAGCCATAACCAAAACCTTGTCGAAAAATTGGTCTACGTAGGGTCGCAGCTTGGAAAGCTCGACGAGGGCCTCGAAATATTGGCCTTGACCGCATAGTCGAAGAAACTTCGCATTTATTGGACGCATGTGGTCGTCTAATTCCCTCTCGGGCTGACTGAATAGATCGGCATTCAGAGGGACAATTACCACTCCCCCAGTATTTGCCTGCCGCAGAATGTTGGCAATCCGTTTGAATGCTACACATATCGATTCAAAGTCGGTGGAGCCACGCATCCTGGAGACCGCCTCGGCGCGCGCGATGGTCTGGACGATGTCGTCATGCCCTGAGGCTAGCACCGCGTTCACGACGTCGTATCTGAACCCGCACGCGTCCTTCAGATAAAACTCTAACCGTTCGCGGAAGAAGTTGCGCAAGGCGGCCGCGTAGTCCACCGTCTGGGAGAATTTTCGCTCTGCTGCCGAATCCCGATAGGCTTCGCGTGCGTCTCCAAAAAGCTGCCCCAGGCCGATCGGCAGTTTGTGCTCCGCGATAGTTTTCACAATCCCGTTTGCCTGCCGCCGCAATGCGAACGGATCTTTCGAGCCCGTCGGCTGCAGTCCTAGCGCAAACATTCCGGCGATAGTGTCTGCCTTGTCCGCGATCGAAAGCACAGCACCTTCGACCGTTCGCGGGACCGAGTCTTCCATCGATTCCGGCTTATAGTGATCGTAAATGGCGTTTGCAATCGCAAACCGCGTGCTTTCCGGCAAGTCGTGATCCAGTTCCTGCACTTTGGCGTACAGCCCGCCCACGATTCCCTGCAGCTCGGTAAACTCTTTCACCAGTTCAGTGGTCAGATCCGTCTTCGCCAAGCAAGCCGCCTTGTGAATCACGCCCGGGCGGACTGCTATGCCCCTCTGCCGGATAGACTCGGACAACCAACTGCTCAGCCGCTGCACCCGGATCGTCTTCTCATAGTAACTTCCCAAATCTTTCTGAAAGGTGACGTGCTTCAGCCACTGTGTCCGCTCGCGCAGGGGATGCTTCTGGTCGGTCTGCCAGAAAAAACGTGCGTCGTTGAAACGCGCCCGCAACACCCTTTCATGGCCGTGGCGGATGACGCCTTGCGGATCGCCATCGGTGTTCAGGACAGCGAGAAAGTGGGGCAGCAGTTTATGTTGACTATCCTCGACCGCGAAATATTTCTGGTGGTCACGCATCACCGTGACCAGAACTTCCTCGGGCAACTCCAAGAATTCGGGATCAAAATTGCCCAGAATGACGGAAGGAAACTCGGTGAGATTGACTACTGTGTCCAGAAGAGTTTTGTCTTCGCGCCAACGTGCCGCCGGGATGGTCCGAGTCGCTGCATCGAGTTGCTTCCGGATTTGCTGCTCACGTTCTCCACGGCTTAGAACTTTGGCTTGTCGCAATACATCTACGTACGCCGATCCAGCCCGAGGAACCTGCACCTGACGATCGGCGAGTATCCGATGGCCGCGCGACTTGTCGCCTGCACGTACTCCATCAAATTCGAGAGGGACGACTTCGCCATCGAGCATGGCTACTAACCAACGTACTGGCCGGACAAATTTTTCAGTGGGTTTGCGCCAGTACATATTCTTGGGCCAGTAAATCGAAGCGACTTCCTTAGGCAGCATCTCAGACAGGATTTCGCACGCCGGGCGCCCTTTTTTGGTTACTCTAGCTGAGAGGTATTCTCCCTTTGCAGTTGTAACGCGCTCCAGATGTGCGACTTCCACGCCAGCTTTTCTGGCAAAAGCTTGCGCCGCCGGAGTGGGCTGGCCATCCTTGAATGCAATGCTCGCCGAGGGACCTGTGATCTGTTCGGTGACATCAGGTTGCGCGGCTGGAACTCCGGGAGCGAGGACAGCTAGGCGTCGCGGGCTATCCAGAGCTGAAATTGTTCCAGTAGGCGAGAGTCGCTCGCGTTCCAGCAATTTGTGAACGCGCTCGCGAAGCTCCAGCGACGTAGCATCGATCATCCGCGCCGGAATCTCTTCGCACCCGATTTCTAGTAAGAAGTCTGGCATCTCTAAGCCTTTGTCATCCGGAGCGGAGTCAGTTCGCTCGCTAGCGAGCGAACCGACGGAATCGAAGGATCCCTATTCTCGGCACGTCTGCTTGCGGTAGGGATCCTTCGACTACGCGGAATTTCGCATCGCGAAATTTCCGCTCCGCTCAGGATGACACTGCGGACGGCAGTTTCTCCCTCTTCGCTTTTGGCGCTCGCTGCACGACAGCTTCTTCCTCTTCGGCAGCTGTCGGTTGATCTTGCTGCTGGTCCACCCACGCTTTTGCGATCCCTACGGCCAGCGCCCGCACGCGTGCAATCACGCCCACGCGTTCGGTCACTGAGATCGCCCCGCGAGCGTCGAGGATGTTGAACAGGTGCGAGCACTTCAGGCAAAGGTCGTAGGCAGCCAGCAGCGGGAAACGTTTCTTGTTGCGCGCAAGGCCGTCTGACGCGCTCTTCTCTTGGCTCAGCGCGGCATATCCATCCAGTAAGCCTTTGCATTCCGCTTCGCACAGCTCGAAATGCTTCCAGGCTCTTCCGACGTCTGCTAACTCGAAGTTGTAGACCGAAAACTGCAACTCGTCGGCCAGTCGCACGTCGCCGTAAGTCGTCACCTGGCCAGTCTCAGGATCTCGTGCCCACACGATGTCATAGATCGAGTCTACATCCTGCAAAAACGCCGCAATCCGCTCCAGCCCGTACGTTAGCTCGGCCGAGATCGGGCCCAAATCTACTCCGCCGCATTGCTGGAAATAAGTAAACTGGGTGATCTCTAACCCATCGAGCATCACCTGCCAGCCAATGCCCCAAGCGCCGAGCGTCGGCGACTCCCAATTGTCTTCTTCGAATTTGAGGTCGTGCTGGCGCAGCTCAATTCCCATGGCACCCAGCGACTCGAGATATATTTCCTGCACATTGTCCGGAGGCGGCTTCAGGATGACCTGAAGCTGCATGTGCTTGTAGAGCCGGTTCGGGTTTTCCCCGTATCGTCCATCGGCCGGGCGACGCGAAGGCTGCAGGTATGCGACTTTGTAGGGCTTCGGCCCCAGCACCCGCAAGAAAGTTTCCGGCGCCATCGTTCCAGCCCCGACTTCGACGTCATAGGGCTGCTGCAAGACGCATCCGCGCTCAGCCCAGAACGTCTGCAGGCGGAGGATGAGTTCTTGAAAAGTCAGCGGATTGGGTTTGGATGAATTCAAATCGTAGCTCTTAGCTCTTGGCCATTCGCTTGTGGATCAAATTCTTCAGAGGAAACTAGGCGCTAGGCGCTGATTTTCTCCAGCATCCCGGCCGTCACCAGCTTCTTTTCAATGTGACGCTGTAGAGCCTGGATCAAGAACTTTCGCAGGTCAGATCCCAAAGCTTTTGGCCAGGCCGTCCCGGCAAAATTCTCGACCGGAGCGCGAAACATCTCCGCGGCCAGCATCCGCGATTTGGCTGAGATCTCCGATGACGCCAGGCGCTTGTCTTCGGCGCACATCAAACCGTCCGACAAAGCGTGGAAGAATGCCCGACTTCCGTTCAGCGCCCGGCCACACACGGTGCACTCAGAAAGATCTGGTAAGTAACCCATCAGCCGCGTCATCCAAAGATCAAAATAGGTGACAGGCATCCAGACATCCGGTCCACGCAAGCCAGCCAGGACTGAAAGCGCGAGCCGGAATACCGCGTCGTTGGCCTCGCGGTCGGGCAACAGCTCATCCAGCAACTCCGCCACATGGCTCAACGCCACCGCGCGCGGATAACTGACTTCCGTCGCTAATGGCGATTCCAGAACCTCACAGGAGTCGAGCCGGGACAACTCCTGCCGTTCACGGTCTTCGTAAAGCGCACGGACGTAAGTCAGCGGCTCCAGCGCTCCCCCAAAACGCCGTTTAGACTTCTTGGCCGATCGCGCCACCCCGCGAACCTTACCTTCAATCCGCGTGAAAAGCGTAACCAGCAGGTCGGCCTCGCGCAGGGGATAGGTGCGCAGGACAATCGCTTCCGACTCCTTCAGTGCCATGGAAGCCAGCAGGTAATCTTTGATTGTAATGGAGCGGTCAGGAGATGCAAAGCTGCCAGGCTTCGGGGTAGTGCCTCAGTTTAAAAGTTATGTACTTGCCCGACTTAAAACGGGTGCTTCGGGTCGGGGTCGGGGTCTGCGCCTTGCTTGAGCATGATCTGCTCCCGAAGTCTACGCGAGAGGTTCAAGGCGAGCGAACGATAGAACCGGGAGGCGAGATGCGGAAACAGTTCAAATAGATCCATCAAGCCTTGCCACTCGAGAGCGTAGGCTTCCACTTCTTCCTCCGCCGTCGCCGTCGCACTGGCGAAAGTGTTCTCCAGAAATGCCATGTCGCCACAGACTTGGCCCGATCCTAGCTGGGCTAAGCGGGCCCCGGAGACGGTGACGTTTACATTGCCCCTCGCTATTACATAGACTATTTTTGACTGCATCCCCTGGCGAACCAGGGTTTCATTTTTCTTGAAGGTGAGTCGCTTTGCGCGATCAATGATGAGTGCCCAGTCATTTGGAGTGAGGTACTCCAAGCGGTTTGTCGCGGTTTGCAATACGGACAGTTTGGCCACGAAGCGAGTATGCCATAGGCCGCGCCCATCATTCCACGCCGTGAAATTTCAAACTGAGGCACTACCGGCTTCGGGCTTCGGCGATTCCGAATAAAAACGAATAAGGGCTCCAGCGAGGCGCCGAAGCCCATGATTATCAAGACTCCCAGAGGACAATCCGAATTCTGACGTCCGACGCGAACCTAGCGTCCGTAGTACTTGGCGTTGCGCTCGGTGAAGGATGCCCACTTCTCCGGAAGATCGTCGAGGGCAAAGATGGCCGACACCGGGCACACCGGCACGCAGGCGCCGCAGTCGATGCATTCCACCGGGTCGATGTAGAGCATCTCTTCTTCGCCGTGCGCCGGTTCATCCTTCTTAGGATGAATACAATCCACCGGACACGCGTCCACGCAAGCGGTGTCCTTGGTTCCGATGCAGGGTTCTGCGATCACGTAGGTCATAGGGTCTGTGTCTCCTGATATTCCCAGCTTACCAGAACCCATAATTCTATCAAGAATGCGCGGTCAGGTACAGGACGGGGCAGCTCGTGAAGGGCCGGCTTGATCCGATTGTGGGATCCTCTCAGCAGTGTACCGCTCAGTACGCAGTCAACCAAAGACGGCTGTAATCTTTCCGGACTGACTTAGTCAAGCCGATCACGCGGCGCTGCCGATCCGGCGGATCAAGTCTTCCTGTTCGGCCTTGCTTTCCGCGCCAATCGTAAAGGCGTCGAGCACTCCCAGCGACAAAGCATACTTCAAAGCCTCATCCGGGCGGGTCCGCATATCTCCCTGACCCAGGATCTTCATCCCGATGATTCCTTTTCCCGCGGCTTTCATTTCACCGAGCACAGCAAGAACGGTATCCGGATCGGCGTCCATGTGTGAGCCAATGGGATTTATTCGTGCCAGGTCGACTTCAACCCAGGGAGACTTGGCCGCAGCTCGCAGAGCTTCAATGCTGTGGCACGAACATCCATGCGTGCGGATGATACCCTTCGCCTTCGCCTCCGAAAGAACATCCATGGTCCCCTTGAAGCGTTCGGTCCAGTCGGCTTCAGTCAGACAGTGCATGAGGCAGATGTCGAGGTAATCGGTTCCGAGCTCCCGGCGGAAGCGGTCGAGGTCGGCGCGGGCCGACGCCGCATCGCGCGCCCAGGTCTTGGTGAGCACGGTGACCTGGTCGCGAGGCACATGCTTCAGCGCCTCGGCTACATGGGGATGGCTGCCGTAAGAATCGGCCGCGTCAAAGAATCGCAAACCGTGGTCGTAGCCTTTGAGCAGCAGATCTGAAAGACCTTTGAGCCCGAGCGCTGTCTGGTTAGAGTGATGCCCAGAGCCCACCGTGCCCGTTCCCATGGCGAGCCGACTGGTCTTAATGCCGGTCTTTCCGATTACCACCGTATCTGAGGCGCTGAACTTTCTGGGTAAACTGACTAGCGCCAGCGCACGGTCGTTCAATACCTTCGAAGTGAGCCAAGTCGCTCCCAGCCCGTAGGCTGCGCGTGCAATGAATTCTCTGCGCTTCATTGTCTTAATCCTTAACGAAGCATTTCGGGGATTGCTATATCTGATGGACGTATGGATGAGTCGGTTGGATATCAGCAGAGCTTTGGGATTTCCACGCTACCGTGTTTCCACCAATTCCCGCTCTTGGCTAGGCTCATATTCGACAATGTATCCCGCGACCGCGCTGGCGGCTACAGTCAAGGGACTCGCCAGATACATCTGCCCGGGGCCGCTACGGCCGGGGAAATTTCGGTTCTGCGCGCTGATCACCACCTGCTCCGGTCGCGTGGTTACACCCGGCCCAGCGTTGATGCAGGCGCCGCAGCTCGGCTCAATTACCTTCGCCCCAGCCTTCTGGAAAATGTCGAGATAACCTTTGCGCAGGCAGTAGTCGCGGGTCTCCTGCGACCCGAACTGGATGTAGAATTGCACCGAATCCGCCACGCGCTTTCCTTGCTTGATCGCATCGCCCAGAACTCGCGCGTACATGTCCATGTCTTCATTTTTACCGGCGGTGCAAGTGCCGCCGTAGGCGAGCTCCACCGGCACTGGGGTGTTCAAGTCGCGAATGTATTTGCCGTTCCCCGGATCGCCGGGTGTGGCGACCATCGGAGTGATGTCTGATGCATCGAGCTCGATCACATGCGCGTACTGCGCATCGGGGTCGCTGGTGAGTCCGTTAATCATGGCTTCGGCTTGCTTGCGATCCATGCCGCGGCGTTCCATCAGGAATTCGACTGCTTTTCGGTCAGGCGCGACGATACCCGTGAATCCACCGATTTCCGCGGCCATGTTGGTCATGGTGGCACGTTCATCCACGCTGAGATTCTCAATGGCCTCGCCGGAATACTCGATAACTTTCGCAAGGGCTTTGCCGGTCTTCACGTAGTCCAAGGCCAGAATCTTCAGAATGAAATCTTTCGCGGTCACATTCGGATGCTTGCGTCCGCGGATGATCACTTTCACCGATTCCGGCACGCGTACGCGAACGTCTTTCGTGATCCAGGAATTGAATACATCGGTTGTACCGATGCCGAACGCAATGCATCCAATCGCGCCCGAGTGTGGCGTGTGTGAGTCCGATCCAACAATCAATTGTCCCGGGAGGGCGTAGCTCTCAAGCACCACGGAGTGGCAGATCCCTTCCGAGCCCTTGCGATCGGTCAGCTCCCCATGCAGTCGGATACCACGTTGTTTGGCAAAATCCCCTTGCTTCAATTTGAGCTGCGTGGCCAAGTCGAGCAGACCCATCTTCCGTTTCTGTTCGGAGAGTACTTCATCGAGAAACGTCAGATGGTCGCGGAAGAAAACCACTGAGGCAGCATCGTTCACCGGAGCGTCGCGTCCCACTAGCTGGTCAAAGAAAATCGCGGCCATGGGCGTAACGTACTCGTGGCTAAAGCGTAGATCGGTGCGCGCAAATCCGGCATCGCCGGGTTTCACGGCTTCAACGCCGACCTTGCCATTTGCGCCGATCATGTGATGCGCAAAAACTTTCTCTGCCACGGTCATCGGGCGAGGTTTGGTATCTAGTGACGGCAAAAAGACCTTGCCCTGCATGCGAGCCACATTGAAATTGAACAATCCGCCGTGCTCGATAATCTGCCGAGTGATTTCGTCTTCGCCCTGGGTGAACTCGGAAAGAGGGATTTCTTCTCCGGCCCTGATCTTGTCGATCAAAGAGAAATTGGTTGACGTCAGCACGCCCAGGTTCTGGCAGTTCTGTTTATAGATACGCTCGATGTTCTCCGCGATCACGATCTTTATACCGGCACAAAGTTCAGCGTACGGCGACTGCTCGCGGCTGGAGCCCTTGCCCCGTCGCTTCCCGCTGACTGCCGCTACGAAGCCGCCTTTTTTCACGTCCCCGCGCTGGATGGGGGTTTCGTTGCCGCATTTCAGGCCGGTATAGGGAAATTCTCCTAAGGTCTCATCGAAGAAGAAGCAGATGTGCGCCGGAGTGATCTCATCGGTTGAGATATCGTCGCGCAGCTTGGGGTTGCTGGCGGGATTTTTCATATCCCAAGGCAGGTCTTCACCCGCGAGCTGTCGTTTGATCAGTTCGGGATCCTCAGTGAGAAATAACAACCGCCCTTTGAGGCGAACTTTGTCGGGGCGCTTCTCGATCTTGCGTTCCAGAAGTGAACTGATCACAACCTCTATTGTAACGCGAGCCTCGGTTGCAGCACGGATCAAAGGGCTTTAACCACTGAGGACACAAAGGTACACAAAGGAACTCCTAGCCTGTGAATTCCTTCGTGTGATTTAGTCTCCTCTGTCGTTCAGGGTTTAATGATGCCCGTGTTCGCGATCGTACTTCTCTCCCGCGGCGATTGCCACCGCCAAGCGATTCGCTTTCGGCGCCAGCGGGCAAGTGGCGTAAGGCGTCACGGCGCAGGGCGGATTGTAAGCACGATTGAAGTCCAGCACTACGGCCCCGTTCGCCACCGGATTGGTGTCCAGAAAACGGCCTCCGGGATAGGTATCGGTCTTGCTGGTCAGATCATTGAACACAAAGAAAAGCCCCTTGGCGGGATCGCCGCCTAGATCAGTTAGCCGATATTCCTGGCCGTTGATCTTGAATACGGCGGTTCCGGCCACCGGCGTGGGCGTCACATCGCCGAGCACATTGGGGACGTCGACGGTCTTCTTGCCATCAGCAGGCAGCCAGGTTGCCGTCACGCGGTATGAAGGGTCGAGTGGGAAGAATATCGGGCCGTGGTAGCTCTTAGCCGCTTCGCTGTCGAGATCTTTGAGGCGAATGCCGATGCGATCGCCGCGCACGATGACCTTGAACCGCAGGCTGCCGAGCTCCACCACAGTCGGATGGCCGGAAGTATCCGGGTCGAGTTTGATAGTCGTTACAGGCTTGCCGGCGACGGTTGCCTGAACTCCGGAAGCAAGCTTGAGCGTCGCATCTTTTCCCTGAAGCTCGAAAATGCCAGCGTGGGTTGGGCCCTTGGGAAAAACGACGGCGCTCGCCGGATCAGTACCAAAGCTGTTCTCGCCGGGTTTGAGCCAGAATAAGCCTGCCAGAGACAGCCAGTTTTGCTTCAGGTCATCGACCAGCTCGGTTTTCCATTTCTCAAACGATTGCTGATACGCGGAATCGACGGCAGGTTTTGCCGGCGTGTCCGCCGCCGCCGCGACCACGCCAGCAAACAACGAAGCAGTTACGGTGATGAACATCACAGCAGATCTCATGTTCAAGTCCTCAGCATCGAGCCATCACCTTTTATATTCCGCGACGTCGGGCAAAGGTTCCAATCCACGTCCAGTGAAGATCCGCGCAAATTCGTTCAGCAAGGCGGAGTGCACTAAGCCATTCGAGGCCAGAGTTTCGCGACTGTTGAGTTGAAACGGGCCACCGCTAAAATCTGTGATCCTGCCTCCGGCTTCCTCGACTATCAGCACGCCTGCGGCAGTATCCCATGGGTTGAGATTGAACTCCCAGAATCCATCAAATCTTCCGCAAGCTACGTTGCACAGATCAAGAGCTGCCGATCCTGCCCGTCGCACGCCATGCGTACGCAGAGTGATCTGATGATAGAAAAATATATTCGGATTCTTGTGCCGCTTATGACTAGGGAATCCCGTCCCCACCAGGCACTCCGCCAAGTTCGAAATCTTTGAGACCGATATCCGCTGCTGATGCAGGTAAGCCCCACTTCCCTGCTCCGCGGCGAACAATTCGTCTCTCGTAGGATCGTAAATTACGCCCGCGATGCGTCGTCCCTTATATTCCAGTGCCATGGAAACACAGAACACTGGGAAGCCGTGAGCGAAGTTGGTCGTGCCATCCAGGGGATCGACGTACCAGCGATAGTCGCTGCCGGTATCCACTAGTCCCTGTTCTTCGCCGAGGACATCGTGTGTGGGCCACTGCTGGCGAATGCGTTCCCGGATCAGGGCCTCCGATTTGCGATCAGCGATGGTCACCAGGTCAGCGTCGCCCTTGTATTCAACCTTGACATTTTGTTGGAAGTAAGTCATCAGCAGGGCGCCGGCTTCGCGCGCGATCTCCGTCATCGCGGGGACGAAGTCGCTTTTCTGGTTGGAAGATGTCATGTGGCAAATGGCGTTCTGGAACGGCCTAGGGGCGGGAGCTTGTAAGCACCGGTCAGCAGCTACTTCCGCTTCCCGCCGTCTTCAGCGATGTACATGATCTCGTGTTTGAAGATGAAGAGATTTGGCTGATCTTCGCGCGTGAGTCGCACCATGTTCCTGTCGTAATATTCAATCCAGCCGCGCACTACTTCACCGTCGGCCAGCTTGATGATGACCGGCTTCTGCTTTTCACCCAACGACTTCAAGTAGCTCGCTTCCTCTGATGTCTCCTCAGGAGGAGCCGGTCGTCCTCTTCGAGGTGGGCCGGGTAATCCTTGTCCGTGAAAGGGCATAGGTGGCATTTTACACGGTGCGCACAGCCGCCTCGGAGTAGCAAATATCGAGGGCCGTTTCGAGCCCGCTAGAAAATAACTTTCAAGCCGAATTCCATTTGACGCGGAGCGCCCAACGTGAAGATGCCGGATCCCACCCCGGTTCGGTTGGCGGCCCTTCCCGTTTGGACTCCATTGAGGACGGTCCCCTGTCGGCTCGTGCCGTTGACCTGTCCGGGCTGACCACCCAAGATTCCCACCAGCAAATTGTTGGGGGCGTCGAAGTTCGCAAAGTTGAAAACGTTGAACACCGACACCCTAGGTTCGATGGTTAACCCTTCTCTGATTTTGAGTGGCCATGCCAGTGCTGCATCGAGGGTCCGCAGCCAGGACAAGCCCTCGTTGCCGGGCGGCGGAGTCTGGAGAAGCGGAGTCACCGCGCCCAGCCTTTGCAACTGGTCGCCTCGAAGCAAATTCGCGGTCACCAGGGCCTGGCCGGCGGGGGTGAGGCGGCCGCCAGAGTTAGCGTTGTAATTCTGGATGGCGTTGTTGAGATTGCTGGCGGTAATAGTTCGTCCGAACGAGCCTATGTTGGTTCCGGGCACAATATCACCATAAGAACTGTTCCCGGTTACGCCTTGACCCCCGAACGATCCGTCGCCGGTAACATCGGTGCGGAAGATTTCACCGGGCACGCCACCACTCGCCGGCAAGAATAGAGTTTGAGGCAAAGGGGAATCAAAGTGTCCGACGAAACTCAAGCGGCTGCTATACGGGAGTTCCAGAATCGTTGCGATGGAAACCTGATGTTTACGGTCCTGTGAAGCCTGTCCGAAAAACTTTGTTGGACTGTTGAAGTCGGCGGCCCGTGGGGTTATGTCCTGGTCGCCAATGCCTCCGGCAACGTTGCTCTTGAAAACCGAATGGTTGTAGGACAACAGCAAGTTCATGCTTTGGACTCTACGCACCGGGTTGCTGATTTGGCTTCGTAGCGATACTTGCACGCCGCTGTAGACCGAACGGCCCTGGGGGAAGAACATAGTGTTGCGTCCCACCAAGGGGTTGACTCCAGGGAAAGCCGCACCGGAAGCTGACGCACCATTGCTCGGATTCAGACCAAACAAAGCCGCCGGAAAACCGGCAAGATACTGGCCACCGGAATCGAGCCCGTTTCTGGCAAAGTCGGCGATGCTGGCGCCGGGAACTTTTCCCAAATAGCAAGTAACAGCCGCCTGTGAGCTTGCGCCCGCACTGGTGGCAGCCGGACAGCTGATGGGAGCCGGAGTCACCGTTAGATTGATGGCATTCAAAACCGCGTTTGTATTCAAGAAGCTGGCATCGCCAACATGATTAGTGTCCTGACCGAGCAGATAGTGCGTGCTCACGTTACGCACATAGTCCACACTAAACACAGATCCTTGACGCACTTGGTGCTCGAGACCAATATTCATTTGCACCGTGCGCGGAGTTTGAAAGTTGGGCGCGAGGACTCCCTGCTGGCTGCTCAGCAATTGGCCGAGAAAATTAGGATTCGGAGAAGTCGAAGTGAGCGCTGCGTTTGCCGCCTGGAATTGTGTCTGCAGGTTCGCAACCGCGTTTGCTACGCTTCCCACGGGCCGTCCGCAGATGCCTGTCGCGGGTTGCAGCACATTGCCTGGAAAAACCACCGTTCCGTGGCTAGCGCAAGGATCGTTCGCCTGCGCATTGAACTGACCTGTCGCGGAGCGCACCGCGCGGTCCGAGAGCACATTCTGCAGTTCCGAATTGTCGTAATACATTCCGATTGCGGCTCGGACGACCGTCCTTCCACTCTTGCCGGGGTCCCAGGCAACTCCAAAACGCGGTGCGAAGTTCAAGTTTGCTTGCCGTACGCGATTTCCAATGCCAGGCAGGAAGCCAAACTGACTCAACAGACTGGTATTGCCACTGCACGGGGCAAACGTGCCGAAAGAGACAGCCACGGCAGAACACGGGATCGCCGGTAAACCCGAATCTGTACGTCCAGTATCACGAACATAACTCACGCCATAGCTGATCGTCAGATTCGGACGGAGCTTCCACTGATCAGATCCATACAACTGGATGCGAGTGTCGCCCCAACCGCCGCAAGGAGAACCGAACGCCGATTTCCCGCTGGAGCATCCAACGCCATTCCCTAGCGCTATGCTATCCACCGGATAATTTAGGGGATTGTTCACGCCGCCGGGGAACGGCCCTACTGCCGCTAGAGCAGTTGATGCCGCACCAGTGTCCGCGCCTACTTGCGGCGCTAAGTCGAACAAATTGGCGAAAACAAGACTGTCAATCCGATTCACTTCAAACCCAAAGTGAAACGTATGTTCCTGCAAGCTTCTGCCGCCATCGTATGAAATCTCTTTGCTGGATTGGATCGTCCTCTGCGGCGCCAGTGGAGTTGTACCGCTAGCGAATCCGGATCCGCCGTCGAACTTGAGACTGACCCGCGGGGCAAGATCGAAAACGCTAACGGCGTTCGCGATGCTGTCGGAGAAGCGGTTGTAGGCAAAGCGGAGACTATGTGTGGAAGCGCCGCGATTGAAGTCGAGGCCGACGGCGTGACTCGGGGTATTGGCGTGATTCTTGAACAGCTGAAAGTTGCTTCCGTCGGAAGAATTCACCCCACTATTGTTGTCGTAGAGGAAGCGGTAGAAGAGGCGTGCTGCCGGGGTTAATTGGTAATCCAGACGGCCATCGAGTTCGGTCTCACGAAAGGGAGAGCTGTATTTCCCGTCGAGCGCAGTGAAGGGCGCGTTGAATACGACCGGCGCCATCCAATCCTGTTTGAAGTATTCGCCCGCAACGAAGAGAAAGAGCTTGTCTTTCTCCACCGCACCTCCGACTTCCCCGCCGAAGACTTCACGCGAATAAGAGTTGTCCTGTCCGCCGGGGAAGTTTGCGATTCCCAAAGTCTTGTTGCGAAAATTGCCTAAAGCTTGTCCGTGAAGATCATTGGCGCCGGCCTTCGTCACCACGTTCACCGCGCCTGCAGACGTGAGTGCGTTAAGTCCTCCCAGGTTCGATTGTCCAATTCGCAATTCCTGGATCGCATTCACGGCGACATTTTGTGTAGTCGCACCGACAGTATCATCAGTAACGTCCGCTCCATCCACTCTCATCCGCGTGGTGCGCCCGGTACGTCCACTAATCGAGGCGGAGGGAAACCCACTCTTGGAGGCGGCCAGCGCCAGCCCATCGATTACCTGGATGTCCGGCTCCGAATTTGCCAGTTCAAGGAAGTTCCTGCCGGTAGGAAGTTGCTCAAGCTGGGTGGAAGTGACGGTGCTCTCGATTGCGGCGCTCTGAGTGTTTACCAGTGCAGCTCCTGGCGGCGGCAGGCGCTGTAGCTTCACGTCGCCGGTCACCGTGGCCCCGGTCTGGATTCTGAGCAGAAGCTCGGCGTTGCTGAAGCCTTTGGCTTCGATGTGCAGCACATAATCCGCGGGGATCAGGTCGCGAAAGGTGTAGGTACCCGCCGGACTGCTGGTGGTATGGAATGCTTCCCCCGTCAGTTTGTTGGTGAGGGTTACGGCTGCGCCATTGACGGAGGTGCCCCGCGGACCAGTCACGGTCCCCGCGACATTTCCGGTGGACCCGGTTTGGGCACCGAGCGTCAACGAGCCGACCAAAAACACAGCAGCCGCCGCTGTTGTCAAGCTCAACCGAGTTAGGGCAGAGCAGGCAGAATCAGGATTGCGCGACATCGTTGACCTTTTACCTTCCTTACGATTCGATTTTTTCCGCGCGCTGAAGCACCCGAAAATTACCAAACTAGCCACTGCGCGGCCTCGAGAAGCCGGAAGAACGGCAGTTTGGAGGATCCCGCCGGCCAAGGACTGATGCCGGCAGCACAGAGAAGCCCGCTCGGGGTGAAGCATTCCCGGGAGGTGAAGCATGATACTGCAACAAAGAGTCTGCGATTCCCAATCCCATAGACTTTCACACGGGAATTTGTCTCGTCAACCACCTATAGCTTCGCAACTTTGCCTAGACTCGAAAACCTTTTTTAGTTACCGGTCCAAAGATGGTCTTTTACGATTTCTGATTAATGAGATTTGGAAGTGTAGTATCCGGTCCGATGACGCACCTTGAAGCCCGAATCCGGCGGCAGGCCGCTAACCGTAATCTGAATGCGCCTGAAATCGGAATCGGAAAATCGTTGCGAGGGATAGTACGCCAGTAGATATTGTGTACGCAGTTCGTCGCTGATCTGGCGGAAAGCATCGTCCAATTGGGACGCGGAAGTGGCATAGAAATACTTGCCGCCCGTGTCGATGGAAAGCTGGATGAGCGCGTGCTCCCCACCGGTATCGCGTCCCGCGCTGGCTTCAATGGGCACGACAATGATGCTATAGACGATGGCCTCGGCTTGCTGTGCTGCGCGCACGGCATCTTTGTAGTCCACCTTGCTCATGGTGTCGCCCCCATCCGTAATGACTACGAATACCTTTCTGCCCTGGCGCGGTTCGAGTGCCTGCGAACCCAGAAACAAGGCGTCATATAGCGCCGTGGCTGAGCCAAGGCGAAGGCGGTTAATAGCGCGGTCGATGCGGTTGAGATCGGGTGTAAACGGCGTCAATTCGCTTACTATTTCACTGAACTCATAAAGCGACAGCGCATCGACCGGCCGCAGGATGGCGTGGGCAAAGCGGCGTGCCGAACCCAGTTCGAGTGGCAGGTCCTTGCGGGTACTCAGGCTGGTGTCAATGGCAAGGACAATGGATAGCGGCAGTGCCGATTCCTTGTCGAATACGGCGATTCGCTGCTCCTTGCCATCTTCTTGCAGCGCAAAATTCTCTTTTTTCAAGCTGGCAATGGGTGCGCCGTGGTCGTCCGTGACGGTGACGAAGACGTTGACCAGTTTGACGTCAACTTTGAAAGTAGTGTCGGGTTCCTGAGGGTCGGTGTTGCGGGACTTGGGTTTTTCAGTGCCCGACGGGCTTGTCGCCCACGGCGGCTTTGGCACCTGGGCAGGCGCAATCGCCCCAGCCAATGCAAGGCAAACAAGCAAGGATTTCATGGAGGAACCGTTCAATTAGATGCAGGCCCTCCCGAATGGCTGCCTTCGGCGCGACTGACTTCAGGTGGGAAAGGTTCACCGTCCGCCCAGACAGCGCCATCCTCAAAATATTCTTTTTTCCAGATAGGAACGGTGCGCTTGAGAGTATCGATGAGCCAGCGGGAGGCGTCAAAGGCCGCCGCCCGATGCGCTGATGCCACCACAATCAACACGCTGGTCTCGCCTATCTCAAGCCGTCCCAGGCGGTGGATGATAGCAACGTCACGAACTTTGAACTGGGAAAGCGCTCGCCCAGCGAGTTCCTCCATCTGTTTGAGAGCCATCTCTTCGTAGGCTTCGTAGTCAAGGTAGAGAGTGCGCCTCCCGCGGCTATTGTCCCGTACGATGCCTTCGAACACCACCGCCGCTCCGTCCTCAGGTTGCTTAATCCCATCGAGAATCGCCTCAGTATCGATCTTTTCCCGAACGATGGCAGTATGTTTGAAAGTGCGCAGCCCTGGCGCCTCTCCTGATCCACCGCTTACAGGTGGCAGGAGTGCCACTTCGTCGTCTTGCTTCAGCTTCGCTTGCGGGTCGGCATATTCCCGGTTGACGGACATAGCAATCGAAGCCATTAAATCCTTCCAGCGCGGATTGGTCTTCTCGTAGTGGCGCAGAACGTCAACCAAGGTGGCATGCTCGGGCAGATCCAGAAATTCGTCGGCCCGGCCGGTGAGGTCCTTCAAAATGCCGAAAAACAGGATGCGTATCCGCATGAAGGTCGGTTGCCAGATAACAGTTCCCAGTTCTCGGTAGTCTATCGTGGGCTGGGCGATTTAACAGAATCTACGGCCCCGGGCGCCAGCAGAAAAAAGCCAGTGCCCTCGCGAGAACTGGCTTACTCCGCATGCGACGGATTCAGGCTTATTTTTTCCTCTCGTCCTTAGGTGGCTGCTGCCTCTCTGAAGGCCGCGGAGCCGGCGCGGGCCGAGAGGCAGGTGCTGGCTGGGGACGCTGCTGCTGCCACTGACGGAACTTCTGTTCTTCGTTCTGCTGATGCTCAGGTCTCTCTTGAACCGGAGGAGCCTGCCTAACCAGCGGATGCGCTGGCGCATTATTGGAAGGCCGCGGTACCGCTCGCTCTGCGGGGGCGGGGGCTTCTTGCGGACGGGACGGCTGTTGCTGCCCACGGGCTTGCTCCTGCGGGCGAGGCTCTTGTTGCTGCGAACGCGACGGCTGCGGCGCTTCCTCGGCGCGCCCTGGTGCTGGCGGACGCGGAACCGGTCGTGACGCTTCCGGACGCGGTGTTCCAGTTCCGGCTTCAGGTCGGCCGGGTGGAGCTTGCGCCTGCGGTCGAGCCGCTTCATTCTGTCCACGAACCGCCGGCTGCGGCTGGCCCGGTGTTTCTGTACGTACGTTCACTTTCGCCTGCCGCTGCTCGAACGGCTCTCTCGGTGGCGTCGGCATTCTGGTGGCGACCACTTGCCGATTTACTACCGCCGCGGCGGGCTTGACCCTCGCTGGTCCCCCGGCGCCCAATACACTAGCTCTGACCGGCTGCGCCTGAACTTCATGAGTAACCGGAGCTGCGGCGAGTTGCCTTTCATCCACGTGAGCAATATTTCTGGCTACAGGACGAGCGTTTACAAATGTGTCATGTGAAACCACCGTTACGCTGTTTGACACGTGCTGGTTAACGTAGGTGATGTTCGTGACTTTATTGACGGTGTAGTTGTTGTACACGTTGGTGACCTGCGTAACGTTCACGCGTGTGTTGGTCACATTCACATTAGTCACATAGTTGCGGCTGCCGCGATACCAAGGTACGAAGACTTCGCGAGGACCCAGCGGGAACCAACCCACACCTACGCCACCGCCGACCACGAGCGCACCGCCGCCGACAAATGCCACAAGAGCCGGTGCATAGACCGGCCGCACGACGACCGGGCCAGGAACCCAGCACCATGAGCTTTGGACGAAGGCCCAGCGTCCGTAGTGGAATGGAGCAAAGCCCCAAGGCTCATCCTCCACCCATGTCCAGCCCCAGGGTTCGACCCACACCCAATGCCCATAACGGTATGGAGCCCATCCGACAGCTACAGCCGTCGGGGTCCAGACCGGACCGTAATCCGCAACGTAATGCCAGTGGCCATGGTCGTCGAGATCCTCGTAACCGGTCACCTCGGGCGAGATGTAATTGGCGGACTCGGAGTGGTCTTCACGTTGATCGCGCGCGAAAGCGAAATTGTCGAAATCATCGGAGCGGGGAATCTGCTCGATTTGATGATCAAGCTGATCGGTCCCTGTGAAACGCGCGTTCTGGCCGGCAACCACGGTGTAAGTGGCGCCTCCGCCCGTCACTTCGCCTCGACCGTGCCAGACTCGCGTATCGGTCTCGGTGCCATCGGCGTTCACGTCAACCCGATACTCGCCCGCCTGTTGCAGAGAAAATGCCAGGTTCGGCGTATCTACTTCAACGACGTCCCCATCATCAAGGTGGCGCAGTCGCACAATGACCGAACCCTGCGACAACTTCAATTGCAGAGTGTGGTCATCAAGATCGAGAAACGTAATGCTGGTTTCCGAATCGATACGGATCGCGGTCGAGCCTACATGCAACTCCGCTCGCGAGTCTTTGTCGGCCCACAAATTGTCCCCCGTGGTGAGCGGTCGGTTGGGAACGGCCTGCACCCAGTCGCCTTCGCCCCCGGGCTGAAACGAAACTGAGCCATCCGAGAAATTGAGGCGCGCCACCCGGCTTGGCGGATCCTGACCCTGTTCTTGATCTTGATCTTGCGCCATGAGCATCAGCGGCGATTGCAACATCAGCAAGAGTCCCGCCAGCAAGGTCGCAACCGCCAGGATCTTATGTGTCTTCATTGGCTTCCCTTTCGCTTTCCTTTAGCACCGCAAACGTATCGACAATTGCTCATTGTCTTTAAACACCACTACAGCTCGAAAGTTCCCCACCTAAACTCTGTAGTGTAAGACTTTAGCCCAAAAGAAATTGCCAGCTCCCTACGGGGAAGCTGGCAAGTTAACGTCGGGGCGACAGCGGGGGCGATTATGTGACTGCCTGCTCTGCGAGAAATTTTTCTCGCTCCACCTCATCGCGTCTTTCTTCTCCGGGAGTGGACGGCAGGGCCAGGTCCAGGACTTCAGCAATCGTCTTGACGTAGTGGATGTTCAGATGTTCGAGCTGCTCGGGCGTAAGGTCCTCGTCCACGTTCATCTTGTTCTCCGCCGGAAGAATTACATCACGCACGCCAGCGCGCTTGGCTGCCAGGACCTTCTCCTTGACTCCGCCGATGGGCAGGACGTTCCCGCTCAGGGTGATCTCCCCCGTCATCGCAGTCAGCGGACGTACAGGCCGGCCAGTGAGCAAAGAGACCAGCGCTGTTGCCATGGTCACTCCCGCGGATGGACCGTCCTTAGGGATAGCGCCCGCCGGCACGTGAATGTGGATGTCATGCTCGGCAAAGAAATTCTCCTCAATCCCAAGTTGGGTCGCATTGGAGCGCACCCACGTCAAGGCCGCCTGCATTGACTCCTGCATGACCTGGCCAATCTGGCCCGTCATGGTGAAGCCGCCTTTCCCCTTCATGGTGTTGGCTTCAACGAACAGAATGTCACCGCCGGAGGGCGTCCAAGCCAGGCCGACCACCACGCCGGCACGCCGGGTGCGCTCCGCAATTTCGCCTTCACTGCGCACCTTGATGCCGCCCAGAAACTCCTGGACCACTTCCCTGGTCACTATTAACTTTTCCGTCTTGCCTTCTGCCAACCGGCGTGCTTGTTTGCGACAGATAGTGCCAATATTGCGCTCCAGGTTACGCACGCCAGCCTCACGCGTGTAGTGGCGGATGATATAGCTGACGCCTTCCTCCGGGAATTCAATCTGTTCCTTGGTTACGCCGTTCTCTTCAATCTGTCGCGGGATGAGGTATTGGAAAGCGATATGTACTTTCTCTTCCTCCGTGTATCCCTGGAGTTCGATGATCTCCATGCGGTCGCGCAATGGCTCCGCAACCGGATCCAACATGTTCGCCGTTGTGATAAACAAGACCTTCGACAGATCGAATGTGACGTCGAGGTAATTGTCACGAAAAGTCGAATTCTGCTCCGGATCGAGAGCTTCGAGCAGTGCCGACGCCGGGTCGCCGCGGAAATCACGGCCGACTTTATCGATTTCATCGAGCATGAATACTGGGTCCTTGGTTTCGGCACGGCGGATGCCCTGAATAATTTGTCCCGGTAAGGCACCGATATAAGTCCGCCGATGACCACGAATCTCGGCTTCGTCATGAACGCCGCCGAGCGAGATACGGACGAATTTGCGCCCCAAGGCACGAGCAATGGACTTTCCCAGCGAAGTCTTGCCCACTCCTGGAGGGCCAACGAAGCACAGAATCGGGCCTTTCATCCCAGGCTTTAGACGACGGACCGACAGGTAGTCCAGAATGCGATCTTTCACCTTCTGTAGGTCATAGTGGTCGGTGTCGAGGATCTCCTTGGCTTTGAGAATGTCCACCTCGCCACCAGAAGTTTTCGCCCAAGGCAGAATCGCAAGCCACTCGATGTAATTGCGGGTAACGGAATAATCCGCAGCCATGGGTGACATGCGGGAGAGCCGTCCCAGCTCCTTCAACGCCTCCTTCTTCACGTCATCCGGCATCCCCGCAGCTTCGATTTTTTGCCGTAGGTCTTCCGTGTCGCGCGCGCCTTCGTCCTGCTCCCCTAATTCTTTCTGGATAGCCTTCATCTGCTCGCGCAGATAGTATTCGCGCTGGGTCTGCTGTACCCGGTCCTGCACTTCAGACTGGATCTTGTTACGCAGTTGCTGGACTTCCAGCTCCTTGGCCAAATGTTGATTGATCTTTTCCAGGCGAACCCGCACATCTGTGGTTTCCAGCGTGTCCTGTTTGTCCGACGTGGAGAGCGAAGGCAGCGAGGAGGCGATGAAGTCCACCAGGCGTCCCGGCTCCTCAATATTCATGGCCACGGTGGAGAGCTCGTCCGACAAGGTCGGGGAACCAGCCACAATCTGTTGAAACAGGGTTAGAACGTTGCGTTGCAGAGCTTCCACCTCGGAACTCTTGGGTGGAATGGCTTCCGGTACCGATTCAACCCGGCCTCGCATGAATGGCGTCAGCTGGACGAACTCCGTCAACCGCACCCGCTCCAGGCCTTCCGCGAAAACGAACAGGCTCTGGTTCGGCATCTTGACCACTTTGTGCACTACAGCCAAGG
>JABCYV010000007.1 GCA_013290025.1 Acidobacteriota bacterium
CCACCGCTGCAACCGCCGCTGACATCCAGCGCGCGGCAATGATGCGTGTAGGCACGCTCTACATTTCTCCGGATAAAGCTTCCGCCAAGCTAGGCGAAGTTGACCGCGGCCGCGAGGTCATCGTGATCGAGACCAGCGGTGGGTGGGTGCGCGTCGAGGCCAATCTGACCGAAGAGCGCACGGTTTCGGGATGGATGCTCGATAAGGGCGTGGTGCGCGCGTCGACCCCGAATGGCGACCGAGTGCTGTACGGGGAAGCTGTCGACTCCGAAGATCAGGCCAGCCAGCGCCACGGGCGCCGCGGCGCCGCGCAGGACGCGATGCGTCTTTACTATCGCGTGGGTGAGTACTTTCCCAGCTCGCCGCTGGCGGGCGAGGCTATGTATCGTTCAGCCGATATCCGCTGGCAGATCGAGAAGGCAGATGTATCTTCCCGCCCTTCCGCTAAAGAACGGGATCCCTATTTGCGCGAAGGTATGGAGGAAAAATACATGAAGGAAGTAATCAAAAAGTTTCCCGGCAGCAAATGGGCCGATCTCGCCGCTTTTCACCTGATCGACAACAAATTGTGTGGCGACTGGCAGGGCGCCTCGAAGTGTCCTGAAAAGGAGGCCGAGATTTATGAGAAGTATGCGAATGACCATTCCCAGTCGCCCGCGGCGGCAGAGGCGTTGTACGATGCGGCTTCACGTAAGGCAGCGTTGATCGAGATCTACAAAACCGAAGAACAACCGAAGAAGTCCGAGGAATCCAGGGTTAAGGCGACCGCACTGGCGCAGAAAGTGGTATCTCAGTCCCCACAATCTGACTGGGGAGCGCGCGCCCAGCGGCTGCTATACCTGATAGACCAAAAAATCCCTACGTATGGCAACGCGACCGAATGAACCCGCGCGGCGAGACTGCGAACCAAACCCGCTAGCCGTTTGATCCGAGATTTCTGCCATACTTTCTTCACAGTTTGTCCGCCCACGGAGGAAGCTTGAACGATTACCTGCTTTCCGTTGTCCTCGGAATCATTGAAGGCCTTACGGAATTTCTGCCAGTCAGCTCCACCGCTCATCTGCGCATTGCCGAAAGCTTATTTCACATCAGTCTCTCCGACGGCTACTGGAAGATGTACACGATTGTGATTCAGTTGGGCGCGATCCTGTGTCTGCCAGTCTATTTCCGCAGCCGGATTGCCACCTTCATCGGCTACACGCGAGGTGATACTCCGCTGCTGTTGGCACCTTTCAAAGTACTGATGTGCCTGGTTCGCGCGATCTTCTGGTCCAGACCGGTGCAATTTACGGTTGTCGCTTTTGTGGTGACCGCGATCCCAGCGTTTCTTTTGACCAAAGTCATCGGCAAGCACCTGGAGAGTCTGTACATCATGGGCACTGCTTTGCTGGTGGGCGGATTTGTGATGTGGATTGTGGATGCGGTCAACGCCCCGTCGGAAGCGGCCGGGCCTGGGGCGACCGCCAGTCGAATTCACACCTGGAACATGGAGGCCATGAGCCTGGGCCAAGCCATCTGGATTGGCGCATGTCAGATTCTTTCGGCAGTCTTTCCGGGAACCTCGCGCTCCATGTCTACCATTGCGGCTGGGCAATTAGCGGGCATGTCACGAGCCTCAGCATTGGAGTTCTCTTTCTTTCTGTCGATTCCCACCATGGTGGTAGCCACCTGCTATGACCTGCTGAAGTCGCTACGCGGAAAGGGCGTCAACCCGATTGGTGTTTCGCAGATTGATTCGCATGGTTGGGTGGTATTGGCGATTGGGTTCGTGATTTCATTCCTGGTAGCCTACGCGTCCGTGGCCTGGTTCATGGCTTACGTGCGGAAGCGTGGCTTCGCGCCATTTGCTATCTACCGCATCATCGTGGGCGCTTTGGTCTTGGCGTTCCTGGCAAGAGCGACCGGATAGTGGCCGCTATCCCGTGGGCGAAGTCGAAGGAGCGGTTGTACTTACGCAGCCATCGTACGGGAAACCAGTTCGATACTGCCCGCGAATTCCTCGATTGTCGGCTCGGCCGGTTCTTGGCATAATTATCAGGCTCTGGCCTGGTCGAGGCAGCCCGGCGGGGCCGCTTCCTGCGAGTCGCCAACTACGCCCAATGACGTATATCTCACGGATCTTCGCTCCGACCAACAATCGACGGCTCAACGAGCTGATCGGGTTTTTGTTGTGCGTCTCCGCCCTCCTTCTTTTCCTCGCTCTGGCTTCCTATTCGCCGCTCGATCCCTCGTTCAATAGCGCCTCGGTGCTGACGGGTTCCCGAGCTGCGCGCAACTGGATTGGTGTAGCCGGAGCATTGGTTTCCGACCTGGTGCTGCAAGGCTTCGGTATTGGCGCGTTTCTGCTTCCGATTTTCTTCGCGGGGCTGGGCACGCGCTGGTTTCGCTCCCGTAAGGTGACTTCACCGGTAGCCAAATCGCTGGGGGGAATCTGGCTGCTGACTTTCATTCCGGCACTTTTGGCGCTGTTGCCCGGGCATGTGCGCTGGATGGGCGTAATCCCGATCGAAGGCCTGGTGGGGCGGATTGTCGGCGATGTCCTCATCCATTACTTTAACTTGGCTGGCGCCTATATCGTGTGCGCCACAATTCTCGCAGTGGCGCTATATCTTTCGACTGCGTTTTCTTTCGCTGCACTGCAGGTCTGGGCCCCGACCCGCTTCGCCTTTGTTATCGCTCTTTGGGATCGCTGGAAAGACTGGCAGGCGGCGCGCGCCAAGAAAAAAATGCAGCAGGAATTGGAGAAGCGTCGCGCCGCCCGACCGACGGTCACGGCACAATTGGTCCAAGCCCGCGCGGTACCCTCGGAAGGTCCGTCAGCCTCACGCATGGTTGAGCCGTCGACGACAGGCATCGAGCGAATGGCGGCACCTGAGCGGAGCCAACCGCAGCCGCAGGATGTTCAGGCTGAGTCCGAGCTTCCGGCTCCAGAAGTCAGCGCGCGCGCCGACAGTGCGGTGAAGGCGAAGACCACTCTGCCGCGCATTGCCGGCGGCTACAAGCTACCGCCCAGCAGCTTGCTGCATCGTCCGGACGAGCAGCAGGCGGTCGATGCCGAAGAATTGAAGCTGCTGGCACAAGTGCTCACAGAAAAATACGCAGAGTTTGAAGTGCATGGACAGGTCACGCAGATCAATCCTGGGCCCGTGGTCACAACCTTCGAGTTCAAGCCCGAGGCCGGCATCAAGTACAGCCGCATCACTAACCTCACCGATGACCTGTGTCTGGCACTGAAAGCAGAGAGCATCCTGATCGAGCGCATGGCCGGTAAGTCGACGGTGGGCATTCAGGTGCCGAACCGCGAGCGCGAAATTATCTGGCTGCGCGAAAACATTGAGTCCTCAGAGTTCATCGGCACCAAATCAAAGCTCACGCTGGCGTTGGGTAAAGACATCAACGGTCGCATCGTCACCGCTGATCTCAATGGCATGCCGCATTTGTTGATCGCCGGCTCTACCGGTGCAGGCAAGAGCGTGGCCATCAATGCCATGATCATGTCCATCCTGTACAAGGCGACGCCGGATCAAGTGCGTTTGATTCTGGTGGATCCCAAACGGCTGGAGTTAGGGAATTATGAAGGTGTACCTCACCTGTACACGCCCATCATCACCGAGCCAAAGTTGGCGGCGAATGCGCTCCGCAATGCGGTGCGTGAAATGGAGCGTCGGCTGAAGCTTTTGGCGGAAAAAGGCGTGCGCAATATCGATCAGTACAACAAGCTGTTTGACGAAGACGGTACCCGCAGCTTGTTCGGCGAAGATTCGCAAGACCGGCCACTGCCCTATATCGTGATCATCATCGATGAATTGGCTGACTTGATGATGCTCGATTCCGGCAATGTGGAGGAGTCGGTCACGCGTCTGGCGCAGATGGCACGGGCGGTCGGTATTCACCTGGTGCTGGCCACGCAAAGGCCTTCGGTCGACGTCATCACCGGTTTGATCAAAGCTAATTTCCCGGCGCGGATTTCCTTCCGAGTGGCTACCAAGGTAGATTCACGCACCATTCTCGACGCAAACGGCGCTGAGGCCCTGCTGGGGCGCGGCGACATGCTTTATCTGCCGTCCGGATCAGCCCGCGTGCATCGCTTGCATGCTCCTTTTGTCACGGAAAAAGAAATTGCTGCCGTGGTCGAGTTCTGGCGTTCACAGGGCACAGCGGAGTACGAACAGAAATTCCTCGAGGCTCCCAAAGAAGAACGGCAGGCAGGCGAAGACGGCTCTGGTGACGGGGATGAGGCGGAGCAAGATCCGCTCTACGAAGATGGAGTGCGGTTGGTGGTCGAGTTCGGGAAAGCGTCCACTTCCCTGCTGCAGCGCCGCCTACGAATCGGCTACGGGCGGGCCGCGCACCTCATCGATCTGATGGAACGAGACGGCATCGTCGGCGCGGCAGACGGTCCCAAGCCCCGCGAGGTGCTGAAGCGTCCGGGCTGGATCTCCGAAGTGGAAGAGTCGATGCGGTAAGGATCGCCGGCGCCGGCCCCACCAGGCGAAAAATCCGCCATTGCCGCCATAGCTAGCCTTCCAGCGCTATGCCCGATCATGCCGTGCGCACCCTACCCTCTTCGGGTGTGCCTGGGAGTCACGCTGCCGCACCTCCTCCTTGCCTTTATGGCTTCACGTTTAGGCCCGGATCCGCGCTCTTTGCCAGAGCTACATTCGTGATGTAATACTGAAAGTAATCGATCGATGCATCCGGCCGGACTGGTCCGGAACTCACGCTGCCTCCCGCGGGCACCTGGAATGTGCGCTCCTCGAAAGGAGTATTGGGGAAGTCAATTGTGAAGTCAGCTCCCTCCGCCTCCCAAACAATTTCGTCTCCCACGCACCTTCTTAGGTTGACGACTTCATTGTCGACCTCACCGTCTTGATGAATATGCACCGAGAGTCTGGCGGGGCTAGTCGCGATGTGGTAGCACTTCTCTTTCTGCAACTGTGGCGCGATATTGCTTTGTGCGTTCATGCATTCCTCCTTTTCGTGCGATCAACTGCAAGTAACTGTGCTTGGTTTTACTCCTAATGCGTGCGAAGTATAGCCTGAAACCGCGGATCAGCACGCAAGTGGTCGAAATCTGGAGTATTGCGCACCCAATCCACCGAGATGCCGGATGCCAGTGCCTTTTGGAGCAACTGTAACGTTTGATCGGTGTCGCCAAAGTGATTGTAGACAAGCGCGCCCCGAAACTGCACATCCGGATCTGTGGGCGAGAAGGATTGTGCCTTCTGCAGAGAGGCTAAAGCCTCATCCTTTTTATCTGTCACCGCCAGATATGTCGCCCGAAAAGCTAAAATGGAACCATCGCGCGGGTTCACGCGCAGCTTCTCATCAGCCAGACGAATGGCTTCCTGATAAACACTGCTGGCCTGTTGTCTCTTTCCCGGTGCCCAGTAGTACGCGTCTCCCAGGTTCCCCCAACTGAGCCAACTGGTTTGGTCGAGCTTCAATCCTTTTTCGTAACTACGCGCCGCGTCCTCGAACTTGCGCATGGAGAAATAGGCTCCGCCCAAGTTGTCGTAGGCTTCTGTAGTGGGGCGGATGGAGACGGATTTTTCAAGTAAACTAATCGCTTCTTGATAGCGTCCTCGAGCGACGTACATCGCACCCAGATTGGAGTAGCCTCGAAAGTTGTCAGGGGCTAGTGTGATTACTTCCTGGAACATCTTGGCCGCGTCGTCGTAGCGTCCTTGCCGCCAGTAAAACACGCCCAGCCAGCTATAGCCGGCCCAATATTGCGGTCGCAGGCTGATCGCTTTCTTGTAGGTAGCTTCCGCCTCGGCTGGCTTGTTCAGCTTTTGATAAGCGTCGGCCAGGCCGCGAAAGGCATCATCGCTGGTGGGATCTAGAGCGGTGGCCTTTTGGAACTGCGTCACTGCCTTCTCATATTCGCCCGTCCCGCTATTTACCCGGCCCAGGCACGCATATCCATCCGCGAGTTTGGGGGTGCTGGTTACGGCATGGTCACAAGCGGACCGGGCCTTCTCCATCCAATCCTTGCCGCCCTGGCCCTCCTGGTAGCCGAGCCAGTAGGCTTCTCCGAGAGCGGCATAGGCTTGCGCATATTTGGAATCCAGAGTTATCGCCCGGTTGAAGGCCGAAATCGCGCTGTCGATGTTTTCGTGTTTGTGATAGTCGAGCAGATATCCTCGTCCGCGCAGGTACTGGTCATAGGCCGACGGGTCGCCGGTTCCGTGGGACGCGAGGACGACGCGATCGTTGCCACGGATCTCCAAACCGAGCATTCCGATCACACCATCGACGACACGATCTTCTACCGCGAAGGCATCGGCGACGTCGGCGTCGACCGTGTCAGCGTGGAGTTGGCGCATGGTCTTGGCGTCCACGAGAGTGTAGGTCACGCGAACCTGGCTGCCGGAACTGTGCAGGCTGCCTTCCAGAACCATGTTCACGCCGAAATCCTTTCGGGCCTGCTCCACGCTGGTGATGCCGCCCGCACGGACTTCGCTGGTGGGCACGACCTGCAGCGGGTAGTTTCCGGTCAACTGGGTAAGCTTCGCGGTGAGGGTATCTGTGAGTCCGTCGCCAAACGCTTTGGCCCCCGGATCATCCCCCGAGGGAGAAAAGGGCAAGACCGCGAGTTGCACCGGTGTAGAAAGAACGCCAAGCCCCAACCAATGCCTCAACTGAGTTTGCCGGTAAGCGACGATTACTGCGAGAACGGCAATGACCACGAGCGTGCCCGCAGTCCAACCTTTTCGACTCCCCTTTCTCTGCGCGTTCCATCGGGGTAAGGCTCGCGAGAGTCTGCTGGGAGTGGTTCCAGCCTGGACAGACTGGAGGTCTTCGAGCAGTTCGCGGGCGCTGGCGTAACGCTGGCCCGGTTCCTTGGCCATCGCTTTACTGACGACGGTTTCGAGTTCCTTCGAAACTTCGCGATTGAAGATGTGGATTGGAGCGGGCGTCTCCCTGCGGATGCGGTCCGTGGTCGCCACGAAACTGCTGGCCAGAAACGGGTGCTGGCCGGTCAGGGCTTCATAAAACACCACACCCAGAGAAAACATGTCCGCGCGTCCATCCGGAACATTCTCCAGCAGTACTTCTGGCGACATGTACGCGGGCGTGCCGGCCATGGTCCCGGCGCGGTCGACGGTGGAACTCTGGTCCGAGCGCGGTAGGTGCTTTGCCACACCAAAGTCCAGGATTTTCACCTGGCCGCTTTGGGTGAGCATGATGTTCTCGGGTTTGATGTCACAGTGAACAATGCCGCGCTCGTGGGCCGCTACCAGCGCCTCGGCGCATTGAATCGCCATGTCGAAGAACTGGCTTAGCGACATCGGTTGCCGCATGCGTTGGCGCAGAGTCTCGCCTTCCACCAACTCCATGACGAGAAACATCTCGTCGCCTTCTTCGAGAACGTCATACACAGCAGCAATGTGGGAATCGCTGAAGCGGGAAACCCGCTCTGCCTCCTCCAGGAAGCGACGCCGGTAGATGGAATCTGCCCGCAGCCGCGGCGCGAGCCGTTTGAGCGCGACCGTGCGCTTCAGCTTGGTGTCCTCCGCGCGGTAGACTTCGCCCATACCGCCTTTGCCGAGCCGTTCACCAACACGGAAGCGGCCAACGACGGATCCAGAGATGGACTCCGACGCTTCAGTCGAATTCGCAACGACTGGCTGAGACTCCGCCATAGCGGATTTCCTGGGGAAGAAAATCAGGGGGCTAGGACCGAACCCTCTCGCGCTGCAGAGCTTGTGGCTGAGCGCTTGCGCAGAATCTTACTCCAGCGCCGCCTCGGGAGCAATTCCCATGTAATTACGGTTCCCGGCCTTCAGTCCAAAAATGCCTTCATGCAAAATGCGCTGCCGCCGGATTTCTCGAATTCCGAGGTGTCCACGATCACAGGTGTAAGGCCCTCTGCGGCAAGGATTTTGCCGAGATTGTCCGACAGATAGGGCGTGATGTAGTGTCCATTGGCAACGATCCCATTGCCCATGAACCGGTGGGCTTCTTCACTGCTGAGTTCGTGGATTCGCTTCCAGCCTCGCCGCAGATCCTTCAACGACTCTTTGGAGTAGGCACTCGGATTGGTCAGCGCGGCATCCTGATTCAGTGGACAGAGAGAAGTATCCAGATGGTAGCAATGTGCATCCACGAGTTGGAGCGGCACTACGGGGATACCTAGCTCCTGCATGGCGGCGGCGAACTTCTCTATGCCTCCGCGGGTAGAGCGGAAGCCATAAGCTGCCCAGATTTTCGAGCGGTCAGGATGCCAGAGGAGATCACCGTGACCCTCCAGAAAGTCCTCGCCAAAGTCCAGTTCGATGACCCGGTATCCGCGCTTGCGGAACCAGTCCACGTAGAACGGCACTTCTCTCTGGCGCGAAGGATAGCGCATGCGGCTGGGAACGATGAACTTACCGATTTTGTCGTGGTCTCCGATGAAAACCTGGTTGGCGGCAAACACCATGTCGTCGAGGCCTTCCACCGGGGCGATCATCTCCACCTTCACTCCCGCGTCTTCAAGGGAGCGGCGCAGGTTCTGCCATTGTTGGTGCGCCCGGATGCGGTCGATGGGGTGACCCATGTATGGATTCTTCGCTTCGCGGACGTCGAAGAAGGTAGGTGGACACATTAAGACCGTTCGAGGCATATAGCTAAGCGATCATACCTTCTGCGTCTCGATGACCTCTACTGCCCTTCACCGTAACGGCGTGACGTTCTATCGGCA
This sequence comes from Acidobacteriota bacterium, assembly GCA_013290025.1. GTDB lineage: Bacteria > Acidobacteriota > Terriglobia > Terriglobales > Acidobacteriaceae > JABCYV01. Next base: position 8,690 of record JABCYV010000007.1, read on the forward strand.
GCCCTGACCAAAGCTCGGCATGGAGGGTCTGAAGGTCTAGTGGCTCGATCCTACGTTTTTCCGGCGATTTACCCACAACTCTTCATGAATAACTTTCGGCCATTCGCGTGCACTTGCCCGAACTTCCGGTAGCTTGCGACGCCAGGAGTTTTGGTGCTCAGTAAATGCGCGAATTCGATTTGCCCTACTCCCTTCCGTCGCTTGAGCCACGGAAAATTGTTCCGGGTGGAGAGAAAGGCGTTCGTCGCCGGCTTGACGCCACCCCGGCGAAGTCGACCCCGGCGCCGCGTCGAACACTACTGGCTGTGCGATCAGTGTTCATCGGTGCTCACCCTGATCTTTGAGAAGGAACATGGAATGCTGACGGTTCCCCTGCCCGAAGCGAACAAAAGAGCGCCTATCGGACAAACGGGAGCAGCGTAAACGTCAACGGACACTCTTCTACATCGAGCGGCAAGCCGAGTAATGAAAGGTACTGTATGGATGTCTCGCAAACGAACGTGTGCGCCATCTGTGGGGGAAGAAGACTGGGCACGAACAGCTGGTTCCTGGTTGCTGAGAACCGCTGGGAAGATAAACTGCAGGTCTTGCAATGGAATGAACGCCTGGCAGCGCACGAGGGCATTCAGCGTGCCTGTAGTGCGGCCCACGTTGAGGAATTAGTGGTTAACTGGATGACGACCGGCAGTCTGGGCTATCCCTTTGCTCGAGCCGGGTTCGGGGTAAAAAACCTACGCCGAAGTTGCGCCAGATGGGACGCAATTTGGGATGTCGACACGAAGGGCGCACAACTGATTGGCGAATTGGCGGTTCATCGCGAGAGCATGGAGCGCGTGCTCGTCGAGAGTCCCCAATCTCTGCGAGCCATTCTGGATGCCCTCTTGGGCGCTTTGCGACGTGAGACCGCCGGGAGCGATGAAGGATCGCAGCCAGAGGATGAATTGCTCTATGGCGTACCGCAGGGAATCTAAAATCGCTGGTTGACCTAAGGCTCAGGCTTCGGATGATTTTTTCCAAACTCTCCAGTCGTCACTGACAGCCTTCGCCATATCACGCGCGGCGGACAACAGCCAGTTTGGCTTTAGCGTGCCGAGGTGGCGGCGAACTTCCTTCGACGCGCTCTGACTACCCAGGTGGATATTGGCGGTTTCCCATCCCATAGCGAAAAGTAACTGGAGTTCGTCGCGATTTCCAGCTAGCACGCTCAGCTCGATGCGAGAGCAATAAGGGGCGAGGCGACGAACCAGCCAGTGGCCGCGCAGTTGCACGAAGGGATCCGGACACCGGACCGCGCGCGTGATAATTACCTGATACAGGATCTCCGCCGGGTCACTAGCTCCACTCGCCCAATAAACAGAGGACGGCCTCATTGCTTTGGCTTCACGTGCGATGTGGCTGCCATGGCAGTCTGCTATCGCGACCACGCGAATGTGACCCAGACTTCCCAAGCCTGCGACCCGCTTCACCGTCCGATAGGTGAGGCCTCGCTCCGGAAGAAGGTGCTCGAGAGCCTCCCGCGCGCTGGGCGGAATCTCCCCGGCGACCTTCGGCAGAGTTTCCATCTTTTTCCAAAAATGCACGGGATCGCGTAACTCGCCGGTTGCGGCTTCCCGCAGCCACTGATTCTGTTCCGCGAGCACGAACGGGCGTCCACTTTCCGCGAGCGACTGCCTGTAGCCGTCCAACAGGGCGGCGCACCCTTCTTTTGCCTTCAATGCCAGATGACCTTCCTCAATTGCAAGTACTGCGCTTGTGGCCAGCCGCACTAAGTCGATGGTGTAGGGGAGAGTGGCCGCTTCGTCGAAGTCATTAACACCCCAGACTAAGCGACCCTCAATGTCCCTCCAGGTGCCGAAATTTTCCACATGCAGATCGCCTACCGCGAGGACTCTCGGAGCCTTCGACAAGTCAGGACACACCTCCGGCCACACCTGTATCCAGCGATAGAAGGTTGCCCGCAGGAAAGGAAACGCCGCCTCCGCCATGCGCTGGTGCTTCAGGCGGAGGTCAGGTTTGACCAGCGTAAGATGCCGGCCCAGCCATTCTTCGAAACGCCGGGTTGCTTTGACGATGTTCATGCTGTCCGGTGCGAAACGATAGAGCCGCGTGTACGCGGATGTCAATTCTAGGAGTTGAGATCGAAAGATGTATGTGTTTCTTCATGACAACTTCCACATGTCGTGTCGGGCCTGACACGCTGTCTTTGATCGAACACTGTGTCCAGCGCTTCCACTGGATGTAAATCCTTCTGAATCTGTGATGTCACACCTGGTTCTTGGCGTGCCGTTGGCTTTGTAAGGCTGACGTGAAATCAACCAGATTGCAGCCACTAAGACAGGTTTTTAGGAGGACACCATGCAACTCGTAATCACAGCAATGGCAGCCCTAGCGGGAATGGGCTTCTCTCTCGCAGTCGCACTGCTGGTCGAGGAACTGATCTTCGGCAAAGTATTCCGCTTGTTGTTCGCCCAGCAGGCAAGACAGATGAAGTCGGGCCAAGCACGCTGAGGGGGTCAAGATCCGAGAGGAAAGGAAAACGTTATGTTGTTTCTGAAGTATTTGCTGATGTGGGGCGGCATTGGGATGATCTCAGCTGCCGCGGGAATTCTCGCTTATGACCTCTATCTGGAAATGAAGTACCGCCAGGCTCTGGCGACCGCTGGAGCTGGACCGCTGCCAGCGGCTCCGCATATTCGCTGGCGGGGAGCGCTAGGGCTAGCGATGCTGGCTTGGGGTCCGATACTGCTCGCGCTGGGCATCGTCGTAGTTCCCAGCGGCATGGCTGGGGTTCGCATCAGTCAGACCAGCGGGACGTTGGCAGGCACGCTTTATCCCGGAGCACATTTCGTAACCCCTCTGGCGGAGACGGTTGCACTGTTCGACACCCGCGATCAGTTGTTCACAACCGGTGAACAGGAAGAAAATGCGAGGACGCCTTCCAGCCGTGGTGTGAAATCCGAACCGCTGAAGGTTCAGGCCAAGGAAGGTCTCACAGTCGGATTGGCGATCACGGTTCGCTACCGCCTCGACCCCAAGCGGCTGGATTACATCCAGAGCAACCTGCCACAACCGGTGGAGAAGGAAATCGTACCTCCAGTAGTGGCCAGTGTTTGGCGCGAACTGGTGCCCAATTACACGGTGCGGGATGTGTTTGCTGCCCGGCGAGAGGAAATCCGAAAGCGAGCCGCGGTCGCCATAACGCAGAAGCTCGCCGCTGACGGCATCGTGGTGAAAGAGGTCATGCTGCGCGACATTCAACTTCCCCCTGAATACGCCAAAGGGTTGGAGAGTCTTTTGTTGAAGGAGCAAGAGAACGATCAGATGGGTGTACAAACCGAGATCCAGCAGAAGCAGGTAAGGCTCTCGGAACTGGAGGCGGAAGCGACCAAAGCCCAGCAGGTAAAGCAGGCGGAAGGACAGGCCCAGGTGCGCGTGCTGCAAGCCAAGGGTGAAGCTGATGCCATGCAATACACCCTGCCCCTGAAAGAGAAACAGATTCAGCAGTCGAAGCTGGAAGCCGAAGCGCGCAAAGAGGCCACGGTTAAGAACGCGGAAGCGCTAGCCGAGGCGAAGGTAATCGATAGCAAGGCGGAGATGGAGCGTCGCAAGTTGCTGGCTGCAGCCGAAGCTGATCGCATACGAGTGACCGCGGCTGCTGATGCTGAGCGAATGCAGAGCGAAGGGGCGATGCTGAAGCAGAATCCGCTGCTGATTAACAAAATCGTCGCGGAACGACTGTCGGACAAGCTCCAGATCATGATGGTGCCGGCGGACGGGAAATTCTTCTTCGCCAATGATGTGTTACGCAGCATGAACGTCTCGAATCATGCTAACCAGGCAGAGGAGTCAGAAGCACCTGTACAGAAATAAGTTGTGCTGGTGCCTGAGGTTGGAGTCTTGCGAACAGTTTGCCGTGGGCTGCGGTGTCAATAGTCATAGGGCCGAGTCGCCGTTTGCACTCGGGTAGGGAGAGTCCAACCAGTACACATCGCTATGCGAAAAGCCACGCGCAACGCAGTTTATAATCGGCTCATTCGGGACGTCCCTATTCTGCCGCCGCGCTTGCAGTGCCTCACATCTTCTCTCCTCGTTGTGCTTTTTCTGTTGGCGGGCCAGGCATGGGCTGACAATTGGAGTGGCCCTGAAGCGCAACTAGCCGCAAAGATTGCCGCAACCACGGGCCCAGGCACGGTTGCCCTCGACTTCAAGAACCACTCTTCGTTGCGGCTGACGGATGTGGACGAGATTCGCCGCGGCGTGCTCATCCAGTTGGCTACATTGGGCCTTCGCTTCGTGAATGCCGAACAGGCTGCCGCCACTGTGCAAGTCTTCCTCTCCGAAGACCTGCGAGATTACGTTTGGATTGCAGAGGTTCATCAGGGCGCGAATGAGTCCTCAATCGTGATGGTTTCATTCGCACGCCCGGATGCACAACTGGTCGCGCATGAAGCCGCCGCGATGGTGGTACGGAAGACTCTGCTCTGGTCTCAAGCTGACCGCATCCTGGATGCTGCGAAATTAGACGGCACTCCTTCGCACCTGCTGGTTCTCGATTCAAACGGGGTCATAGTCTACAGGATGCAGGATGGCCGCTGGCAATCGGAGCAGTTTCTGGCCGTCGCCCACTCCCGGCCCTGGCCTCGCGATCTCAGAGGACGATTGGTCTTGCGCAAAGACCATCTCTTCGATGCGTTCCTGCCGGGCATCTTCTGCCGAAGCACGAGCAGCGCGCCTGTGACCATGACTTGCTATGAGAGCGACGATCCCTGGCCAATCGGAACCGATCAGTACGGTTTGAGTGCATTCTTCGCGCCGTTGCGGAATTTCTTTACGGGTGTGCTGGTGCCGGGCGTAGGCAAACAGACAACGGCGCCGGCATTTTATTCGGCGGCAGCTCTGCCTCGGGAAAAGTACACGCTTTGGATCCTGGCTTCGGTGAACGGTCCGCTGCATATGCTCGACGGAATTACTGATCGGACTGCAGGAAAGTTAGCTTGGGGTAACGATATTGCCAGCGTACAGAGTGGTTGTGGATCAGGCTGGCAGGTTCTCGCAACAGAAAACGGGGACAGCAGGAGCGATACCGTGAGAGCCTTCGAGTTTCCCGATCGTGATCCAATCGCCGTAAGCCAGCCTGCGGATTTTGGAGGACCGATCACTGTGCTGTGGGCGGAGTCCAGCGGAAACGGGGCCATCGCGGTTTCGCGAAATTCGGAGACGGGGAGATATGAGGCGTTCCGGCTTACCATTACTTGTGGTCACTAGTCTGCTCTTCGGCGATGTAACCAGTGCTGCTACGCGCCCGCGCTACGGCGGCACGCTAAAGGTCGCCATGCGCGCCGCGCCCACATCTCTGGATCCAGCGGATTCAAGCCAGCCGGAATCGTTTGCCCGACGTAACCTCTCGGGTCTGATCTTTGACACGCTGGTCGTTCTCGACGACCAGGGCAGACCGCAGCCCGCATTGGCCAGTTCGTGGAAATCCGAACCAGGAAGTCAACGGTGGCAGTTTTATCTCCGACCGGGAGTTACATTTCATGACGGCACAGCACTCAGTTCCGGCACCGTGGCAGCGTCGCTACGCACGGCCAACTCAAAGTGGAAGATATTTTCAGCCGGAGAAGGGATAGTAATCGAGTGTGATGCTCCCGCTCCAAATCTGCCGGTCGAGTTGGCCATGGCACGCTATGGTATCGCCAAACGGGACGGGGCCAAGTTGACGGGTAGCGGTGCGTTCTCTATCGCCCACTGGGATCCAGGAAAGAGACTGACGCTAACTGCGCGCGATGACTATTGGGGCGGCCGAGCCTTCGTAGATTCTATAGAAATCGAGTTGGGCAAGAGCTTACATGAGCAGATGATCTCGCTTGATCTCGGTAAACTTGATTTGATCGAAGTTGCCTCCGACCAAGCTCAGCGCGCTATGACCGAAGGCCGCAGGATAGATACTTCTTCTCCGGCTGAATTAATGGCGCTGGTTTTCGCTACTGATCGGCATTCTTCTGGCGATCTACAGCAACGCGAAACTCTCGCGCTTAGCATCGATCGTACGTCTTTGAGCGTAGTATTGCTCCAAGGTGGCGCTGATCCCGCTGATGGACTGCTTCCGAATTGGATGACAGGATATGCCTTCCTTTTTTCGACTGACATGGACGTATCGCGGATGCAGCCGGAGCACGGAAATCCCCGCCAGATGTCCCCTTGGACCCTCAGTTACGACGCGACTGACCCGGTGGCTCGGTTGGTGGCCGAAAGAATTGCGCTGAACGCCCGCGACGCCGGCCTTACGCTCCAACCTACCAACTCCGTCAATGCCGACCTGCGCCTGGTCCGCATCCCGTTGGCTTCGCTTGACGCTCGCATCGCACTTACGAACCTGGCGACTTCGCTGAACCTCGCTCAGCCCACTTTTAATGGTGATTCGGCCAACGATCTCTACGTGGCGGAACGGACACTGCTGCAGTCGCGACAGGTTATTCCACTGCTGCACTTGAGGTTTGCGTCAGCGCTGGAAGGAAGCGTGAGAAACTGGAACACCGATCGCGAGGGAGGTTGGCGTCTGCAGGATGTTTGGCTGGGAACGGGGAAGCCATGAGTTTCCGCAGCAGACTGCTAGCCGGGTTCGCGCTCACGGTATTCGTTTCGGTTGCGGCAGTCACCTTGATCGTTTCCGCGGTCACGCGGCGAGCGTTCGAGCGGGCCAATGACGAAAGAACCACCGCCCTGGTGGCTCAATTCCAACACGCCTTTAACCGTCGAGGCGAAGAGGTCGTGCAGCGGGTAGAAGCGGTCGCGGCCAGTGAGGTCAGTACACGAATCGCCCTCAACCTCAATAGGAACGCTCCTAACTACGCGGCCTATTTAAGCGAAGCAAAATCCCTGGCGGACAGCCAAAAGTTGGATTTCCTCGAACTGGCGGACAGTGATGGGACAATTATCTCGTCGGCGCAGTGGCCAGCTAAATTTGGCTACCACGAACTGTTTTCGTTGACCGGACCAGTCCCCAAAGACGCGTTCCTCCGCCAAGAAGACCTGCCCACAGGCCCAGCCTTAGGACTATCGGCCATCCGCAAAGTGGATGTTGGCGACAAATCGCTCTATGTGATAGGCGGTCGTCGCCTGGATAAGAATTTCATGGCCAGCCTCGAACTTCCGAATGGAATGCGAGCCATGCTTTATCAGAAGCTGAGTGAAGAAAAAGCCGGTGCTGCGGTTTCTCCCCAGTATCTCATTGATCCCTCTGGCACTCTGCAGCAACCCGACCGGGTTGCGCCTCTCATCGAACAGGTTCTGAAGACACGCCAAGAAACGACTGCCATCGTTCACTGGTCATCGGACGCTTCCGACGACGAAAGCGTTCACGCCATTCCGCTCGGCGGTCAAGACAATCAGATACTCGCGGTTCTTATACTCGGGAGTTCTCGCCGATCCGTTGTCGAACTACAGCAGCACATCCGTTCGGCAGCAATACTGGCTGCGGGCGTCGGAATTACTCTGGCGATAATGTTCAGTCGTTGGACCGCTGCCCGAGTCACGCGCCCGGTTGAACAACTTGCCGATGCGGCCCGCGAGATTGCAGCTGGCAACTGGAATACGAAAGTGCCGGTAACATCATCGGACGAACTCGGTGCCCTGGCGAAATCTTTCAATCGCATGACCGGCGAACTTCTGGAACACAAAGAACAGCTGCTGAAAGCGGAGCGCGTAGCAGCGTGGAGGGAGCTGGCCCGACGCCTGGCCCATGAGCTCAAGAATCCCATGTTTCCCTTGCAATTGACAGTGGAGAACCTCATACGGGCCCGGCAGCAAACTCCGGAGCAGTTTGAGGAAGTGTTTCAGGAAAGCTCGTCAACTCTATTGGCTGAGATCTCGAATCTGAAAACGATCGTCTCCCGTTTCAGCGAGTTTTCCAGGATGCCGCAACCGCAATTTCAGAGCGTGCAAATCAACCACATCGTGCAAAACGTAGCCCGGCTACTTCAGGCACAATTACAGTCAGGTAACCGTATCCCCGTCGAATGCAAATTGGAATTGTCCAGAGCTCCCCAGCCCATCGCGGCTGATCCCGATCTGCTGTATCGCGCCGTTTCCAACCTCGCGTTCAATGCGCTGGATGCGATGCCCGAAGGTGGCAGCCTCACGCTGCGCACGCGAGATGGCGCGAATGGCGTCTTGGTGGAAATCTCGGACACCGGTATAGGCCTGAGTGCGGATGAGCGCGAGCGTTTGTTCACCCCGTACTACACCAGCAAAGCGGATGGTACCGGGCTTGGGCTCGCAATCGTGCAATCTATTGTGAGCGATCATGGAGGCAGAATCAGCGTCCGGAGCCAGCCCGGCCAGGGCACGACATTTGTCATTGAACTCCCGCGCAACCTCGATAAGCTGCCAGTGACTGGTCTGATCCAAACTGAGTACGAAGCAAAGATGTGAGGATGTCGCAGAAAGCAAATTTGCTGATTGTTGATGACGAGGCCAATGCGCTGGCCTCGCTTTCACGCGCATTCCGCCTCGCTGGTCACGAAGCGACAATTTGCGACAATGCGGCGAAAGCGCTCGAATTGGCGCGCGCGCAGCACTTTGATCTGATTCTCTCCGACGTGGTCATGCCCGGCAAGGACGGTCTCTCGCTGTTGGGAGATCTCAAAGCGGAGGGTATTGCTGCGCCTGTGGTCATGATGTCGGGCCAGGCGCACATTGATATGGCGGTGCGCGCAACCAAGCTGGGAGCGATCGATTTTCTCGAAAAACCGATTGCCACGGAAAAGTTGTTGCTCACGGTAGAGAATGCGCTCAAACTGCAGCGCCTGGAATCGGAAAATCGCCAGCTTCGTCAGCGCCTGGGGAAACACGAGATTATCTGGACTGGCGAAAGCATGCAAAAGATGATGGCGCAGCTGGAACGAGTGGCCGCGAGTGAGAGCCGGGTATGCATCCTCGGAGAAACGGGTACCGGCAAAGAATTGGTCGCCCGTACCCTGCATGAGCGCAGTCCCCGGGCCTCGGGCCCTTTCATCGCTCTGAATTGTGCGGCTGTTCCCGCGGAACTGATCGAGTCAGAATTGTTCGGGCATGAGAAAGGATCCTTCACCGGTGCCGCGGCACGCCATCTGGGAAAGTTCGAACAGGCGGAGCACGGAACAATCTTCCTCGACGAGATCGGCGACATGCCGTTGTCCATGCAAGCCAAACTGCTACGCGTGCTAGAGGAAGGCGAAGTCGAACGCATCGGCGGCGACAAACCTATTTCCGTGGATGTGCGCGTCATTGTCGCCACGCACCGCAATCTGGAGACGTTAGTGCGCGATGGCAAGTTTCGCCAGGATCTCTTTCACAGAATTTATGTTTTTCCTCTCGTACTGCCTCCGCTACGCCAACGACGGGAAGACGTTCCCGCGCTCATCCAACACTTTTCCCAGCAGGTGTGCAGTCAGAACAATTGGAAACCAATTCCCTTCACCACTGACGCAATTCAAGAACTGCAAGCTCACTCCTGGCCGGGGAATGTTCGCGAACTGCGCAACGCAGTGGAACGCGTGATGCTTTTGGCAACGGACGGCGTAGTGGACCTGGAGACGGTACGACTCGCGGTGCCTCAGTTTGCCGCGGAAACCAGACCGGTTGCTGGTTCAGGGCAGCTCGCGGAAAGAGTGCAGAGCTTCGAACGCGAGGCGATCGTCGCCGAGCTCAGGCGCAATAACTACCACATCACCAACGCGGCTAAAGCGCTGGGACTGGAGCGCAGTCACTTGTATAAGAAGGCGGAGATGCTGGGCATCGACTTAAGAGCACTGCGGCAGGAAGCGGGTGCCAGTCAGGATGAGTCCTAATTTGCCCGCCCGATCCACCATAAAATCTTGCCGACGATTTGGAAACCTGAAGTAGAAAGCGCAAGTGAATCGTACTCTCGATTTTCTGGCATCAGAACTTCAGTTCCATCAAAACGTTGCAATCTGGAGACGATCAGTCCCTGTTCCTTTTGCGATGCGACGATGATGTGGCCGTACAACTTGAGACGGTTGGTCTGAGAGGTATCCACCACAATGATGTAGCCATCGTGGAGAACCGGCATCATGGAGCGCCCGCGCACTCTGAGGCAACTTGTATAAGCTGGATTCGGGCACCACTGACTGGGCGCGGCCAGAATGGTCTCGGGGCAGGCCTGATCCAGTGCATCCGCTGGGTCTCCCTTCCCTCCGTGAGTTGCCGCCACCACGGGCAAGACAGGAATGGCCACGAGGCGGTTCTTCCTATTTCTGGGCATGCGATGGACCCCCGCCTCCACTAGTTGCAAGTTGGGCAGACGGTCCTTACGAAGGCGAGTGCGAACTGCGGGTAAAACCCGCATCAAGTCCTGACTATGGAGGCCCGCTCGGCCCCAGAAATACCAACACTCCGGATCACCGGTGATATTTCCGAGTTGAATGTATACGTTAGCGGGAGGTTCCTGGGTTCCGCGTTCCCAGCGCGACACGGCCATGGCAGATGCATTGAGCCGCTTTCCCAGATCAGACTGACTAATTCCCAGGTGGCGCCGGAGGGCGGTAATTCGTACCGCCCATTCCGCCTTCGCCGCATTTCTGCTTTTGCTCATGACCTGCTACACTTAACGGGCTTGATAAAACGTCTGGGTTAGTGGCATCGTCTTTGCCAGATTTGTGACAAACGTCATGCTTAGTGACAATCGTACCACAAAACGAAACTCCGAAACTCTGTTACCGCAAGCCCTTTATCGTGGCCTGTACATGAGGGTCGCAAAGAACCTGGGCGTGGACCCCTCCTACGTGAGCCGGGTAGCGCGTGGAGAGCGGAATTCCATTCAGGTCGAGAACGCCTTGCGCCAGGAGATCCTGGAAATCAGCCGGAAGCTGGGAAGCCGTGGTGCCGCTTCCGCCATCGCGCCAGGAGGTCATGCCGGTGGCAGACGTCTTAAGTCTTTTGTGAGGCGGAACCGTCCGTGGCTCCGGCAAGAGTGGCTGCGACAGAGCCAGTCTCATCCGACGTTCAGAGCCTTTAAGCTGTCCCCGCAGAAGAGGGTTTCTCCGGTGATGTCATTGGTGGACGAAGCCGTGAAGATGATGCGGCTTAGTCTGAGAGAGATGCCCACCGCGCCACTGAAAGCAGCCGAACAGCATGGCCGTGTCCGGCGAAAGCAAAAATACACGTCCACCGCCCTGTGCGAAGACTACAACTTGATTCGCCGTTGTATGACGAATTTGGCGGAGAAGCACTTTAATGAATTGGACACCCATCTCTTGTTTCACGATCTTGCCCAGCTCGGCGAGGTGATGGACGTTCAGTTACAGAGCGCCTTGAGAAAGTTTCTCGGCGCCCCGAACTAAGTAGAGTAATCGGCGTTGATTCGGACGTACTCAGCCGTCAGGTCGGTGGTGAGAAACTCTGCGGAGCTACGGCCACGTTGCAGTCGTATACGAATGTCGCAGCGAGGTTGCGAGAGAGCTTGGTGCGCGTTCGTTTCATCGAATGGATTAGCTATCCCTCTGCGGCATACCAGCTGGTTGCCGATCAAAATGTCTATCCGCTTGGGATCGATAGGCACTCCGCATCTCCCGACCGCGGCCAGAATCCTTCCCCAGTTGGGATCAGCTCCTGCCCACGCTGTCTTGACCAATAACGAGTGAGCGACGGCTCGAGCAATCTGCAATGCCTCTTCGCGACTCTTAGCCTGTTCGACGAACAACTGGATGACGTGCTGAACGCCCTCTCCGTCGCAGATAATCTGCTCAGCCAGGGATTGACAGACCTCAAGGAGCGCATTCTCGAATTTCTTGCGCACGGACGGATCTCTTAACCGAACCCCACTTCCACCACTCGCCAGCAACAACACGGTGTCGTTGGTCGAGGTGTCACCATCAACTGAGATGCAATTAAACGTTTCGTCGCAAGTCCGCCGGAGGAGTCGTTTCAGGTCAGTTGTTCCAGCGGCAATGTCGGCAAACACGTACACCAGCACAGTAGCGAGTTGCGGGTGAATCATGCCGGAGCCTTTGGCGATTCCGAGTAACCTAACCTCCGAATCGCCTGATGGGAAGCGCACCGACGCCAGTTTGGGTCGCGTATCTGTGGTCATGATGGCGCGGGCAAAGTGATGAATTCCCTGCTCCGTTGCTTCCGTAGCGGCTATCAACTCAGGCAGCGTCGCCAGGATTTTTTCCACGGGCATGGGAACGCCGATGATGCCAGTGGAGGAGGGAAACACTTCGTTGTCGCGGACGCGCAGGAGACGCGCAGTCCCATGACAAATCCGGGCGCAGGCTCTCAGTCCTGGCCTCCCGGTGGCACAATTGGCATTGCCTGAATTGACGATGACTACTCGGACTCTGCCGCCAGTCGTCGCCAGGTGCGCGCGTCCAACCTCAATGGGCGCGGCCACGACGCGATTTGTGGTGAAAAGTGCGGCCGCGTTTGTACCGGGAACAGCCTCGACCACGGCAAGATCCAGCCCACGACTGGCTTTCAAACCAGCAGCCACGGCGGAAAAACTGAATCCCTCCGGCAAATGTATTGTCTTGGAGGAATCCACAGATACGGTCATACTTGGAGCTTTACCAGCCACCTGGTAGGCTCCGGCAGGATCGCGAACTTGGGCAGTTCACCACGCACCATCGCAACTTCATCACAGAAATGAAAGCGCGGACAAACGCAGCAATCTTTGTGGATTTTGTCAGGCAAGTCTTCGCGTTGGGCCACAGCAAAACCTAACTGGGAGAAAAACTCCGGCTTGCGGGTAAAAAGACATATACAAGTGACGCGATGTTTCTTGGCCTGATCGAGCAAGGCCTTTACCAGCCGCTTTCCGCCCCCCGAGCCTTGTTCGGCGGGATCAACAGTGATGGAGCGTATTTCCGCGAGATGCTGGCCATAGAGGTGAAGCGCGCCGCAGCCGATGATGCGTCGGTCTCGTACCAAAACCACAAAATCGCGGACGTTTTCGCAAATCTCGGCAAAGGTCCGAGGCAGGAGGGTGCCGTCTCCGGAATAGACCGAGATAAGCTCGTGAATTCGCTCGGCATCGGGCAGCTTGGCTTCACGAGTGCGCATGGGCCTCCTCGTGCATGGAGCCAATCTTCTGCCTGGCCGTGGCGATCGCCTGCCGCACTCGGGCCGGCGCTGTACCTCCCGGAACATCATGAATGGCCAGCACGAACTCAAGTTTCAGGCAATCGTAGAAATCCGTGTCGAATAGCGGATTCAATCGTCGCAGATCTTCCACCGACAGGTCCTGCAGCTCACAATCCTTTTCCAGGCATAGCTGCACTGCCTTACCGATCTGCTCATGGGCCAAGCGGAAAGGAACTCCGCGTTGCACCAGGTACGTGGCTGCGGCCCAGGCATTCATGAAACCAAATTGGGCGGCCTCCTGCATGCGCTCGTAGTTAAAGTCCACCGCCTTCATCCATCCAGTCACCAGCGGCAACAGGCCCATCGCCGTTTCAGCGGCATTGAAAAGCGGCTCTTGGGTTTCCTGGAGGTCTTTGTTGTAAGCGAGGGGCAGTCCCTTCATCGCCACAAGTAGGGCCGTGACATCTCCGATGATTCGAGCAGTCTTGCCCCGCGTCAATTCCAGCAGATCCGGATTCTTCTTTTGCGGCATGGCGCTGCTGCCAGTGGAATACGCTTCGGGCAGGCGAACGAAACCAAACTCCTGCGAGGAAAACAGAATCATCTCTTCGGCCCAGCGACTCAGGTGCAGGGCAAGCAAAGAAAGTGCACTGACGAATTCCAAGGCGAAGTCACGGTCGCTGGTCGCATCTACGCTGTTAGCAGTGGGCGCATCGAAGCCAAGATCAGACGCCATCGCGCGGCGGTCCAGCGGCAGCGTGGCGCCCGCAACCGCACCCGAACCGAGCGGACAAAGATTAACTCGGTTGCGGCAGTCAGCAAGCCGATCCGCGTCCCGCAGAAACATTTCCACGTAGGCCAGCAGCCAGTGCGACACCAAAACTGGCTCTGCTCGTTGCAGATGAGTGTAGGCAGGCATGGCCGCGATTCCCGCCTGCTCAGCGCGATCCAGTAGGACGCCCACCCATTCCGCCAGGTCGGAGTGCAGGTGATCAATGCTGGTTCGAACGTACAGCCGAAAATCAGTTGCGATCTGCTCGTTGCGACTGCGCCCGCTGTGCAATTTGTATCCGACGTCGCCAATCAAGGTGACCAACTGTTTCTCGACGAAGTGATGCACATCTTCTGCCTCATCATCTTCAAGAAATGCCGGAGCCGCTGCGTGCTCGCCGATCTTTTCCAGTCCCTGCAGAATCGAGATCAGCTCACCCGAAGTCAGGATGCCCACTTCCTTTAGGGCGCGAGCATGGGCCCGGCTGGCCTCAAGGTCATAATGTAGCAGGCGCTGATCAAAGTCAAAGGAGCGCTGCCAGCGCTCGAAACCAGGATCGAGCTGCTGCCGGAAGCGGCCAGACCACATCTTCATCGAGCCACCTCCGATCTTGTGGCTTCCGCGCGGGCGTGCGCGCGCGACCGGGACGGCAGACCCAGGATGCGGATGAAACCTTCGGCATCTTTCTGGTTGTAGCTGTCACTCATGGTGAACGAAGATAGATCGGTGCGATACAGTGAGTAGTCGGACTCGCGGCTTACGATGGCTACGTTGCCTTTGTAAAGGGAGAGTGTGACCGCTCCCGTCATCTCTTTTTGTGTGGTCTCGACAAACGCGTCTAGCGATTCGCGCAACGGCGTGAACCACAAACCAAAATAGACCAGCTCGGCATACTTGAGTCCGACGTGCTGCTTGAAATGCGCGACATCGCGTTCCAGGCATAGAGCCTCAAGTTCTCGATGGGCTGTAACAAGCAGAGTTCCGCCGGGAGTTTCGTAACATCCACGGGATTTGATCCCCACAAACCTGTTTTCCACCAGATCGACGCGTCCGATTGCATTGCGCGCTCCGATATCATTCAGAAGCTCAACCAGTGATACAGGATCGAGCTTCATCCCGTTAACCGACACCGGAATTCCCTTTCCAAAACCAACCGTCACCTGCTCCTCTCGGTCCGGCGCCTGTTGCGGCGAGCGAGTGAGCTGCCACGTGTCAGGAAATGGCGCATTGGCCGCATCTTCCAGTTCTCCACCTTCGTGGCTGATGTGCCATAGATTACGATCGCGGCTGTGGATTTTCTCCCGGCTGGCCGCCACCGGAATTCCGTGTTTTTCGGCATAGTCGAGACAATCTTCGCGCGATTTCAGAGTCCATTCTCGCCACGGCGCGATCACCTTGAGGTCCGGGGCTAGCGCCTGATAGGTCAACTCGAAGCGCACCTGATCATTGCCTTTGCCAGTGCAGCCATGGGCCACTGTGGTTGCGCCTTCCCGGAGAGCCACTTCGACCTGGTGTTTGGCGATCACCGGGCGTGCCAGCGATGTCCCAAGCAAATATTTGTGTTCGTATACGGCACCCGCCTTCAATGCTCGAAATACGTATCCAGTGAGGAATTCTTCACGAAGATCTTCAACTACGACTTTGCTGGCTCCGGTTTTGTAAGCTTTCTCGACAACCGCTTCGAGGTCGTCCCCCTGCCCCACGTCGCCCACCATCGCGATCACGTCGTAGGCGTAGTTTTCTTTCAGCCAGGGGATAATGATGGAGGTATCCAAGCCTCCGGAGTAAGCAAGCACTACTTTCTCAGACATGAACGCTCCTCGCGGGAAAGCGGCCGAATTCGCCGCCAAGTAACAACAACAAAATCGCCTTCTGTATATGCAGGCGGCTTTCCGCCTGATCGAAGACGACGGACCGGACCGAGTCGATAACTGAGTCGGTGATTTCCTGGCCGCGGTGGGCAGGCAAACAATGCATGAAAACTGCGTGCGGAGCTGCCCCGGACACAAGGTCATCATTCATTTGGTACGGCGGGAAAATCCGGTCGCGTTCTTCGGTCTCGTGCTCCTGGCCCATGCTGGTCCAGGCATCGGTATAGACAGCGTCGACGCCGTCCACGGCGGCCTGCGGATCGGAAAGAATCTCGATCACGGCCCCGGTTGTCCGGGCCATGTCCTGTGCATCAGCGACAATCTGCGGGTCAGGTTCGTAGCCCCTCGGCGTTGCGATCCGCATTCTGGAGCCCAAGCAGGCGCAGGTAAGCAGCAAAGAGTGCGCCACATTGTTTCCGTCACCAACGTAGGCCAGGCAGATATTCTTGAGGTCTCCGAACCGCTCCTGCAATGTGAAGTAATCCGCCAGAGCCTGGCAGGGATGTTCAAGGTCGCTGAGCGCATTGATCACCGGGATGCAGGCATGTTCGGCCATATTCTCCACAGTACTGTGAGCGAAGGTGCGCAGCACGATCCCGTCCACCCAACGCTCGACGTTATGCGCGATATCACTGAGTTTTTCTCGCGCATCGAGGCGGCCCTGGGTCTGGTCGACGAAAGATGTCCAACCACCCATGCTCGCCATTCCTGCCTCAAAGGTGAGACGCGTGCGCAAAGACGGCTTCTCGAAGAACATCACGATCTGTTTCCCGGCAAGGGATTTCTGGAATTTGACAGGGCGTGCCTTCATCAGTCCAGCTAGATGGAAGATCGTTTCGATGTCCTCGGACACGAGATCGCGAATCGAGACCAGATCACGGCAAGAAAAAGTTGCCGGAGCGGGCGGATGCGTTACCCGCGTCGCATTGAATGGCTTGCTGCTCAATGTGTTTGCCTCCTTTTCTTAGACTTCGTAGTCAAACCTTTGGCTTGGCTCTGCGTCGAGGAGTTGTAGGGCAACGCCGAGTCGAGTGCCTGGATCACTTGGTCCACGTGCTTTTCCTGGATGACGTAAGGCGGCAGGAAACGCAGCACTGTCTCCTGGGTGCGATTGATCAAGATGCCTTTTTGCAGTAATTGTGCGACTACCGCTTTTGCGGTATCGGCAGAATTGAGTTCCATGCCTAGCATCAAACCCATGCCACGAATCTCGCGGACGCAATGATGCCGGGCTTTGAGCATTTCCAGTTGTGCGCGGAAGTACTCTCCGATCGCGCGCACGTGCCTCATGAGTCCATCGAGAACTCGCAGAAACTCAATAGCTACCGCACAGGCCAGCGGGCCGCCTCCGAACGTCGTCCCGTGCATTCCGGGATGCATGCCACTGGCTACACGATTCGTGGTAAGGATCGATCCCAACGGCAATCCCGCAGCCAGGGGCTTGGCCACAGTGACGATGTCGGGTGTTACACCGTAATGCTGATAAGCGAAATAGCGGCCGGTGCGGCCCAGTCCGCATTGGATTTCATCGAGAATCAACAGAGCTCCGGTGCGATCCGTCAGCTGCCGAGCGGTTTGCAGGAATTCCTGGCTGAGCGGGCGAATTCCACCTTCTCCCTGGATGGTCTCCAGGCAGACAGCACATACGCTGCCGTCGAATTGCCGCTTCAGGTCCTCTGCGTCGTTGAATGCAACGAAGCCCACACCTGGAACCAGGGGCGCGAAAGGATGCCGGTATTTCTCCTGTCCAGTGGTGGCCAAAGAACCAAAAGTGCGCCCATGGAAGGAATTCTCCAGAGCTAGAAGCCGCCACTTGGCTTTGTGGCCGTTACTGTTCTGGGTGCGCGCGAAGGCGCGGGCGAGCTTGAGAGCGCCTTCCCAGGCTTCGGTACCGCTGTTACAGAAAAAGGCTTTGTCCAAACCGGAGATCTTGGTCAGTCGCTTAGCTAGTTCAGCTTGATACTCGTGAAAGAAAAGATTGGAGACGTGAATCAGCCGACCCGCTTGCCGCTTCAGGGCAGAGCGGATCGCCGGATGTCCGTGACCGAGAGCATTCACCCCAATTCCACTCAAAAAGTCGAGGTACCGTCTGCCCTCTGAATCCCAGAGATACACTCCACGCCCACGGGTAAACATCACCCGCTGACGATCGTACGTAGGAAGCAACAGCTTCGATTCCGAGCGAATAACGGAAGCGAGATTCATACCCCGATCACCTCCGTGCCGCAATCGAGCTTGGCGAAATAAAACTGCGGCAGGATTTCGACCTGGGTCGCAGGAAGAATCCGCACTCTACCCACTCCCTTCCTGAGCGCATGGCTGCAAGCTTCGAGCTTAGGCAGCATGCCACCGGCGATCACCGAATCTTCGACCATCGCGGGAACGTCCTTGGTACTCAGCCACGGAATAACGGAACCTTCGGCATTCTTCACGCCCGCCACATCAGTGAGGAAGATCAAACTGTCGGCACGGCAGGCCACAGCGCAGGCGGCAGCCATTTGATCGGCATTCACGTTGTAGTATTCCCCGTCGGAACCCAATGCCACGGATGACAAAACTGGAATTCCACCTTCAGCCCAAATAGCTTCCAACCAGCGCGGTTCTACCGAACAAATTTCACCTACAAAGCCCAGGTCGTAACCCGAAGTCTGTTTCTTGCGGGCACGAAAAGCCATGCCATCCCCACCGCAGAGACCCACCGCAGAGTTGCCAGCGGCCATGATCGCAGCCACCAGACTCTTGTTTACGATTCCCGCCAGCACCATCAGAGCAACGTCACGGGTTTCAGCATCGGTGACGCGCAAACCATTTACGAAGTCGCTCGTCTTGCCTAGCAGCTTAAGCGTTCGAGTGAGCGCGGGTCCGCCGCCATGGACCACGGCGATTCGGTGGCCATCCCGCGCCAGCTCGACGATGGCATGGGCGCACTTGTGCATAGTCGGCTTGTTTTCAAGCGCGGCGCCCCCGACCTTGATCACAATCTTCACTGCAATCCTTCCTCTTCGTTCCACCCATACATCAGGTTCATGTTCTGCACCGCCTGCCCCGCCGCCCCTTTGAGCAGGTTATCCACACAAGACACCAGCACCAGACGACGTCCGTCTTCCGCCAAACAGAAACCGAGGTCGCAGTAATTGGTGTGCAGGGAAAATTGAATCTGTGGCAGCTGTGGCGTAGCGAACACGCGCACCCACCGCTTGCCGTGATAGAAATCGCGGAAGCAAGCTTCCACTTCGGCAGGCTTCATCTCGCGATTCAGATATACGTAGACGGTCGACAGAATTCCTCGTGGGATAGGCAGCAGGTGTGGAGTAAAGATGAACTGATTGGCATCCAGTTTCAACTGCTCGATGATCTCTCCGACGTGGCGGTGACTGAACACCGAATAGGCGGAGAAATTGTCAGCCACAGAAACGAAGTGAGTGCGCGAGGTCGGCTCCTTCCCTGCCCCGGAAACGCCCGACTTTGAATCCGAAATGATTCCCCGCTCGCGATCAACGACTTCCGCACTCAACAACGGCGCCAACGCCAGGATCACCGAAGTCGCATAGCACCCGGGATTAGCCACCAGGGTTGCATTTGGGATGCGGTCGCAATTCAACTCGGGAAGACCATAGACCGCTTTCTCCGTCAGTTCGGCGGCGGTGAGCGAGTCAGTGTCCTGGAAACCGTATACGGCGCGGTGTTGAGCCTGCTTAAGCCGCCACGCACCGCTAAGATCAATCACGCGAATTCCCTGCGCAATCGCTTCCGGCACGAGCGCTCGCGATGTGTCGTGAGGAGTTGCCAGAAACAGCAATTCCACATTCTGCTGTTGCAACGCTGCCCAGGAAAATGGCTGGATCGGGTAACCGCCGTTCCCGGAAAGGACTGGAAAGATTTCGGCGAGATTGATCGAGCCATTATTTGCAAAGCCATTATGTGGCGATTCATCGCCTCCCTCCGTTCGCCGCAGCATCAATGGCGTTTCCAGATGAGGGTGCCGCAAGAGCAGTCGCGCCAGTTCAAGGCCGGAATAGCCGGTGGCACCCACAATTGCGGTTTTGAGCTTAGCCGGCATCAGGCGAGCATCTCTTGAGTTCGGGTAGCGAGCCGGTTGGCGGCCTTCTTGTCAGGGCAAACGATCAAGATGGTGTCATCTCCTGCAATCGTGCCTACGGACTCCGGCCAGTTCTCGTCGTCCAAAGCGGCGGCCACGGGTTGCGCACTACCAACCGTAGTCTTGATCACAAGCAGGTTCTGCGCAGGCCGCACCCCGAGCACGAACTCGCGCACCAGCCGCGAAACTGAAGGCAAAGCTGGCTCGGTTGAGGCATCACCCTGCGACAGGGCGTAGCCCCTCCCCGTCTTCACCAGACCGAGATCACGGATGTCGCGTGAGAGCGTCGCCTGCCCGACCTTCAGCCCGCGCTTACGCAGAGCGCGTTGCAGATCCTCCTGGCTGGGGACAGGACCCTGGTACAGCAATTCAAGAATGGCTTTCTGGCGCAAGGGCTTACTCATAATGCATATATATTCAACATACTGAATACTTATGCATCCATGGTAATGGATCGGTGATCGGTGTCAAGCAGAAAGTTGGTGGGAGAGTTATCAACCGGGGCAGTCAGCTTTGCCAGAGCCTAGGACCACACATCACCTGCTTGACACATGGCCCGAGACTGGAAAGTGGCCGTAGGAACCTCGGACGATGGAAATAACAAATGATGCAGCCGGCGCACCGACTCGTCGGCGTGTGCTTCATCCACCAGAAAGCTGAGACTGCGCTCGGAGGCACCCTGGCAGATCATGCGGGTTTCGACATCGGAGACTGCACGAAATACCTGGCTGGCAATCTCTGGTTGCCGCCGAATCTTTTCTCCAACCAGACAAACCAGCGCCTTATGATTCTCCCAGCGCAGGTTCGCCATTCCCTTGAGTTCGGCGGCAATGGCGGGAAGGGCTCCAGTCGAGGTCACCAGTAGAGACAAGCCGCCGGGCGATGCAGAAAGCAGGTCTAGCGTCTGCTGGTGGCGCTCAAATACGTCGCAGACCTCACGCAGCAACTCGGGAGCGAGCCAGCGCACGGGCTCGACGTCAACCACGGCAATCCTGCGTTTGACGGTAATCGCCTTTACCCGGCCCTCTCCACCGGAGTAGGCCCGGATTTCCGTACCTTCGCAGCCATGATTTCGTGAATTCAGCACCCAGACCGGAATATCGTGGCGCATAGCCGGCAGCAACGTCGCGGGATGGAGCACCTTGGCGCCGAAGTACGCGAGTTCAGCCGCCTCATCAAAGCTCAGCCTGGGCACGCGGCGAGCGTCCGAACAAATCACGGGATCCGTGGTCATGACGCCATCCACGTCAGTCCAGATTTCAATCCGGGTTGCGCGCAGTGCCGCGCCGACGATTGCAGCGCTGAAGTCCGATCCACCACGTCCTAGAGTGGTTGGGACGCCGTCCCTGGTCGAGCCCACAAAGCCGCCAAGGACGGGGATGCTGCCGGATTCAAGCAGCGGAAGAAGCGCGGCCTTCAGGCGCTGGTTGGTCTCATCCCACAAGGGCGTGGCCCGGGTGTGCGCGGCATCGGTGATAATGCACTGTTTCGCATCCAACAGGACCGCATCCAATCCGTCTTTCCACAGTACAGCCTGAACAATCCGGCTGGAAAGCGCTTCTCCCCTGCCCAACAAGTTATCTTGCGCACGAGGACTGAATTGTCCTTCGGCCGCGATGCTACATAGAGCCTCGTCCAGCGCCTGGAATTCACCTTCCAAATCATTTCGCAAGCGGTCGTAGTTCTCTCTCTCGAGAAGCTCTGCGGCGATCTGTTCGTGACGTTGCCGGAGACGCTGGACAGCCTCGAGGACAACTTCACGGTCGCCCTCTGCGGCAGCCAGGCCAGCGGCGAATAACTGGTCAGTAACTTTGGCCAGAGCGCTCACTACAACGACTGGTTTTTGTCGGAGCCGCTCTTTCACAAGTTGACTCACGCGGCGAATAGCAGATGCGTCCTCGACCGAGGTCCCACCGAATTTCATCACGATACTGTCACTCCGTTGCTGGGCGGCGGCACTTCTGTCTCCACACAATAAGGCATTCATCGATTTGCTCCCTTTGGTCCGGAAAATAGAAAACCCACCTGCCAGTTGCTTCTGGCGGTGGGTCTTGTTGGCTGTTAGATCTATGTGTTTCTCAGCTCACCAGACGTCCTCCCCCAGAAGACACATAATTCGTGTCGACATGGCTGTGCCTATCGATGTAATTCGCTTAGCCTTCCGGGAATTTGAGGTCATGGCTGCTCGAGACATAGCCCGTTTCAAAATTTAGTTGTGCTGCTCCCGGCCCAATCTCGGTTCCGGGCTGTCCGATTTTAGTCCGTGTTCGAAGAATTCAACCAGGCGATCAACCAACCTACGCCGGCCACCGATAACGTGTAGCCCGCTTTCGTGCTGGTGTTCTTCGAGGATTTTGTTCAAGCTATTTTCCAATTCGTTCATACGACACCCCTCAGTCGGTTGGAATTCTGTTAATAACCGCGGCCACTCACGGGGCTAAAGTGCCCTCTGAGGTCGTACTCAAAGTTACCAATTTCCGGAGCGGAACAGAAATTTGAAATTGCGATTGGTCGCATCAACAAATCAGATAGGCACTAAGCAGTCCTGATTTTCCAGTGCGACTGAAGGCTATTCATTTAGAGACCGCCGCGAGTTGCCGGACGGTAGCGATAAATGTATTCGTCGCTCGGGTCAGAGTCCGATCTCGGCGGTAAGCAAGCCCCAGCTCACGCCACAATTCCTCGTCCTGGACAGGAATCAGTTTCACGCGCCCCGCCAATACCTGATCGCGAGCAAAGCTGGCGCTTATCAAAGACACTCCAAGTCCGGCGGCCACAAAGCTCTTTATCATGCCCACGCTAGGCAACTCCATGCGGATTTGCAGTTGCGAAGCATAGGGGCGAAACAATTTGTCCATCACCCGGCGACTAAAACCGGTCTTGGGCAGCAGCAGGGGATGCTTGACAATTTCGCTGACCGGAGCAACATCGAGCTTAGCCAAAGGATTCTGCGGACTCACCATCACCATGAGCTGATCGCGAAAGATGGGATGCGCCTTCAGGCTGGGGGACTTGACCGGCAGAGTCACGATTCCGACGTCGATGGTGCCGTTCTCCAGTTTCTCCACAATCTTGTAACTGAAGTTACGGTAGATGCTGATCTGTACTCCCGGATAGAGATGGCAAAACTTGGCGAAAACATCAGGCAAAACGTACAAGCAGGTTGCTTCGTTGGCGCCGATCACAAGAGTACCGCGAGGAGTGCTGCCCTGATCGGCCACGGCGAGCAGGGATTCGTCCCGCAGCTGCAGTAGGCGCTCTGCATAAGCAAATAGCACCCTGCCAGCGGGAGTCAGGGACACATCTTTTCCGGAGCGGTCCAGCAACCGGTCTCCGTATTCCTGCTCCATTTGCCGGATCTGCGCGCTCACCGCCGACTGCGAACGGAAAACTTTCTGCCCGGCGCGCGAAAAGCTGCCGAGTTTCGCCACTTCCAGGAACGTTACTAGCTGGTCGAAGTCCATCGATTGTGCGTGATTATAGCGGAGAACAGAAACCTATTACGGGCACAGTGAACATTCTGGCGCCATTGTGTTGTTCAGACCACCGCTGAGACGTCGCCATAGACGGAGTGCGGAAGATGCAGCAAAGAAGTCGCTTGCCGCTTGAACCGGGCTAGAGTCGCAGCCCAGGTTTCGGCGATCGAGCAGGGGGAAACTACCGGTTCAAGGCGCAGGAATGGTAGTGCGAGATCGGCGTTCAATAAGCGTAATGCTCGCGGACTGCCAGTGAGTCGAACGTGCCGGCGGAGAACCCGGCGCAGCCATAGATCCTCTCGTACCTCCAAGGGAGCCAGGCGAACCGATTGCTCGTTATATCCGAAACCGCCGATCGAATCGCGGAGAAGATAACATAGGCCGCCGGTCATTCCTGCACCAAGGTTCATTCCGGCTGGTCCAAGAATTATAGTGACGCCCGCTGTCATGTACTCACAGGCGTGCTGACCAACTCCCTCGACGACGGCGAGAGCACCGCTATTGCGCACGGCAAAGCGCTCTCCCGCGCGTCCCGCCACGTACAGTTCGCCACTGGTTGCGCCGTATAAGACGGTGTTCCCGACCAAAACATCGCCGCGCAATGAGGCCGCTTCTCCGGCCGTGATGGCGATCACTCCCCCGGACAACCCTTTTCCAGCGTAATCATTGGCCTCTCCGAGAAGGCGAAAGGTTAGTCCCGGGATGAGGAAAGCGCCAAAACTCTGACCTGCGTTACCGGCAAACACATATGTGTCCGAAGTGTCGGCCGCGGGCCCGCCACCCCCACGTCGCAGCATCTGTCCACTCAAGTGTGCGCCGATAGCACGATCAGCATTGGTAATCCGGAAGCGACGTTGCCGCGGTGCCAGCGTGTTTTGTTCATCCACGGTGCGATTCAACTCGCGATGCAAGGTGCTGTTATCTCCGGCTGGACAGGCCGGTTGCTTAGCCACACTGATCGGTTCAAGCAGATCGGACAAGAACCGCTTCGCTTCCGGCGTTCGTGGCCGTAGGCGGTCAACCGCACCGACAACCTCATCGATGGACCGTGCTCCCATACGGGACAACAGTTCACGGACTTCCGCGGCTAACGCGCGGAAATAGGTCTCTACCATCTCCGGCTTGCCGGCAAAGCGTGCCCGCAACTTCTCATCTTGGGTAGCGATTCCGACCGGACAAGTATTGAGATGACACTGGCGCGCCATCACGCATCCGATCGCGAGCAGCGCCGCGGTACCGAAGCCGAATTCGTCTGCACCCAGCAGCGCGGCAATGATCACGTCACGCGCAAACTTGAAACCGCCATCGACGCGCAACCGCACCCGCGTCCGCACGCCAGCTCTTAGCAATGCACAATGAGCATCGCGAAGTCCCACTTCCCACGGCAGCCCGGTGTTCTTGATGGAAGTTATCGGCGACGCCCCCGTCCCGCCGTCATGCCCACTAATCGTAATGACGGTGGCACCAGCTTTTGCTACGCCGGTCGCAATAATTCCTACGCCAGAACTTGAAACTAGTTTCACGCCGATTCGCGCTTGCGGATTCACCGCCCGCAAATCGTAGATCAGTTGTGCCAGATCCTCGATACTGTAGATGTCGTGATGGGGCGGCGGGGAGATGAGCATCATCCCCGGCACGGCGTGCCGTAAGCGCGCGATATACGCCGACACTTTGCTTCCTGGAAGTTGGCCACCTTCGCCGGGCTTAGCCCCCTGCGCGATTTTGATTTCCAGTTCATCGGCGTGCACCAGATATTCAGCCGTCACTCCAAAGCGCGCGGATGCGACCTGCTTGACCCGATTGTTGGCCTCGGAGCCGTCCCGATAGATCTCTGGATCTTCGCCGCCCTCGCCGGTGTTGCTGCGACCACCCAGACGGTTCATCGCGATGGCCAGCGTGCGATGGGTCTCGGGCGAAATTGCTCCCAGAGACATGGCCTGAGTGCTGAAGCGGCTAAGCACGGAGGCCTCCGATTCAACTTCTCCCAGCGGCACCGGAACTTGCGGAGCAATTTCCAGAAGGTCTCTAACGGCGACGGGTTCGCGTGCATCTCCGAGTTCCGTAAATGCTCGCAAATTTTCCGGTGTGGGCGATTTGATGTAACGATGCATGCGCCGCACCAGTTCGGGCGAGCTGGCGTGACGTTCTCCGTTGTGACGGAAGCGATAGAGTCCTTTGTCCAGCAACTCCGCTGCTTGGATAGAGAACGCTGCAGCGTGGCGGTCTAAACAATCCTGCACTAGATCGTTAAGCCCTTTACCGCCAAGAGCATGCCCCGCATCTTCAAAGTAATCCTCGCAGATATCCGAGTCCAGGCCGACAGTCTCAAAGAGTTGGCTATTTCGATAGCTCGCAATGGTGGAGATCCCCATTCGAGCGATTACTTTACGGAGTCCCTTCTCCACGGCTGCACGGTAGCGGTTTGCTCCGTCCGGCCTGAGGGTCGCGGCTCGCTCGAGCGCCAAGTAGGGAAACACAGCGCTCGCACCGGTGGCGATAAGCAGGGCCACGTGATGGGTGTCAATGACTTGCCCAGTCTCAATCACCAAGAGGATGTTCCATCCTCCGGCTTCGACCATGGATTTCCAAGCAGCGGCGGCGGCGAGCAGCGCGGGAACTGCCGTTCGTTGCGCGTCGACTCCGCGATCGCTGAGCAGGATGAATCCAGGCTTGCTGGCGACGGCAAGTTTCGCCTGCGCTTGCACCCGCGCCAGTGCCGCCCCATCGCCCTCGACTCCATCGGCCACCGAAAAGGTGAAATCGATTTGGTGAGAACGTCCTAGTTCTTTCTCCAACACCTCCAACTGCCCGCCGTCAAGCAGCGGCGAATTGAGCACCACGCTCTCGCCCAGATAAGTCTTCAACGACATGACGTGACTTTCGCGCAGAGAGTCAATGGGCGGATTCGTAACCTGCGCAAAGCGCTGCTTGCAATAATCCCAGAGTGGACGATGCATGCTGGATAGCGCCGCCGGAGGCGCGTCGTCCCCCATGCTCCACACTGCTTCTTGACCTTGCACCACGAGAGGTTGAAACAACAGCCGGTATTGATCTTCGCTCCAGCCCAATGCTGCCATGACTTTCGTGGGTTCTGGTGTTGGCGCAAAGAAAGCGCTATCGCTCGGAGTCACGGAAGTTGCATGCAGTCTTGAAGGTCGCGATATCTTTGGACGCAGCGGCATCGGGTCGCTGGGCCGGACCAAGTCCCCGCTCGCCAGATTCACCAGAAGCATCTCGCCTGGCCCAAGACGTTGCCGTTCGATGACGCGCTTGCTGCGCAAGTCCGCGATTCCCACTTCGGAGCCGACAACCAGCAGGCCGTCATCGGTGAGGGTGTAGCGCAAAGGCCGTAGTCCGTTGCGATCGAGCTTGGCACCCAGAGTCAGGCCGTCAGTGAAAATGAGCGCTGCCGGACCATCCCAAGCCTCCTGCTCACGCGCTCGTTCCTCGAGAAAGAGATCCAACTCGGTTCTGGCTTGGGGGCAGTTTTCCCAGGCTGGTGGGACCATCGCTAACAGGGCTTCAGCCGGGCTATGACTCTGGCGAAGCAAAATTTCCATGCCGTTGTCGAAACTTGCCGAATCGCTCACCCGTTCTTCCAGCAGGCGTACTCGATTGGAGAGCCCGAGACCCTGGCGAATTGCACATTCTTTGGCCCTCAGCCAGCGCCGGTTTCCGCTGATAGTGTTGATCTCGCCGTTGTGCGCCACGAAGCGGAAGGGTTGCGCCAGCGACCAACTGGGTTGAGTGTTAGTGGAATAGCGCTGGTGAAAGATGGCAAACGAACTGGTAAATTCCGAGTCGGCCAGATCAGGGTAGAACACCGGCAATTGAGCCGGCGTCAACAAGCCCTTGTAAACCACAGTTCGCGAGGAGAGCGAGCAGAAATAGGTTCCGGGGGGTGCACCTGCTTCCGCCTCCTTACGTAACCGAAACAGCAGGTCTTCTAAATCGGCGGTTGGTTGCGGAGCTTCGAAGAAGCACTGCTCGATGACGGGGAGAGTGTCGCCCGCGCGCGGCCCAGCGACTTCAGCGATGGTCGGAACCGGTCGCCAGCCCAGGCATTTAAGGTCGTTTTCTTCCGCCAGCTTCTCAATAGTTGCGCGTGCTGTCTCTTCCTGGCCACGAGGGAGGAATACCATCCCCATTCCAAACATCGCAGGCAGCTCGATTCCCAACTGATGTGCCTGTGTCCGGATAAAGCGGTCCGGGATTTGCGTAAGTAAGCCAGCGCCATCACCGCTGCGTCCGTCCGCGTCGACCCCGCCGCGGTGCCCTAGACGCTCCAAAGCCTGCAGACCGCGCGTGACTATCTCGTGCGAAGGTTCGTGCCCCAGGTGGGCAATGAAACCCACACCGCAGGCATCGTGGTCGATCGCTGTGAGATTGCGCGCCATCTTTCATGTGTACCTTCATGGCAGCTCGAAAGTACAATCCAGAATTTCGATGATGCTGATGGATTTTTCTGCGCGTGGTGGCGCTCTGCTATTGAGCCCGATTTACGTTTCTTCGCAACTCACCGGAGCTTCAATATGCACTAAGGGCGTTACAGCAGATCCGACGTGCAAGCCGCATTCGGTCTTCTGGAAGCCCGACCACCGTCCAGCTCGAACGTCTTCTCCGGGCTGAATCGCTCGGGTGCAATGGGTGCATCCGATGCTCGGATAATTGCGGTCGTGCAGGGGGTTATAGGGGACGTTGTGCTTGCGGACGTAATTCCACACCTTCTCAGTCGTCCAGTCCGCAATGGGGTTGATCTTGACCAGCTTAAACTTCGCGTCCCACTCCACCTTCCGGGCTGAGGATCGTGCGGCGGTCTGGTCCCTGCGGATTGCTGTGACCCACGCCCGGAGCTCGGAGAGTCTCTGTTTAAGCGGTTCTATTTTTCTGAGGCTGCAGCATCGATCGGGATCACTGGCCCAAAGCGCTCGCCCATGCTCGCGCTCCTGCTCCTCCGGCGTCAAAGTTGAGTAGACCCTTTCCACCTTGATTCCGTAGCGCTTTTCGACGCGATCAATCAGATCGTAGGTTTCGGGAAACAGGAACTCAGTATCCAGCGTGAAGACCTTCAGATCGGGCACTGCCCGCGAGGCAATGTCAATCAGCGCCATGCCTTCGATGCCGAATCCCGAAGCCATCGCTATGTCTTTCTTGAAAGTTGTGAACGCCCAGCGCAAAACTTCTTCGGCAGTCCATTGCTCGGCCGGAATTTGTACCTGCTCCCAGTGATCTTTCACTCCGATTGCTCCTGAGTCCCACGAAATTGCTCACTCTCAGCTGAGGAACTGGCCTGCGCTACCAATGGAAGAACTTGTTGCTCCAGACTCGACCAAGCGAATTCCCCCCGCAAAGAGGTGTGGTCGGCAAAACGCACGACTTCCCCGACGACCAGCAAAGTGGGAGCTGGTAGTCTGGGAGCAAGAGGTAAATCCTTTAGGGTTGTTCGATGAACTTGTTGTTCTGGCGATGTGGCTTGCGAAATGATGGCGCAGGGAGTTGCTTGCTTTAACCCGGCTTCAATCAGGCGGGCAGCGGTGCTCTGGTACTGGTAACCAGGCATGTAGATCACCAGCGTGGCATCGGACGGCAGGTGTGCTGGCCATTTGCTCGAGTCAGCGCCATTCGAATGATGGCTGGTAAGAAAAATCAATGCAGATGAAATCTGGCGATGAGTCAGGGGGATATTTGTTGCCGCAGCCGCGCCCAAAGCAGCCGTCACTCCGGGAACAATCTCGAAATCAACGCCGGCTTGACGTAGAGCTTCAATCTCTTCGCCTGCGCGACCGAAGATGAGCGGGTCTCCGCTTTTCAGGCGAACTACCTGCAATCCCAGCGCCGCAAATTGGATCAGGAGAGAGTTAATCCCCTCCTGGCTGATGCTCTTCCATCCGCAGCGCTTTCCTACATTTCGGACTTCAGCCGTCGACGGAATGAAAGCAAGAATCTCCGGCCCGATCAGATCGTCATGCAACACCACATCAGCTCTTTTCAAGGCTTTGTGCGCTTTCAGGGTGAGCAGTTCGGGATCGCCCGGCCCGGCGCCTACTAGATAAACTTTTCCCGTCACGAAATCTCCTCCTTGCCGCGAAGACTCGTGCCGGTCGCGGACTCAAACGCGCTGCGACTCGCCAGCTCGTGCAGCAGATGCCGCCTGTCCTCGGGATCAATGTCGCTGGCAAATAGTTGGCGCCTGATCTCCCCCAACTGCTCCAGCCATCCAGCGTATTCGGATCCGAACTGCGCTTCGAGTTCCCTTCGCAGCCGCTGAGCGAGCGCGGGACTATGGCCAGCAGTCGAGATGGCAACTTGAAGATTTCCTCGACGTACCACCGCCGGGTAATAAAAATCGCAGCGTTCGGGATCATCCACAGCATTGCAAAGAATGTTCCGCCGGTGCGCTTCTCGGAAGATGACTTCATTCACCGCAGTAGAATTAGTCGCGGCAACTACTAGAACAACGCCGTCCAGATCGGAAGCTTCAAAGTTTCGCTGCTCCCAGGTAATCACTCCAGCGTGGGCCCAGTCACCAACCGTCGCAGTCGCGTGCGGCGCTACAACTCGGACTCTGGCCCCTGCCGTGATCAAGCTACGAATCTTTCCCTGGCCGATCGTGCCCGCTCCCACGACTAAGCACGGTCGATCGTCGAGTTTTAGAAAGATTGGAAACAAGCTCATAGCTTTACCCTTTTTCGCATGACTAGCCTTCCACCACATGCGGCGCCCGCCCAGGCGACGGATCCCTCGCTACCGCAGCCACCAACTCACCCGCCAGGCACTCGCGCAACTCCTCATCGCTGTATCTCGCAAAGAACCGCCGCAGATTCTCTCCTGGCAGCCGTTCATCCAAATAGCGCCGCAGCAGGCGCTCGATCGCGTCCGGAACCTCACTAGCCAAGCAGCGATAGCCGATGGGCCGGGCCACTGATTGGTGCAGCCCGACCGCGCCGCCCACACAAAAGTAGTAGGCGTCCAGCATGCGGTCTCCAACTTTGATCTTCTTGCCCTCGATGCCAACGTCGGCAATCCAATGCTGGCCGCAACTGTTGGGGCATCCGGTGACATGCAGCTTCAGGTGTTGGTCGAAGCCGGGGAGTCGTTCTTCCAATTCCTCTACCAGCCAACGGGAAAAACTCTTGGTTTCTGTGATCGCGAGCTTGCAGAATTCAGAACCGCTGCAGGCAATCGCGCCGCGCCAGAACGGCGAGCCGGCAACTAGGAGGCCGGCACTGTTCAATTGGCTCGCCAGCGCATCCACGTTCTGGCGCGGCACATTCACGATTAATAGGTTTTGCATGTTGGTGGTGCGCAGTTCGCCGTTGGCGAAACGGTCGGACAGATCTGCCGCGGCTTGCATTTGCTGAGCCGTAATCCGGCCACGCAGCACTGCCGCTCCCACATAGCAATACCCAGGCTGTTTCTGTTGATGGATTCCAACATGATCGCGATAGACGTCCTGGGGTGGCCACTCCTCTGCCGCGGGTTCCAGTCGGAAACCGATTCGCTGTTCCAGTTCGTGCTGAAAACTATCGGCGGTCCAACCGTGCTTCAGGAAGAGGAATTTGAGACGGGCCCGCTCCCGGTTTTCCCGTAGCTTTTCGCTTTCCCGGAAAATCTCGGCAATTCCCTTGAGAACCGGGATTACTTGCTGCCGTCTCACGAAGGCATTCAGACGCACGGCCAGATGCGGGTCGGTAGATAAGCCTCCACCTACGCGCAAGGAGTAACCGATCTCCGAATCGTCGCCAGCACGGCGGATTGCGGTCAGCCCAACGTCATTGATTTCGGGATAGGCGCACCACACTTTGCAGCCGGTAATGCAAATCTTGAATTTGCGCGGGAGATTGTAAAACTCGGCATTGCCCACGAAAAACTGATTGGCTTCGAGCCCCAGCGGAGAAGCATCGCAGATCTCATCCGCATCCACGCCGGCCAAAGGGCAGCCGGTGATATTGCGGGTGTCGTCGCCGCAAGAACCCATGGTAGTAAGGCCGGCACGCCAGAGCGCATCCAGGACTTCTGGCAAGCTCTCGATCGTCACCCAGTGCAGCTGAATATTCTGTCTTACAGTCAGGTCCGCCGTGCCTTTGGCATAGCGCTCGGTGACCGCTGCGATGGTTCGAAGTTGGTCGGAACGCAACAGGCCGCCCGGAATCCGGATACGGACCATGAAGTACGGAAGCGCCTTGCCCTCACCATTCTTTCCGCCAACCACGCCGGCGCCGTCGCCCTGGGTGTAAACCCCCCACCAACGGAAATAGGTACCCAGCCATTCTGGGGTGATGGAGCCAAATCCCTCGCGCGCAAAGCGCCGAATTTCGTCGAGGCCTTCCCACGGGTTCTTTTCCCGTTTGAGCCGTTCGACGCGCTGTGCTTTCGTCTCTGTGCCTGTGTTGGACATAAAAAAACCCACCGCCAGTAGCCTGCACTGGCGGTGGGTATAATTGCCGATTTCTAAATGAAACTTAGCTCAGCAGCCTCCCTACGCCAGTGGACGCACCCGTACAACAACAAAAGCAACAGCACCGGCGAAGCTGATTAGAGGCCAACATCAGAGTGGATAGTAGGCGAACTGCATAGACCTGTCAATACGCTTTTTGGATGAATGAATGAAAAATTTGGATGCAATCAATCAAAAAAAACGGCCTGCTGAAATGCACTAACATGCATAAGTCGTTATGTATAAGCCCGTTTGGCGTTCGCTCATAGCTGATGATAGGCCCGAGGTTATACCAGATGGGTGCTTATTGCCTCACCAATAGACTCAATCGTGGGAAGAGAAATTGCCCTGCTGCATCGTCGATGACATTCACCTGGCAGGTGTAGAAACCGGGTTTTAATTGCGTGAGCGGCACATCGAGTTGGAAGACTGTGGCTCGCCGTTGGGGCGTGTTGAGCTGCGCGCTTTCGACCACCGGCGTCTCATAGACCTTCTTCTTACCACTGAAAAACGCAACGTTGGTCAGCAATCGTATACCGGGCTTCGTCCCGGCTGGCGACTGCGCCGCCGCGCTCATCGGCTCCCGAGCGGGATCGTATACCTCGTAATAGAAATAAAGATGCTGACCTGCAGAGAACACATGAATGACGCTTGGAATCACCTCTGATCCGTCGCGCACTAATGGATTGTCGCTTTTTCGCTTCCCTGCCGGCCGAATTTGGCTTGCCAGCACAACTGAACTCATCTTTACTGGGACTCCCTTAAGATCCGGGATGGTGAAATCGGTTTCGAACGAGCCCAGGCGCCCCGTCTGATTTTCGCGAATCACGAACTTCAAGTGATACTTGCCGGGTGGCAAGACAAAGCCGTTGTCATACTGCACATTCTTGCGCCCCACAAATTCAGACGTGCTGAGCGCCAGCTTTACTGTGTCACGTATCTGGCCAATCGGCCGCTTGTCAGGACTTGTTACAACTCCCAGTACGTCCAGCGTGGCGCGATCCTGATCATTGGATCGTGTAAAAGGAATCTGAGAACCAGGAACTACGACGGATACAGGCACGTAGAATTTCCCATCGCTGATACGAAAATAAGCCGCCGAGAGATAAACAGGCAGATCGGTGCTTGGTAAGTCGGATGCTAATTCCTGATCGAGTTGGAGTTCGCGGTTTTCCTTTGTGGAATGCTGGAAGTCCGCGGGTGCATAGTACCCGCGGCGGAAGTCAATCTTCACGCCCGGGCGATTGACCCGGACCGTGATCTTGCGGAAACGACCGTCGCGGGCCGAATTGTTGCTGTGGTAGCCGAGGAGGTAGTAGACCGACGTATCCTGCTGGACGCCGCTGAACACTTTACTGAAGTCGTTGGAATCGAGGAACGCCCGGCCTCCGGTATCGCCGGCAAGAGTGACCAGAGTTTCCTGAGTGGTGAAGTTTGAGTTGAGCGCATTGATTGTGGCCTGGCCGGAGTAGGGAGAAGTTCCGCGAAGGCTCGCGTTCTGGGCCTCGCCTCCGGGCACGATCGCTTGCAAGCCACGTATATCCATGGTGTAGATGGACATGTTGGCGCGCACGGCTGCGTTAATCGCGGCGTGGAGTTCAGACTGGTTTTCAATCCCGGTGCGGTCCATGCCGCTGGAAAAGTAGATCAAAGACTTTTTCTCATCCACGTGAGAAAGCCGGTCCGCTACTGAACGCAAAGCCTCAAGCCGGCGATCGGTATTGAAGATGTTGTACTCTGTATCATCGGCGGTGAAGGACCCTCCGGTATCGGGAGTCCCTTCCGTCGTACCCGTGGACCCCTCCTCAAAACCCTGGCCCGCACCCAGATTGATGGTTTGCAGCGTCTTCTTAATTGCGCTTTTGCCTGACGTGAAATCCTGATTCACCGTGAGCGAACTGCCTAAGCAGATCACTGCCACAAGGTCCGCAGGAACCATCTGCTTGTCCACATAGTTCTGTGCCGAAGTGACCGCCCGATCAATCTCATCCGGTTGCATAGAGCTAAGGTCGAAAAACAGGATGATGAGACGGCGATCTTTCAATTCAGACGCCGCCAGCGGCTGAGGAGCCCCCGACGACACATTCGCGGTTCGCGACAAAGCTTTGCCCAGCAATGGCGCTTCCGACACCGCCGTCGGGAGAACAGCATCCGTGTTCTCGAGATCGAATGAGGTCACTTGTTGCGGCTTGTTGTCTTCCAATACCGTGAAGTCTTCCCGCTTCAAATCTCGGACTGCATTGCCACTCTTATCACGCACCGTGACATTTGCCAGCACCAGCTCAGTCTCAGATTTGAACGTATATGTGCTGGGCGTCTCCTGTGATGCCATGGTGGCGCAGATCAGAACCGCCGCCAACATCCATGCAATTGCCGATCTGACGCATTTTGCGGATTGTGAGGCAGAAGTCATCAGTATTCCTAAAAGCGAAACCGCGCCGTAAACTGAATCGTCCGCATCGCCCCCACCGCGATTACACGGCCGAAAGAAGGCGAATTCAGCGTGGGGTCAATCGAAGTGTATTGCGGGGTATTGAATACGTTCGCCATCTGCGCTCGAATTTCCAGGGCCCGCGACTCTCTCAGCGGGAAGATTTTAGTAAACGCCATATCAAACAAGAGTGAACCCGGGCCTTCGATGCTGTTTCGCCTGGCATCGCCAAACTGTCCCGGCGGAGGCGTAACGAAAGCAGCCGTGTTGAACCACTGGTTTAGCGACGGATTGGGCACGCTGACGGACTCACCGGGAACGAGGTTGGGTCGCAAAGTGCCATTCGTGCCCCGGCTCACCTCGGAGAAGTTGCCTAAAATTCGCGGAGTGAAGGGCAATCCCGAGGCAATCGTCCAGTCGCCGCTCCAGTTCCAGTCCCCGAACACTGCGGACAGGACTCGGCTGCCGGCAAGCCAGCGTCGATCGCGGCCGAAGGGCAACTCCCAGAGATAATCGGCGGTAAATTTGTGACGCTGATCGAAGATCGAGAGCCCACGCTCGGCTGCCAGGTCGCGAGGGTTTTGGGCCACGACAAAAGCGCTGCCGCCGATGCTCGAAGCGTTATCAATTGACTTGGAAAATGTATAGCTGCCGCCGATGGAAATTCCGTGTTGTAAACGTTTGCGTAGGCGGACGGTACCAGCATGGGCCACCGAGTCACCCTGCGAAGTCTCCCAATTAAACGGCTGCGCGTTCGGAATGAGAATTCCGATCGCGGTGCGGTTGGGGTCGTCGACGATATCGAGCCGCGTGCCTTTGGTTCCGGTATAGTCGATGTTCAGCAGCAGAGTAGGTTTGATCTCCTGCTGCACATCCAGATTCCATATCTGCACGTATCCCAGCCTGTAATTCGGATCTACGGCGTAATTGTTGGTGATCACATCTTTGGCTGGCGCGGGAAATCCGTTTTGCAAAGTCAGGTCTCCGATTAGGGACTGGATGTTGGTCTGGGTCAAGGAAAACGGTGGCTGGAAGGCCAGTTGCTGAGCGATCGTTTGATACGCACCGGTGTTGTAGTTGATGCCATATCCGGCACGGACAACTATGTTCGACTTCGCTTTCCACGCCAATCCTACGCGGGGAGCAAAGTTGTTGCGATCGGGATGAACCAGGCTGGAGGGGAATCCCTGCCCGGCCAGAACTGGCGTTGCCGTAGGAGTACCTACCCCCGTTAGAACTCCGGGCGAAAGAATCAGGTTAGCAATGCGATCGTTCAGCTCTGTGAACGGTGAAACATACTCGTAGCGCAAACCGAGGTTGAGGGTAAGGTTGCCGCGCAGCTTCCACTCATCCTGCACATAAAGATCCCAGGAGTTTCCCCGGAAGTGATAATTGTTGTCGCCGGGCTGCGCCGCCCTTTGCAAAAGAGTCTGTTGCGGCAAGCCAAGTAGAAAATCAGCGAGGTCAAAACCCGTATTTGGCAGCACACTGCCGTTAACGATTTGAGCGGTATTGTTTCCTGTGAACAGGAAGGTCCCGCGCGCATCGTTGCTGGCCTCGGTATTCAGTTGGATGCGCCGAAAATCGCCGCCCCAGCGCCAGGTGTTCTTGCCGTGGTTCCAAATCATGTTGTCGCTGAAAGTGATTGTCTGATTGCGCAGCAGTTGCGGGTTCGTATCGGTGAGACTGCCAAAACCTTTAAACGAAAGATTGGGCAAACCCCAATCGAACGGGTCTTGCGAAACTCCGCCAATTCCAAGGTTTCCAGCAATGTTCTGGTTGAACGCGTACAGATTTCGCGTGGAGGTACGGCTGCGGCTGTAGTCGACACGGGCAACATTGGTCAGCTTACCAATGCTGCGAATGTACCCGATAGGGATGTCGAAGCTGCGCACCGAAGTAGTGCCACCAACGCTGGGAAATGCATTGGTCAGATCTGTCCTCACCGAATGGTAGTGCAACCCAAACGTCAAATTGTTTTGCGGGCCGCGACGGCGTGGACCGATGGTCGAACTGCCAAAGGCATGCATCAGGCGGATGTTTAGGTCGTCGCTGTTGCTGGTTGCGGCAGTGCTGGAGTGAAAGTTCTGCACATCTCCCGGTAGATTAGGCAGGGGAATGAACTTCAGCAGCCCTTGCGCAATGGGGTTGATCTTCAAAGTGGGATCGTTAGCGACATTGTTATTGGGAATCGGCTGGTGGGTGAAGGGATCGAAGAGTTGCACGGGTGTGGAGCTGCTCTGGGTTCGAATTGTGGATTGAGAAAAGTCACCGGCGCGCTCGAGTAGTGTCGGGACCGTTGAAAACTGATCGAAGGGATTTTCACCGCGATATCCGTTGTAGTTCACGAAAAAAAAAGTCTTGTTGCCGCCTTTGTAGATCTTGGGAATATTCAGTGGGCTGCCGAGTGAAACCCCAACCCGATTTTGCAGATAACCGGGTTTGATTGAAGGTCGACCGGTAAGCGAGTACGGCGCGGCGTTCAACGCCGAATCTCCCACCGTGTAATAAATCGAACCGTGTGGGCGGTTGATGTCGAAGCGACCACGACCTCCACCGAAAATCACGGCACCACCGCCACCGCCGCCACCACCACCAGGCCCGCCTCCAGGCCCACCGCCGAGGAATAAGCCACCACCACCGCCGCCCGGGCCTCCAGCCGGGCCTCCAGCCTGCCCTCCGCCCAATCCTCCTCCCCCTTGTTGCTCGCGGGCTTCACGCATTCTCTGCTGCATTTCATCGCTGCTCATTCCGAACAGACCAGCGCCGGAAGCATTTCCTGACACGGCAATTGACTCCGTCGCCGCATCGGGCGCAATCCCAGGAATAGGCATGCCCTGAGGCACCACCTGGTCTCCTGGATTGCTGGTACTAGAGTCTCCAGCCGCTTCGCCCTGGAGTACGGCAAGACTCTGAAATCCGCGGCTACCCGACGCCAGGGTCTGTCTTTGTGCGGGGCGCATAGCTTGTTGAGCGCGTGAGGCCAAGACCATCGCGAGATCCGTGCGCGTGGCGGAATCGTTGACTTCGACTTCGCGCGTGCTAGGCGCGAATGCTGCCATCTCCGCTCTCACCGTGTAACGGCCTGCCGCAGAGACCTGCACGGCGTAGCTTCCATCGATATCCGACCACGTTACGACCTTCTCCCCGGTGGATTGGTTCAATGCGGTCACGGTGGCGCCCGGAACCTGCGTGTTGCCTGATTTCACCCTTCCCGCGATGACGAAATTTGGTGCTACGGCCGGTGCTGTCTGTGCCAGCGAGCCAGTGCCGATCAGCGACAGCGGTGCGAGGCCCCAAAGGCAAGTTACAAACACCCTGCACCCGGAGCGCCGCTGGCCAGGTCTGACTTCAGAAAAACTCAATCGCATGAACACTGTTCCAATGAATGATTCGATGCGGGAAACCGCGCCGCTCCGTCCCCATCGACAATACCTGGTGAGGTATGTCACCGCGATTGCTCACGCGGCAATCATCCATCCATTCAACACTGCGCACCTTGGGGAACGCGGTAAAGATTCGGTCAATGACCGTAAAGTTTCGTAAATATGCAATTCTGAAGCATTAGCGAGAGAGCTTCAATATCGAGCTGGGCGACTCAATCAGGGAGATTGCCACCTGGGCGCGACCAAAAAAGGTAGCCGTAAGATAAGATCTAGTTGTAGATCGGGGCCGGTATGCGGTCGTCAAAGTGACCGCTCTTCCACCAACTTCACCTCCGACTGTCTCGGCTAGTAGTGAGTAATAATGAACCGAACCCAAAGCGCTTAAACTCTAACTAAACAGTGAGTGCCGCTCCGAAACCAACTCCCCGCCCGCCGCTAACCCCCCAAAGGCTAAAAGCAGTTCTTCCGCTCGTCTGGGAGCTCATGCGCCCGCGCCAAGGATTGCTGGCATTGGGATTCCTGCTGATGATCGTAAACCGGGTATCGGCATTGGTGCTTCCCTACTCCACAAAATTCCTCATCGATGGTGTTATTGCGAAACATCATATCGAGCTCTTACGGCGACTCGTTCTGACCGTCTTGGGTGCCACGGTCATTCAGGGAATCACTTCTTTCTCTCTCACACAGTTGCTGTCAAAGGCTGCGCAGCGCCTGATTGCCGAGCTCCGGCGAAAGGTTCAGACGCACATTTCGCGCCTCCCGGTGGCGTTTTACGATTCCAACAAGACTGGCATGCTGGTGGCGCGCATCATGAGCGATGTGGAAGGTGTTCGGAACCTGTTAGGCACTGGCCTTGTCGATTTTGTGGGCGGATTGCTTACTTCATGCATCGCATTGATCGTCCTGTTTCGGATTAGTTCACTAATGACTGTGCTCGCATTCGGTTTTCTGCTGTGCTTTGGGCTTACGCTCAAGAAAGCGTTTGGCACGATCCGTCCGATTCTGCGCGAGCGAGGCAAGATAAACGCCGAGGTCACTGGCCGATTGACAGAGTCGCTGGGAGGCGTCCGCGTGATCAAGGGATATCACGCGGAAGAGCGCGAAGAGGCGGTTTTTGCCAGGGGCGTGCGGCGCCTATTGGACAATGTAATGCGTACACTCACCGCTACGTCTGTCATGAGTCTGGCCTCGAGCCTGCTGCTCGGCGTGGTTGGAGCAGTCGTAATGTACACCGGGGCGCGCCAGATAATGACAGGCACTTTGACCGTTGGTGGTTTTTTCTCCTACACGCTCTTTCTCGGTTTTCTGGTCGCGCCCATGACTCAAGTGGTCGGCATCGGCACGCAGCTCACCGAGGCGATCGCCGGGTTGGAGCGTACCCAGGAGATTCTGGGCGAGCGTCCTGAAGATCAGGACCCAAAGCGCACAGTAGCCTTGAACGACGTGCATGGCAGGCTGGAGTTCGAGCACGTGAGCTTCAGTTACGACGGCAACCGCACCGTCTTGCGTGATGTTTCATTTCGCGCGGAACCAGGCACAGTCACAGCGCTGGTCGGATCCTCAGGTTCAGGCAAGTCCACAATCATCGGATTGATCTCAGCTTTTTATGTGCCTACTGAAGGCCAGGCACTGGTCGACGGCATCGATCTGAGCACGGTTCGTCTAGATTCTTACCGTACGCGTTTGGGCGTAGTCCTGCAGGAATCGTTTCTGTTCGACGGAACCATCCGGGAGAATGTTGCTTTCTCACGGCCTGATGCGAGTGACGAACAAATCCTGCGTGCGTGTCGAATCGCTCGCGTCGAGGAGTTTGCGGAGAGTTTCCCCGACAAATACGAGACCGTAGTAGGCGAACGAGGCGTGAAGCTCTCGGGCGGTCAGAGACAGCGGATTTCGATTGCTCGCGCCATTCTGGCGGAGCCGCGCATCCTCATTCTCGATGAAGCCACATCGAGTCTCGATTCGGAATCGGAGGCCATGATTCAGCAGGGACTCTCCTACCTCATGCAAGGGCGAACCACATTTGTGATCGCCCACCGGCTCTCTACTATCCGTCGGGCTGATCAGATTCTCGTTGTCGAGCAAGGTGAGATCGTAGAGCGGGGCACACATGAACAGCTATACGCTATGCAAGGGCGCTATTTCGATCTCTACACCAAGCAGCAAGGTCTAGAGAGGAATCTGTTTTTGGCGCCGGGCGAGGGAGATGCAGCGCTGGTCCCCAGTGAAAGTGGCGATGGCGATCGAAGTGACGACGCAGATGTGACCCCGTCGGACGCGCTGCGTCTAATAAGAGGGGAGATCCGCTAGGCGTTCCATGACCCCAGGGCCCGAACCATCCCAAGCAAATAACGCGTGCGCCGTACGCACGGACTCACTCTGTCGTCACTACCAGATGGGGCAAACTCTTATACGCGCCGTGGACGGGGTCTCGCTGCAGGTGCGCGCCGGAGAGTTCGTTGCGCTGCTCGGCAGTTCTGGCTCCGGCAAGTCTTCCCTCCTAAACCTCATCGCTGGGCTCGATCACCCGAGCTCGGGAACCGTGATTGTTGAGGAAAAGAATCTGGCTCAGCTATCCCGCCCGGAACTGGCTAAGTATCGTCTGCGCTCGGTCGGCATGGTCTTCCAATCCTTCAATCTGGTTTCCAGTATGACCTTGGCCGAGAATGTGGAACTGCCCATGAGGTTTGCGGAGGTTGATCGCAGTCAGCGTGCTAGGTTGGTGGGCGAAGCCTTGGACCGTGTGGGATTAAGCCCCCGAATGACTCACCGTCCGAGCGAACTCTCGGGTGGAGAACAGCAACGGGCTGCGCTCGCCCGCGCTCTCATCAACCGCCCCAAACTGCTCTTGGCCGACGAACCTACGGGCAATCTGGACAGCCGCACCGGTACTGAGATCATGGACTTCATCCGCGAGTTCAACGAATCGCTCGGCATGACAATCGTAATGGTCACGCACGAGCGCGCTCTGGCGGAGCGATACGCCCAACGAATGCTCTTTCTGGCCGATGGCAAATTGATCGGTGACCACGCTAATCCAAGCACAACCGCAGGCGCGACGCCTGGGGAACATGTATGAAAGCCTACGATCTCTCCGAGCTCGCCTTCCGCAATTTGCGGGAGTCTTTGTTGCGAAATTCGCTAACCACGGTCGGCATCTCGGTGGGGGTGGCGTCGCTGGTGGCGATGCTATCGCTGGGCATTGGTCTGCAACAGTTAGCAAGCCGGAGACTGGTTCGATCGGGACTCTTCGATACCGTGGTGGTCACTTCACGGCGAGATTTCCGTGGTTTCGGTCACGACAACGAACGAACTGCTACATCCGCCGCCGAGAGCCGAGTCTTGGATGAATCGGCGCGCGGAGAAATTGAGCACCTTCCTAATGTTGTGGAAGCCTATACTGACA
>JABCYV010000008.1 GCA_013290025.1 Acidobacteriota bacterium
TAAAAAGGATTGCGCTTGCTCTCGATTTTTCGGAGCGACTGAGAGACTGCAGCGAGGGTTTTATAATCGAACCCGGTACCCGCCTGGCCGACGTGGATCAGCCTTCTTTTCTGATCGTAAAGACCAAGCACGAGCGACCCAAAGTACTGACGGCTGCCTTCCGGATCGGTGTATCCGCCGACAACGCAATCCAGTGTTTGCGTGATCTTGATCTTTAGCCACTCCCGGCTGCGACGCTCTTCGTAGAGGCTGGCGCGCTTCTTTGCCAGAATGCCCTCCAAGCCCTTTTGCTTCGCTGCCTCGAATAGTCTTATCCCGTCGTTGAAGTGGTCGGAGTAGCGGACAATGTCGCTGGTCGCGGTGATCCTGCCCAAAACCTGCTTGCGCTGTTCAAGCGGAACTCGGTGCAGGTCGTAGCCGTCAAGATAAAGCAAATCGAAAACGTAATAAATTACCGGAACATCGGTGCGGGCGCCGACCCGCCGGCCACCGCTCCGGATACCAGTCCGCTGCTGCATCAAGCTGAACGATGCCCGACCTTCGTCGTCAAGGGCTACGATCTCACCGTCCACGACAGCCGTTCCGGCTTTGATGAATTTTGCCAGATCGTGGAGTTCAGGGTATTGGGCGGTAAGGTCATTCTGATTCCGGGAAACCAGACGAACTTTGCTATCCGCGATGAATGAGACTGCGCGATAGCCGTCCCACTTGATCTCAAAGAGCCACTCGGGATCGTCGAACGGCTTCTCGACCGATGTGGCCAGCATGGGATAGACAGCTGTGGGCATCGGCCTTTTGGTAGCCCCTTCCAGGGACTCAAGCGCCGGGATCGCTGAGGAAGCAGTTTTTCTGTCATTTCTGGCGGTGGTTGAAGATGTCGAACGTGGTATTGACGGTTTGGGCCGTTTTGTTTTTTCTTTCTCTGTCCTCTTAGTGTCCTCTGCGTTCAGTTTTTTTTTCTTCTCCGCTTTCGCGATTGCTTCAGCTAGCCATGCCGCCTTTACCTTCCCGCGTGATGCGGGTCGGCTACTCTCCCATTTTGCCGACTTTTGGTCGCCTCTGATCTGATCCATGTTGCGGCCGGTGAGCACCGAAGTGTCGTACTGATCAATGTCATAGCCAGGGGTTGCTGCTTCATCTTGTTTCTTGATGAGCAGCCACTCCGTCCCTTTGGTTCCGGGCCGCCGCGAGCGCATGTGGATCAGTGCGAAATCACCCTTCAGCCGTTTGCCATGAAGGCGAATCTTGAAATCCCCCTTCTTTAACATGGCCGCGGCTTCGGCATCAGTGCCGGGAACGAATTTGCCCTTCACCGGTTCCGGCGATAGCGGCTCCCAGGTTCCCACGTCCCAGACCATCAC
Source organism: Acidobacteriota bacterium (assembly GCA_013290025.1). Classification (GTDB taxonomy): domain Bacteria; phylum Acidobacteriota; class Terriglobia; order Terriglobales; family Acidobacteriaceae; genus JABCYV01. The sequence goes on from JABCYV010000008.1 coordinate 1,362, forward strand.
CGTGCCTGCACCATAGTTACCTTCCGGAATTGTGCCTTCGAAGTCGAAGTAAGAGACGGGATGATCTTCCACTTGCATTGCGAGGCGCTTGTCGGCGGGATCAAGAGAAGGTCCTTTGGGTACCGCCCATGACTTGAGCACTCCCTCCATCTCCAAGCGGAAGTCATAATGCAAGCGGGTAGCTCGGTGCCGCTGGACCACGAATCGGTGACGCGACTTTCGCTCCAGCTTGGGTGGAGGCTCCGGAGTTGCCTCGAAGCGGCGTTTTCGTTTGTATTCTTCTAAGGACACGGAACTATTTAACCACAGCAGGCTTTGCGATCTGAGAACTACGAGCTCTCCGAGGCTAAGAAACGGTTTGCTATCCTAGCGTATATCTTTTGACCGAAACCACGAACGGAACTTTACCGATCAGTCGCATGAAGCGGGAGTATCCAGAATCGCCGCTCGTCGGAGTGGGTGCAGTCATCATCGACGCCGGCCGAGTCCTGTTGGTCAAACGCGGACATGCCCCGTTGCTCGGCGAATGGTCGATTCCGGGAGGCTTACTCGAAGTAGGAGAAACGGTACGGCAGGCCGTGGTGCGTGAAGCGCAAGAGGAAACCAGCCTCACCGTCGAGACGGGCGAGTTGCTCGGTGTGTACGACCGCCTGCTGCCTGACGGCGACGGACGTACGCTCTACCATTATGTGTTGATCGATTTCCTTTGCCGTCGGCTGAGCGGAGAAACTCTGGCTTCGGGGGATGCCGACGATGTGCGCTGGTTCACGCGAGAGGAAGCAGAGAAGCTTCCGCTGCCAGAAGACACCGCACAGGTAATACGAATGGGGTTCGAAAAGGCAGGTTGATATTCGTTGTCATCGCAGCGAACGGTCTCGCTTGGGAATCAGTTTGTGCAGTCGAAAGATCCGTGCGATTGCCTCTGCTGAAGCTCACGCGTGGCTTTAATCCAAAAATAGAACGGCCCGCAAGCCTATATCAAGCCTGCGGGCCGCCCGGTGGACTGTTTTGGATTGACCAAGAGGTGGTCACTCTACGTGGCCCCTTCGGCGAACTCCGGGTCCTGGTGCAACTTGCGCCAGGCGGATCAACCCTAAATCACCGGTAGTCGTGCGATGGTTCTTAGAGCGACCGCTCTAAGTCTCAGCCACCTCACCTGGTCTTGTACTCCCACTACATTCAGAACTTGTCATTCGACCACCTCCTTTCCGGTGTAATTGCACATTAGTACGAAATGCTGTGCGCCGTCAACCGGCAAAAGGTGAGCTGGAGAGCTACATCGTAACTTGTCAGAGTCGAAGCATCTCGCACGCGTCCAATCAACCCCGTAGGCCATGTCCCACGGGAATCTACTGTCTGTACCCTCGGCTTTCTACACTTGAAGTCTCCCCGAAAGTAACCGATCTCCCCTAAGTAGAGCGTAGGTCAGCCCTTCCAGCGGTAGGCGTCGGGCTGGGGCAGGCCGAGGTGGGACAGGACGCGGTAAGCGAATTCGCGCGCCAAGGCATCCAAGCTACTCGGCCGAAAGTAGAACGCGGGAATGAGCGGGAAAACGGTGGCGCCGGCGTCGGCGGCCCGGTACATGTTGCGGATATGGATTTTATTGAGCGGCGTTTCGCGGACACACAGTACAAGCGGTCGTTTTTCCTTAAGGCAGACATCAGCAGCCCGCTCGATCAGTTGTGCGGCGATGCCGTTGGCGATGCGGGCGAGCGTGCCCATGCTGCAGGGTATGACCACCATGGCATCAGTGGGATACGAGCCGCTGGCGATATTGGCTCCGATGTCGGCGTTGGCCTGGAGATGAATTTTGCGTGTGGATTTTCCCGAACTGCGGCCAAGGATTTGTCCGATGAGATTGCTGCGGCCGCGCAAACCGAGTTCTTCAGCCATGACGCGCAGCGCGCTGTCGGAGGCGATGAAGTTCACCGTCTGCACACGCTGATCGCGATCAACCGCGAGCAAGAAGTGTTTAAGGAATAAAGCCCCGCTAGCGCCTGTTGTAGCGATGGTGAGGTTCTGCGGCGGGTGATTTGGCAAGTTGGGCTCCAGCGTGATTGACCGGAGTGTTGAGCATAGGGAGCCGGTAGCGAGCAAGTCAAGGAGTGGGCAGGAAGGGAGCAGGGCGGCCTGACACCATGGCGACGACCACCATCTTGCGGTCCCGACGGAGTGAAGCGCAGCTCCACGCGCTGGCTGGCGTGGAGCGCGAAATCAGGGTCATTGATCCCAACGGCCGCCGCAAATATCTGCAGGATTTTAGCCGGGCGTTCCGCTCCTACGATTATGTCATCGATTTGCTGGAACTGAAGCTCATGGTGAACGCGGCTGACGTGGTTCTGGTTGCTGACTACCACGCGCTTCCAGCGGCACAGCGTTTTGCTGCGACTTTATTTGAAGAGCGGGCGCACCCCGGGGACCGCCCGGTCGTCCTGGGAGTTGAAACCATCTTTTCCCGAGATCAGCACATTCTCGATGAATGGTGGCGCCGGGAAATCGACGAAGAAGAATTCCGCCAACGTATTCGATTCGACCTGGACTGGGGCTACGACTGGGAGCCATTTTATGGATTGCTGGTGACTGCCCGCGAACATGCTGAGGCGATCTATGGCCTCGACTGCATGCCGCGAGAAGACCTGCGGAAGATCGGAGCACGCGACCGGCATGCGGCGCACAAAATCACAGAAATCCGCCAACGCCATCCCAATGCCGTCATCATGGTCCTGTTTGGCGAATCGCATCTGGCACCCGGGCACCTGCCGCGTGTGCTGCGAGAATCGTTGGCCGCCGAGCGCGTCCTTACCGTCCTGCAAAACGTGGACGCGCTTTACTGGCACGCTGCTGGAGAAAAACAGGAGCAAATACAAGCGGTTCGAGTGACTGATGATGTTGTGTGCGCGTTCAACTCGACTCCCCTCGAGAAATATGAGAACTACCGTTTGCATCTCAGCCGCTGGGGACGCACGGATGAAGAAGGGCCAGATCTCACTCCTACGATTTATAATCTAATTGATAGCCTGCTGCGTTTTCTCGATATCAATCGTTATTCCTCTCACAACGGCACTCAGCCCAGGTTCCTGATCGACCTGCTGCCCGAAGTGTATTGCCGCAATTCGGATGCGCGCTTGCGCCGCTTGCTTTCCCGCTACGAAGTGGCTGAGGAAGAAAGCGGAGCCTTAGCACACTACGTGGAAGAGCGGGGCAGCGTGTACTTGCCGCAAGTGAATGTGTTCTATGTGCGCGAGTTTCGAATGTTGTACGCGGCCGAAGAGGCAGCCCGCTTTTTGCATCACGCTTGCCGCGGGTTACCGATGCGAGGAAACGGACCCGTAAAACAGGAAGCCTGCGACCAGTTCTACACTCGGACGTTGGAATACTTGCTAGGCTATTTCGGCTCACGGGTTCTGTATCCGGCAAGGCCAGCCTCGCCAGACACTGCCGCAATTTCCCGGGCCGCCTGCGAAGCAATGGCAGAGGCAATGATGCGGGCTCCTGCGAGTGAACTTGAATCCGGCGCTCAGCGCTTAGGCTACGCCGTTGGCAGCGAACTCTATGACGCTTATCTGCGCGGAGAAGTGACGCGGAGCGTTCTCCGGCATTTGTTCCTCACTCACCTGAATGAGTCCGGCCGGTCAAGAGAGATCTGCCTGGGCCTCGTTCGCAGATTACGATCCAGCCGCAAGAAAACGCGACCATCAGGAGCCGGCGCCTAGGTCGTATCCGGACGACCCGCCGTACCTTCTAACCCAAGCTCCGAATCACAATCTGCGATAAGTGCTAATCTACAACTCCGGCTGAAAGGCCGAATGCTGGCTGCTGAGTGCCTCTTTGAACGCCGAATCCATCCGCAAACTCTTCGAGCTGGTGCGCAAGGGAAAGCTTTCGCCCGATGATGCGGTGCAGCGCCTGCGGCATTTGCCCTTTGAAGATTTGGGATTCGCCAAAGTTGATCATCATCGCGCGCTTCGCGTCGGAATGCCTGAGGTCGTGTTCGGCGAGGGAAAGAAACCAGCGCAACTGGCCGAGATCTTCTGGCGTCTAAGCAAGCACGGTGGAAATATTCTGGCCACACGGGTCAGCAAAGAGCAATTTGCGGCAGTGAAAAAGAAAATTCGCCAGGCGAAATATGAGCCAATGGCAAGAGCGGTTGTCTTACAACGCGACAAGACCAAATATGGCAAGGGCATGATTGCGGTGGTTTCTGCGGGGACCAGCGACATTCCGGTTGCTGAGGAGGCAGTCGTTACCGCTGAAACCATGGGCAACGATGTCGAACGTCTTTACGACGTAGGTGTGGCGGGCATTCATCGTCTGCTGGCGAGCAGCTCGTTGACCCGAGCGCGAGTGGTAATTGTGTGCGCAGGGATGGAAGGCGCGCTTCCCAGCGTGGTTGGCGGGCTGATCGGAGTCCCAGTGATCGCGGTGCCGACGAGCGTGGGCTATGGCGCGGCTTTCAAGGGGCTAGCAGCACTGCTAGGGATGATGAACTCCTGTGCCTCGAACGTCAGCGTGGTAAACATCGATAACGGCTTCGGGGCAGGCTATGTGGCGTCCTTGATCAATCGGCTTCCGTAGAATCCGGACTAGAGAGGAGACAGCACATGCCAGTTACTTTATCGGCGGACATCAAGCGACTGCTTGACGGTCCTAACTTCGTCCATCTTGCAACGCTGATGCCGGATGGCTCTCCGCAGTCCGTGCCGGTTTGGGCTGGCCGTGACGGAGACCGGATCGTCATTTGCACCGGGGAAAACTCGCTCAAAGCCAAGAACACGCGCCGCGATCCGCGGGTTGGCTTGTCCATCGTAGATTTCAACGACCCTTATGCCGAAGTTCAAATTCGCGGTCGCGTGGTTGAGCGCCGGCCTGATCCCGAACTGAAAGTGATGGACCCAATCTCACGGAAGTACACCGGCAAGCCCTTTCCGTTCCGGAATCCGGAGGCGCGGGTGGCGCTGATGATCGAAGTCGAGAAAGCCCGGTACACGAAGCTGCCCTTTGAGCACACGCCGGACGGCAAACAACGACAATAAAAAGGCACGGCCGAAGCCGTGCCTCTCCTCCGATCCAACTTCGACTGTTTTACGAGCCTTTCACTACTTGCAGATTGTTCTGAACGCTGAACGCACCGAAGACCTGGTTGGCTCTTATACCGGCGATGTTTTTATCCATCGTGTTGGCAACCGTGCCGTAGAGGCTCAGATGGCCATTTTCCACCACGATCCGGATGGGTAGGGCCGGGTCGATGGCGTAGCGGCTCAGCACCGGGTCGCGGTAGATTGCCCGCATGGCGCTGATCCGAATCCGGTCGTCGAAAATCGACACTGGAGCGACCTTGATCTCATCGACGATGTCTTTGATACCTGGCGTGGTATTTGCGATCGCCAACGCCGAGTCGCGGTCGAACTCAGTTCGCGTTTCACCATTCAAAGTGGCGACGCCATCCTTCACCGATGCAGTCACAAAATTAAACTGGTTATCGTAACCAATGCGATCGTAGTAAAGCTTGCGATCCAGTTTGGCCGCGAGCTCGGCATCGGGCACGACGGTACCGGCAACTGTGATCAGGTTGCGCACGCCCTGCACGTTCGCCAGTTTGCGAACTTTCTTGGCCGCATCCAGCTTCTGCTGGTAGAGGTCGACGGTGCCGGTGAGGGTCACGATGCCGTCCTCAGTAGTCTCCAGTATGTTCCGAAATCCCTGCTTTTTTGCGAGTTCTTGCGCCACCCGGGTCTGGATAGCGTCGTCATAGCGACCGGCGCTGGTCTGAGCCACGAGTCCGACGCTAAGGATACCCAGCACCAGAACAGAAGTCACCGCACTGAAAAGAGTTTTCATATATCTTCCTTCTCACCCCCGCGTATTAACCGCTTGGTTAAATAGATGCCGGGGATCACGCGCAAGAAGGTAAAGAAAAGTAAAAGATTGTCAGTTTATGCTGGGCCTGGCTCAACTTACGTTCCTCCGCTTGACAATAGTCGTTACAACGAATACATTAAAGGATCGATGGGCAAGGGAATTCAGGCCGAAATCAAACAGACGAAGCCGTTCAAAAGTCTGGAGGAAGAGGTTTCCGTGGCCCTGCTGCGGACGGCCGATCAACTGGCATGGCGCGGCACCGAAATGTTCAAGCAGCACGGCCTCTCCTCCACCCAATACAACGCTCTGCGGATCCTGCGAGGCGCGGGCGAGAAGGGGCTAGCATGCAGTGAAATTGGGGAGCGGATGATCAATCGCGATCCCGACATCACGCGCCTGATCGACCGACTGGAGCGCCGTGGACTGGTGATCCGCAGTCGCGAGCAAAAAGATCGCCGGGTAATTACGACGAGAATCACCACTGCGGGCCTGGAGCTATTGAGAAGCTTGGATCGCCCGGTCACTGAATTTCACCAACAGTTACTGGGTCCTCTGGGCGAACGGCAATTGCGATCTCTAATCAGGCTGCTAGAAGCCGTGCGCCGCCGGACAGAGTAGTTCTTTGCCTAACGCCGCTGCGAATCTAATAGAGATTCCCGAAGGGATTGCGTTACGACACAGAATCTTGAATAGGAGACCACATGAACAACACTTCGAGTTCGCCATCCTGGGGGACGACTGTCCTGCGTGTGATCGTGGGAGTCGTATTTTTGGTGCATGGTAGCCAGAAGTTATTCAGCTTTGGTTTTTCGGGCGTCACGGCATTTTTCACCCATGCCGGGATTCCCCTTCCGGCAGTATCTGCCCCGCTTGTAACTTTGGTTGAGTTTCTGGGAGGGCTGGCACTGATATTGGCAGTTGGCACTCGCATCGCTGCGCTTCTGCTGGCTTGCGATATGCTTGGCGCGATTGTTTTTGTTCATTTCAAGAATGGATTCTTCATGCCAACCGGCTACGAGTTCGCGCTGACAATGTTGGCAGCCAACCTTAGCCTTGCCCTGACCGGACCGGGTGCGGCATCAGTGGATAGACTGATTGCGAAAAAGGTCTAGCGTCGCGGTTTGCGGGGACGCCGTTGCTGGCGCTTTTGCTTGGGGCTAGTGCCGCCGAATACGCGAGCAAAAATCTTATCGATGTTCCGCAATTGCCGCTTCAGGTCAAAGGCGCGCTCGATTTGCTGAGGTGGCACGCGTCTGGTGATGTTCTTATCCTTTAACACCAGTTCGTGAAAATTCATTCCTTCTTTCCACGCTCGGATAGCATGGCTTTGCACCATCCGGTATGCGTCCTCACGAGACACTCCGTGCTCCACCAAATCGAGCAACAACTGCCCACTAAAGACCAGGCCACCGGTGCTCTCGAGATTCGCCTTCATACGCTCTGGATATACGAGCAAGGTATCGATTACGTTCGCAGTCTTCTGGAGCAAGTAGTCCACGAGCGCGGTCGAGTCGGGAATGATGATGCGTTCGACTGACGAGTGCGAGATGTCACGCTCGTGCCACAGGGCGACGTTTTCAAAGCCCGCCTGGGCGTTGGAACGCACCACACGTGCCAGACCGCTGATCTGTTCGAGGGTTATGGGGTTTCGTTTATGCGGCATGGCTGACGAGCCCTTCTGCTTTTCGCTGAAGAATTCCTCCGCTTCGCGCACTTCAGTCCGCTGCAGGTGACGAATCTCAGTTGCAATCTTGTCCAGGGTGCAGGCGATGACGGCCAGCGTGGCCAGATATGCGGCATGTCGATCGCGCTGGATTACCTGAGAGGAAACAGCTGCAGCTTTCAATCCCAGGCGGGCACAGATTTTCTCCTCTAGTTCTGGACTAAGGTGGGCCAAGGTGCCGACCGCGCCGGAAAACTTGCCGACGCGCATGTCTTCAGCGGCATGATTAAAGCGCGCGATATTCCGTTCGACCTCTGAGTACCAATTGGCCAATTTGAAACCAAAAGTGATGGGTTCGGCGTGAATCCCGTGGGTGCGTCCGACCATGGGCGTGTCTTTGAACTCCCACGCGCGGCGCTTGACGACTTCGGAGAGCCGCTGCAAATCTTCGCTGATGATTAGTGAAGCTTGGCCGATGAGCAGAGCCTGGGCGGTGTCCACTACATCGTTCGAAGTCAAGCCATAGTGGAACCAGCGGGCCTGGGACCCTACAATCTCAGCCACCGCTGTGGTGAAAGCGATCACGTCGTGGCGGACTTCGGCCTCGATCTCATGGATGCGGTCCAGGCTAAAATCGGCACGCTCACGGATGGCCCGGGCGGCGTCTTTGGGGACGATTCCAGCTTCAGCCAGAGTCTCAGTAGCGGCGATTTCGACTGCCAGCCAGGTCCGGAAACGGTTTTCGTCACTCCAGATGCGGCCCATTTCGGGCCGGGTATAGCGTGGGATCAAGGCGTCACTTCCTCACTGTTACCAAGCAAAAATCGAGGACTAAGGATTCTAAACGGAGCGGACCTCAGTGGCTAGTGGTTTGGGGAACGAACGGCGCAGAACTGACTGTGAGCTAGTAAATGCAGCGTGTTCATCGTCCTCTTCGCCCTCCCCTATAATATCGTGATACGATGTATTTTAGGCGCTTTTACCTTACCACGATATAGTCCTGTCTGATGAAAAAAATACTCACTTTGCCTAGTTACCAATCTCTCGCTGAGCTTCGCTACCAGATCCGTCGATTTCTCCATTTTAGTGAGCAGGCCGCGCGGAAAGCAGGCCTGGAGCCGCGCCAACATCAGTTGATGCTGGCGCTAAAAGGGCTGCCAAAGAGCGTCAGGCCTCGCGTCCGAGAATTAGCGGAACGGCTGCAGATCGAACATCACAGTACGGTGGAATTGGTAAACCGGTTGTCTACGAGAGGGCTAATCCGGCGGCTTCCAGCCGGTGAGGACCGGCGCGAGGTGTTGCTGACATTGACTCCAAAGGGCGAAAAAATGTTAGGCGAACTGTCACTGCATCATAAAGCCGAGCTGCGGATCCAAGGACCGGCACTGGTTTCCGCCCTGAAGCGCGCGATCCGAGCGACAAGGACACCCAATGGGATCGCAGCCCAAACGCGCTCTCGAAGCTCGAGGCGAAGAGGCTAACGTATGCCGGAAACTCGTCGCGAAAAACTTTCTGGAGTGGACAAAGGAAGCAGTGACGGAAACGCCCGACGCCTCAGTGCGACCGGCACTGCGCCGGCTGAGGACGCCGGCGCAGTCGAGCCGGCTCAGTTTCGCATGGTGCTGGTGGCATTCCTGGCTGCCGGGATAGGGCTGGCCGCCGGCGGGGTCGCCTTTCTGCTGTACAAATTGATTGGCCTGTTCACTAATATTGCCTTTTATGGCCGCTTCGCGGTCGATTTTGTCAGTGCCCGCCATAATCATCTTGGGCTATGGGTAATTCCGATCCCGGTGATTGGCGGCATCATTGTCGGGTTCATGGCGAAGTATGGATCGTCCAAGATCAAAGGACACGGAATTCCCGAGGCCATGGAAGCGGTGTTGTTTAATCGCAGCCGCATCCAGCCTCGGGTTGCGATCCTAAAGCCCATTTCGGCGGCAATTGCCATCGGCACCGGCGGGCCGTTCGGCGCCGAGGGCCCCATTATTCAGACTGGCGGCGCCGTGGGTTCGCTGGTCGGTCAGGTTTTTCATACCACGGCTTCCGAACGTAAGGTCCTGCTCGCCTGTGGAGCAGCGGCGGGGATGTCCGCCACTTTCAATACCCCGATCGCGGGCGTGATTCTGGCTATCGAACTTCTGCTGTTCGAATTCAAGTCTCGGTCTTTCATTCCTCTCGTCATCGCCAGCACACTCGCCACCGCGGTTCATATGCAGCTGCTGGGTGCGGGGCCGATGTTCACATTGATGGCCATGGACTTTGGCGTCCCGCGCGCCCTGCCGTTTTATCTTGTGCTCGGGGTGGTTTGTGGCCTGGCGGCAGTGGGATTCAGCAAGGTCCTCTACTGGACCGAAGACCAGTTCGAAAAGCTTCCAATAGATGAGCTATGGTGGCCAGCGATTGGCGCGCTGGGCCTGGGGATCATCGGTTACTTTGTGCCGCGGGTTCTGGGCGTCGGGTACGACACTATCAGCGACATCCTGAATGCCAATTTAGCCCTGGGGTTGCTGATCGTAGTCATGATTGCGAAGGCGGTAGCGCTGGTAATTTCGCTGGGCTCGGGAACCTCTGGGGGATTGCTGGCGCCCATGTTCATGTCCAGCGCAGCCTTGGGAGGAGTTTTCGCCGTGGCCATCGACAGGATTTTTCCCGCGGCGAATCTGTCGCCGGGTGCGTTCGCCTTGGTTGCAATGGGCGCGGTATTCGGAGCGGCCTCGCGCGCAACATTTGCTTTCATCATCTTCGCCTTCGAAATCACGCGTGACTACAACTCAGTACTGCCATTAATGCTGGTAAGCGTGATCGCGGATGGACTCGCCATGCTGCTCATGCCGGGTTCTTCCATCATGACCGAGAAGCTGGCGCGCCGTGGCCTGCGCATTCACCAGGATTACGAAGCGGATGTGTTACAGCAGATGACTGTTTCCGAGACCATGGATCGCGATGTGCCCACACTTCCCGCCAACATGCGGGTGGGAGAATTGGCAGAGCGCATTGCCGGTCGCGATCCGGTAGTAAGCCGGCATCAGGGCATGGTGGTCGTCGATGGCGACGGCAAGCTTGTCGGCATCATTACCCGCGGCGATGTGCTGCGGGCGCTCGACCAGGATCCTTCCGGATCCATGAACGTGCTGGAAGCCGGCAGCCGCAGGCTGGTGGTGACCTATCCCGACGAAGTGCTGCACGAAGCTTCATCTAAGATGCTGCGCAATGACATCGGCCGGCTGCCGGTGGTCGACCGCAAAGATCCCACTCGTGTGGTCGGATATTTGGGCAGGCCCGGCGTCATGGCCGCACGCCTGCGCCGGTTGGAGGAAGAGCACGTCCGGGAGCCAGGGTGGGCGAAGAGATTCTATCGAGAGAAGTGACCTACGTCGTCGTCCTTGCAAGAGGGCATTTCCTGTACACATCTCTGCAAGAGGCAGCCGTGCCTTCGGGCGGGATCCCACCCTTGACAAAGAACGTCAAGGATGGGGCACCCCAAGATGCACGCTTTCTGAGCGTTTCGAGAGGCGCACACTCACGCGCGGGGCCACCCGCCGTAACGTCGCAGTTACACTCACTGACCTCGGTTCTGGGTATATGATCAGTGCCGTTTTTGAACCAAGAGGGAGATTCAGCTATGAAGTCACAACTGTTTGTCGCTGTCCTCGTTGTAGGTCTGGTAATGTCCGCTCTTCCCAGCAGTGCGTGCTCGGATACGACCATTCAGGGCAGCTGGGGATTCCTTCTCACCGGCGCCAACGGTAACAAGCTCACCGCCGTCGTTGGCCAGATCACCGCTGATGGAAGAGGTGGTCTGACCGGAAGCGAAACCATCAGCAGCAATGGCGTGATCAGCTCCAACGTCGCGCTCACAGGAACTTATGCCATCACGACGACCTGCACCGGTACGGCAACGATTACGCCATCTGGATTCCCCGCGGCCAAGTACAATCTGACGGTCGTCTCAACCGGAAAACAAATCGAGATCGTGGACACCGACAGTGGAACTACCGCATTCGGGTACGCCTTGGCTCGGGGTGTTAGCACTTGCACGGACGCAGCGATCAAGGGCACCTTGGGCTTCCAAGGCGGGGGATTTAACTCAGCGCTCGTTCCCAAAGCCTTTGCCGGTCAGGTCAAGCTTGATGGAGCAGGCAAGCTTACCGGAACGGAGACCGCGAGTGCAGGTGGTACCGTCGCCTCCGGGCCGATATCCGGCACGTATTCGGTCAATTCAGACTGCACTGGGTCGGTTAGCGTAACGTTCAAGACCAAAAAATTCACCAGTAATTTCGTAATAGTGAACGGAGACAAATCGGCATTGGAAATTTCGACCGAGTCCGGAGATATCACGACAACTACTGTTGCCAAGCAGTGATTCACCTCTGCTCACGGCCGCTGGCTTCTCGGTTGTTCTCTGGCTTTTTGTCGATATCGCCGGTTAATGGAATGGGTCGTATCCATCTTCAGGCAAGGCGATATGTGAGTCCGGGTGGAGTTTGCGAGACGTGGGGTCTTTCCGTTACCAGAATTCTGTAAGAATCGGCCGTGCCTTCGGGCGGGATCCCACCCTTGACAAAGAACGTCAAGGATGGGGCACCCTAAGATATACGCTCTGTGCGCGTTTCAAGGAGCTACACTCACGCGCGGGGCCACCCGCCGTCCGTTCTTTCGATGCTAACCTAGGCCACCAGCCCACCGGTCTCCTGGGCTCTCGTCCTTCTGCGCCGGTGGTCACCAATCCATCACCATAGATCGGGCAGATCGGGCCGTTTGTTGACGAAGGTTCGCCTGCACGACAATAATGTCCCAGCAAATTGGAGGAGTTACGGTTGCTCAGTAGCTTGCCAGCTAGGAGGAACTAACAGCAATGCTGGATTTCAAGATTCGTCAAGCAGGGGATGTCACGATCCTCGATCTGGCGGGGCGCATCAGTGTGGGGGAAGCGCTCGCCTTCGGCCCGGGAAGTGGCACGGTGCTGGGCGATGTAATTCGCGAGTTGGCCAACAAGGGTCACAGGAAGATTCTGCTTAACCTGAGAGATGTCAAGTACATCGACAGCTCCGGAATGGGAGATGTGGTGCGCAGCTTCACCAGCCTGCGGCGGCAGGGTGGCGACCTCAAGCTGTTTGGCCCGACCCCGCCAGTGCTGGAAGTACTGCGGATTACCAACCTCCACAAGGTCCTCGAGATCAAGGACGATGAGGCATCCGCCATTCAGTCATTCTCAAAGCAGACAGCCGCGGATTAGGCCTTGACGTCGGAAATCACGCATCCGGAGTCGCGTCCCTCGACCCCTGACAGTGCTGCCGTTGGGCGGGCGGCCCACCTTTCTCGGTTTTCCGAAAGGTGGGGACCACAGTGCTCGACCTCATTGGGATTTTGACTTTGCGTTCAAGTGCCAGAATTCTGTGGTACGAGTTAATCATCGTCCAGGCGTGACTTTTTACAGCGGACGAGTCCCTTTCACCTTTGCAAGAAACGCAAAGGCGTGCCACCCGCCCTGTCCGACCGCCCAAGGAGCGAGCAATCCGGCGACTGTTAGAATTGTTGTGAAATGGAGGCACTTGTGCATCCCACGACAGAGCAGTTTGCGAATTACCTTGAGAACTTGGCCACAGGCTTCGAGGGCGAGGGTCACTTTTATAGGGAAATGGTGATCCACAGCGACGAACAAATCGTACTGGAGAATCTCCGGTATTTGTACGCGTGTGGTCTTGAAAAGGCAAAAAGGCTGCGCGCTCAAGCACAGCAGATCAGGGACGCTGAGAATCTGACCGTCTAGCTGGAGGAGCGAACCGCGAAAGGGTTGGCCTGTTAGTAGCATGAGCAGGCTGGGAATCGTATGACGCGATTGTCTGTTTGGCTCTTAGTCACCTTGGCTGCCTCTCTCTGCAATCCCGTCGCAGCCGCGCGTAAGCCAAAACCACTCGTGCAGGTTTACGGTCTTAGCTCTGAATCTTCCGCTGCCACGCCAACAACGGTGTTCTATACGGCCTTTCTGATCCTGCCCGACGGAACACATGCTCTCGCAATCTGCGCCGAAACCCTAATAACACCTTGCTCGATAGAGCTTGTTCCTATTGAAAAGAGAGTGAAGGTGCCGTGCGACTTGGTGAAAGACCAAGATGCTAAGGTCTACCACCCTACTTGCTATCGGCCAGAGAGATATGAGGCTGAAAGGAAGAACAACGACATCACTCTCCGCACAGCAAACGGAAAAGTCACCTACCACATTCACGGATCATGGTGAAAATTGACGGTCTAACTGGCGGGTGACCCGGGCTACCTCCTCGGATTTTACTCGGGAGGGTGCCCCGTCCAAGCTATGCTTGGGCGGGGGTTTTCCTTCGTTGGCCGTATTTGCACAGTGAGAAATACAACCCGCGCACTCGCGCCGCCGCGCCGTCCATTGCGATTCGATTTCCACCGTCCCCAGCACCACGCTGCTTTAGTCCCCAAGGCATGGGGACAGGTTAGTTCCGAACCGCTCGCCATTCTGTGACGAACGAACATCCCCGCCCAAGCATATCTTGGACGGGGCACCCTCTGGAGTAGAAATGGGATTAGCGGGATCCAGCCGCCGCTGGGTGCAGGTTCTTCTTCTGGGCGGCGTCAATCAGCGGTCTTAGCGCCTGCACGGAGACGCCCAGGGTGCCTCCGGAGAAGCCATCGATGAAGGCGGCGTTGATCCCGATGACCTGGCCCTGAGAATTGAATACCGGGCCGCCGCTGGCGCCGTGGGCGGTGGGAGCGTCGTAGATAAGCTTGTCGCCGACCACGTCGCCCAGGTGGCCGCAAGTCGCGGAAGGACGAATCAATGAGAGCGCCGCAAGCTCGTTGGCCGCTTTGATGTCATCGCGCCGGTACGCCAGACGGTCGTACACCGCCGTGGGTGATTTCGCCACCATACCCAGCACGCCCATGGGATAGCCGATTACAGCTACGAGCTCTCCCGGGTTCGAAACGGCGTCAGCCAGGGGCAAAGGCCGGAGCTGGTTAATAGCCAGCGAATTCTCCACGTGAAGTACGGCCAAGTCCCCGTGCGCCGATAGCGCCACCGGAGTAATGTCTACCGGAGTAGGAAACCCCGGGAAGAACGCTATCAGTTTTTCCAGTCGCGGGACGGCGCCCTTCTTAATCAGGACGCTAGCCTCGGGGTCTCCATACCAAGGCTCGGCGACGTGGCGATTGGTGGCCAAGAGCCCTTCCGCCACGACAAAACCGGTGCCGGAAATACGTGCGCGGAGGGCTGGCCGCTGCTGAGGCATTCCAACCTGGTAAACCCCGTAAATGTAGCAGATTGAATCGCGATACCGGTTCAGGACCATGCTGGGCATGGCCTGCTCTTGCTTAAGTTGATCCACCTGAAGGGTCAACTCCTGGACCTGGTCGGCAAGCTCGTTAGTGGGCGCGGGGGCGTAGTGGTAGGCCAGTAAACCAGCCCCAATCAGCAACAAAACGCCCAGCAGGATCTGGATTGTGTGATTCCAGGTAGCGCTGACTGGCTCTTCTTCGAATGAACTGTAGTTCTCGGTCATGAGGGTGGATCTCGACTGCGCTGGGGTTGATTCGGGAGGGGGAAGTCCGCGACCACAGGGCAGACTGGTGACTCCCTATCTTGTCGTGCGGGAGGCCGATCTCCTAGGGTACGGAAGGAGATGTACGGCGGGTCAGGGCGCGCCGGATTCCAAACCGTTTAGGTTAGGTCAAGGGCCCTTAACCGCAAAGTACGCAAAGCCTCCGCAAAGAGCGCGAAGAAAGCAAGGTTGGAAAGCAAGAGTCAAAAGGCCGAATTTCTTCGCGTTCTTAGCTTGTCTTTCTTGCGAGCTTCGCGGTTAAAAGACTTTGACTTTCGAAGCCCTTAAAGGACGCAAAGCTTCGCAAACAGCGCGAAGAAAAGAAAGCCGCCAGCTTTTTGGCTGACGGCTAATTGCTGATGGCTGAGTGCTGCTTCCTACGAATTCTCGTACAGCAGTACACCCTCGGTTTCCTTCGAATCCACCGGGCGGTAGTACAGCTTGCCGCTTTCGAGGAAGACTTCGATGAATGCCGGACGGGTCGTAATGGTGCCCTGGATCAGGGCTTCCGAAAGCGGGTCTTCGATGTACTTCTGCAAGGCCCGTCGCAACGGACGCGCTCCGTAGCTGCGATCGCCCAGGGTCTGGTTCAGAATCCACTTCTTGGCCTCGTCGGTCACAGTCACGGTGATCGACTTCTGGGCCAGATTCTGGTTCAGCAGGCTGACCATCAGCTCGAGGATCTGAATGAGATCCTGCTCGCTCAGGGCACTGAACAGAATAATTTCGTCCAGACGGTTCAGGAATTCGGGGTTGAACGTACGCTTAACTTCGTTTCGCACCAGATCCTCGACCTTTTCCGAGACCATGTCTTCCTTGCTCGACTGGAATCCCAGGCCTTCGCGCTTCTGCAGGTAACGCGCGCCAATGTTCGAGGTCATGATGATAATGGTGTTCTTGAAGTCCACCGTGTTCCCGAGGCCGTCGGTGAGCTGGCCGTCTTCGAACACCTGTAGCAGGATGTTGAAGACGTCCGGATGCGCCTTCTCGATTTCATCCAGTAGGACGACCGAGTAGGGCGCGCGCTTGACGCGCTCGGTGAGCTGACCGCCTTCTTCGTAGCCCACGTAGCCTGGAGGCGAGCCGATCAGTTTTGAGACAGAGTGCTTCTCCATGAACTCGGACATATCGAAGCGGACCAGCGACTTCTCGCTGCCGAACATGAACTGCGCCAGAGTGCGGGCGACTTCGGTCTTGCCAACACCCGTGGGGCCCAGAAACAGGAACGAACCAATGGGCCGATTCGGGCTCTTCAGGCCGGCGCGGCTGCGGCGGATGGCGCGGGCCAGAGCGATGATGGCTTTGTCCTGCGAAATAATCCGCTTGTGCAGTTCCTCTTCAATGCGCAGCAGCTTCTGCGACTCTTCTTCCTTGATAGAGGTGATAGGCACGCCAGTCCAGCGCGAAACCACGTCCTCGATGTCCTCGCGGCCGACGACGCCGGTCGAGGACTCATCCAAATGATATTTCTCGCGAAGAGCGCGCAGGTTCTCGCGCTCTTTGCGTTCTTCGTCCGAATAGAAACGCGCCTTCTCGAACTCATGGTTCGCGATGGCGTTCTCCATGCGATGAACGATGAACTTGATTCGCTTCTGTACCTCGGTGAGCTCCTCAGGCAACGACGTCTGGCGCAGCTTTACGCGCGCTCCGGCTTCGTCGATCAGGTCGATCGCCTTATCGGGCAGGAAGCGGTCCGGAATGTACCGGTTGGAATGCGATACCGCAAAATTGATGGAGTCGTCGGTATAGGTGACGGCGTGAAACTTCTCGTAGCGATCCTTAATTCCGAAGAGAATCTTGGTTGCATCGACCTCGTTCGGGGGCGGCACCTTCACTGCCTGGAAACGCCGTTCCAGCGAACGGTCTTTCTCAATTGACTTCCGATACTCGCCAGGAGTGGTGGCACCAATGCACTGGATCTCTCCACGTGAGAGAGCCGGCTTCAAGATGTTGGCGGCATCGAGCGAACCTTCTGCCGATCCCGCGCCCACAAGAGTGTGCAGCTCATCGATGAAAATGATGGAATTCTGCGACTCCATCAATTCCTTCATGATGGTCTTTAAGCGCTCTTCAAATTGGCCGCGATACTTGGTGCCGGCTACGATCAAGGAAAGATCCAGACCAAGGATGCGCTTATCGGCAAGAAATGAGGGAACTTCACCGTCCGCAATGCGCTGCGCCAGTCCTTCGACGATCGCGGTTTTTCCCACCCCGGGTTCGCCGATCAGAACCGGGTTATTCTTGGTACGGCGACAAAGGATCTGCACCACCCGTTCCAGTTCGCCTTCCCGTCCCACCAGCGGATCGAGCTGGTTGTCCATGGCCGCCTGGGTTAGATCGCGGGAGAATTCGCTCAGCAGGGAAGATTCGCGCTGACGCTGCGGCTGCGCTTTTTCCTGGCTGCTTCGCGCCAGTTCCTCACGGATGCTCGAAAGGCGCAGGCCTCGCTCGTGCAGAATCTCAGCGGCAAAGCACTTCTCCTCTCTGAGCAAACCCAAAAGCAAGTGCTCAGTGCCAATATGTTTGTGCGAGAGGCGCTCGGCTTCCTCCGCCGCGTAGGCCAGAACCCTTTTGCATTCATTGCTTAACGGAAGGTCGACGGAAGTGGATACTTTCTCCCGGATAGTAGTATGGCCTTCGATCTGCTTGCGAATGGATTCGACTGAGGCATGCGAACGCAGGAATCGATTAGTCAGAGCCTTGTCTTCGCGCAAGAGTCCCAGAAGCAGGTGCTCCGTCTCAATGTAAGGCGATCCGAACTGACTCGCCTCGTATCGCGCAAAGAAGATGACGCGCCTTGCTTTCTCCGTATAACGTTCGAACATATAACCCTACCCTCTTGGCCCTCTTGGGGACTCGTGAGTCGGTTTTCTGGCGGCCCTCAGTCCTCGGAAATCCTTGGCCCTGAGTTCATTATGCAATCCGGCTGCCAGCAAAGTCCATGGCCCATTCGAGTCGTTGACAAACCGTAGTCCCGTTACCAAAGACACCCAAGTGTTGTTTCTCCGCAAACCGGTTGCACCTACTTGCGACCGGCCTAGACCGGAAGCGTCTCCGGTGCAATCTCCTCGATGCGTCCCTGTTGTAACCGGAGCACGCGGTGGCAACGGCGTGCAAACGCAAAGTTGTGTGTAGCTATGAGGGAGGTGAGCCCATAATCGCGATGCAACCGGGAGATCAATTCAAACACCGAGTCCGCAGTCCGGCCGTCGAGGTCTCCGGTTGGCTCATCCGCCAGCAAAAGCTTAGGCCGGGTGATAAGCGCACGAGCCAGCGCCACGCGCTGTTGCTCACCTCCGGAAAGCTCCCCGGAACGGTGATGCGCACGCTGCTCCAAGCCAACCTCGCGCAGCCAGCGCGAAGCTTCTACTTGCGTTGTCTGCCGGGACGCTCCCCGCAGCAGAAGAGGCATTGCCACATTCTCCAGCGCCGTAAATTCCGGCAGCAGGTAGTGGAATTGCCAGACGAAACCGAGCTGTTGATTGCGAAACTCGGCGGCGTCGTTTTCCGTAAGCGAACTTACGCGCAAGTGGGCGCAGTATACGTCACCTGCGGAAGCGCTATCAAGAGCGCCCAGGATGTGTAACAAGGTACTCTTTCCCGCGCCTGATTCGCCCACGATCGCCAGCATCTCGCCTTTGGCCACCTGGAACGATAAATTTTCAAAGAGCACCAAATCTGACTCGCCAGATCGGAAGACCTTCTTCAGGCCCTCGATCCGCAAGATCACTTCTGAAGCGGTTAGATGCAAAATATTAGCCCCTCGGCTCAGATTCAGGCGCGCCGGCGTGACCCTTGGCCATTAAAACACGGACGCAGCGGCGATGGCTGCTACTGCCGTTTCCAGGAGCTTCTATACGAAAAACTGTATGCCGGTTCGCATCCGGAATGCCAAAAGACGTCGAAAATGACCAGCAACGCGGGATCGTCGGTCATTCGTAACGCAAAGCTTCGGCAGGCAGAATACGTGCCGCCGACCACGATGGATAAACCGTCGCAATCAGGGAAATTCCAATCGCAACCAGTGCGACCAGCACTCCATCCATCACGCGGGGCGCGAAGGGCACATAGTCGATGGAATAAACTTCCGGGGCGAGCGAAAGCAAATGGTAATGTCCGCCGATCCAGGAGAGGGCATAACCGAGGACCAGCCCGATCGTCGTGCCAATCACACCGATCAGCATCCCCTGCGCGATGAACACTCGGCGCACCTGAGCTTTGCGCGTCCCCATGGACATGAGCACGGCGATATCCCGGGTTTTTTCCATAACCATCATCGTCAGCGAGATGAGAATGTTGAGAGCGGCGACGAATACGATCAGCCCTATGGTGATGAAGGTGACCAGACGTTCCAACCGCAAAGCACGGAAGAGAGCCCGGTTCTGTTCCATCCAGTTTGTGGCCATGAAACCCTTGCCGGCGGCCTGTTCCAGCTTGTGAGCGATTTCGCCGGCCTGATAGATGTCATCCACTTTGAATTCGATGACGGAAACCAGGTCGCCGAGACCAAAGAGCTGCTGCGCATCGGACAGCCGAGTGAAGGCCCAGGAGCTGTCGTAGTCGTAGAAGCCGGAGTTGAAAACCCCCGCTACACGAAAGCGGTTGTACTTGGGGACCATGCCAAAAGGAGTCAGCTCGCCTTGCGGACTGGTGACGAGCACGACCGAGCCCAGGGTAGCGCCCAGCTCGTCGGCCATGTCCTTGCCGAGAATGATGGGGGACATGGCTGCGACGCGGTCCTGGACGCCTTCGAGAGAAGTCGGCGATTTCTCGGTTGGTGTAGCGCGGGCGCCCTCGCCCGCGGAAGATGAAACTGCATCTGTCGGCCGTTCTTCCAGCGCCTCCGCCGATCCGATCGTCACCGTGTTCAGCAGGTCGCTGACTTTTCGTTCATAGGCTGGCATCAAGCCCTTGAGCACGGCCCCACGGGCCCGCGGGCCGCGCGAAATCAACACCTGCTCATAAATAGCAGGAGCGGTAGCGACTACGTGAGGCTCTTTCGACAGCCGATCCATGAGAGGACGCCAGTCTTTGATGCCGTCACTCTCGATGCGCAGCAGATTAACGTGGGAAGTCGAGCCCAGGAGACGATCCTGTAGATCCTGGCGGAATCCGTTGTTGATCGCGAGGGCGACGATCAGCGATGCGACTCCCGCCGCAACCCCGGCGATGGAAATGCCGGTAATGACGCCGATGAAGGCCTGCCTCCTTTTCGCACGGAGATATCGGGAAGCGACAAAAAGTTCAAATCTCATCCGGAGGTCCCGCGCTGTGCTCGGGATTTCGGCGCGCGGCTCAAATGCCGCGCAAACGCCTCAACCTGCCGCCGCTTGGCGCGAAGATACCGGGAAGCGACAAAGAGTTCAAATCTCATCCGGAGGTCCCTCGCTGTGCTCGGGATTTCGGCGCGCGGCTCCAACGCCGCGCGAACGCCTCAACCTGCCGTCTTTTCGCGCGAAGGTAGCGGGAGGCGACAAAGAGTTCAAAGCGCATGGTAGCGATTTGCCATCAGCCAAGCCCCGATTATAGCTAGAGGTGTGCGGAACGTTTTCATGAGGTCGCATTCACAGGGAAATTTTCGTCCGAATTTTGGGGAACACGACGGGCACTTTCCGCCGGTATGCTCGATATTCTTCTCCAAATCGTTCTTCAAGTTCAGCGTCTTCCTGTTGGATCATGATGAAACCGGATACTACGGCGAACGCCGTCAAGGCGTAGCAAACCACCAGACCACTCCCAAGGCTCCAGCCCAGCATCTCGCATAGGTGGGCTAGATAAACCGGATGGCGAATGCGAGCCCGGATGCCAGAAGTCACCAATCGCTGTTCCGGATGTCCGGGAACAACTTCCGGAACACCGCCCAGCTGGGCGCTGCTGAAATGCTGTCCTGAACTCTGGTAAATCCAGAGGCCGACGCTGAAAATCGCGGAGGCTGGAACCCACGTCCACGCCGTCTGGTAGAGCGAAAGGTGCCGCCAAGGCGAGGTGATTGCGCCCAAGGTAATCCACATCCCGATCCAAGCGGGTACCAGCATGCGGTAGGGAGAACGTGAGTGCGAACGCCAGTAGTCTACCTGCGAATGAATCAGCAGCCAGAACGACGGGATAGTGGCATAGATGACGCAGGCGATCCATCCGATCATGCGCAGAAACAGGAGCATTTGCGATTTTATCTTCCTGTAGAGTACGTGGTTTTGATTTTGTGGCACAGTAGTGAGCGATGGCCGAATCCGCGAACTCCACTCTTGCCGGGCGAGCCGCATTTAGCCATCCCGACTTTGTACGTTTTCAGGGCGCTCGCTTTTTCATCGTGATCACATTGGAGATGCAGTCGGTCGCGGTCGGTTGGCAGGTGTACGAGATCACCAAGCGGCCATTGGATCTGGGTCTGGTCGGATTGGCACAATTTCTGCCTGGGATTCTTCTGTTTCTGGTTTCGGGCCAGGCGGTTGACCGCTTCGACCGGCGAAAACTTTTGACATTGTGTTACGGCGGATTTGGTTTGTGTTCCAGCCTGCTCCTGGGCATCGCACGCCATGGTGTTCATTCGGCGTATCCGATCTACGCGGTAATCGCATTGGTGGGTGCCGTTCGTTCCTTGAATGGACCCACGGCCCGGGCAATCCTGCCTCAATTAGTCCCGGAGCAGCACTTTCCTAACGCGGTTGCCTGGAACGCGAGCATCTTCCAAACGGCGACCATTCTCGGCCCTGCAATGGGAGGACTTCTCTACGCCTTTTCTCACGGTCCATCGGCAGTGTACGGAACGGCCTCGCTCATAGCAGTGGCGTCTATGCTTTCGACTCTGCGGATCAAACCCCGGACGACGCGACGGCTGCGGCAAGAAATCAGCTTGACCACGGTTTTCGCAGGATTCCGATATATTTGGCAGCAGAAGCTTATTCTAGGTTCGATTTCGCTGGATCTATTTGCGGTCTTGTTGGGCGGAGCGGTGGCGCTGCTTCCAGTATACGCCCGGGAAATTCTAAGGACCGGCCCATGGGGTCTTGGACTACTGCGTAGCGCGCCGGGAGTAGGTGCGGTCGCCATGGCGATTCTTCTGGCTCATCGACCGGTAAGAAGGCGGGCTGGGGCGACGATGTTGTGGTGTGTGACCGGCTTTGGGGTGTTCACGATTCTTTTCGGAATCTCGCACAGCATTTGGTTATCCCTGACTGCGCTGGTTCTGGTTGGAGCTACGGATATGGTGAGCGTGGTCATCCGCGGCATCTTGGTTCAGGTCGCCACGCCCGATGAAATGCGTGGGCGGGTGAACGCGGTGGATATGATCTTTATCGGCGCCTCTAACGAACTCGGCCAATTCGAGTCTGGCCTGACCGCGCACTGGTTCGGCACCGTGCCTGCTGTTGTGTTGGGTGGCGTTGGCACGCTCTTGGTGATCGCCATCTGGGCATGGCGATTTCCGGAACTCAGGCAGGCAGATCAACTGAGTGGATCGAGCGCGTGATTGTCGCGTGGACACTCGTCTGACTGGTCACGCTATTTACCTCGGATCACGGTCTTTGCCGAACTCATGTTGTCGAATCGGTCGTACACCCGGACCACGACTACGTGCTCGAGTTGGCCGCCCGTGTTCTTGAGAGGCGCCGTCGCGGAGGATGCGACCGCCGGTGCCGTAACTCGAAAATCGTAGCTTTCCGTTTTCGAATCTGAAAGTTGTCCCGTAGGCTCGACGAACTGCCACTCGCCCGCATCCACGGAGTACTCGGCTCGCTTGATTGGTGAGAAGCTATCAACGGCGCGGAAGTTCGCGTGAATCTGACCGCCTTCGAGGGACGCGTTCAGATTCTCGATCTGAGGTGGAGTGGTGTCCACTTCGAAGCGCGGGCTTTCCTTTTCTGCAGTGAGCGCCTGCTCAGGCGAGTGCGAGGGCGCGTCCGAGGCCACTACTTTGATGTTGTAACCACCGTCCGGCAAGAGCGAAGCATCGAAGGAATAGAACTTGTCAGACAGTTTGTCTTTGAGCAAGAGCCATCGGCTCTGCCCGTCGCCGCGATACCAGACCGAATACACCATCTGGTCGTCATTTTCGTCGTGGACGGTCCATTTAACGCCGATGGAATCGCGGTCGTGCACGCTCGGCGGAGGCTGGTCGTAATGCGGCTGCGGGTTTCCGCCCGTACCACCGCTGCCATCGCCCACGCTCTTGGGAAGCGGCTGATAACGGGTGCCGATCTGGACGCTGACGTCGTCGAAATCGGGAGCGACATTCTTGGGCAGATAATTGAGCGTAACACTGTCCAGGCGCGGCGCGGGAGTTCCGGCTCGCAGTACGGCTTTCCACTGGATGAACCGCGCCGGCGGTGCGTTTACTTCTCGCTCCTTCTGCAAGTCAATTTTTTTCCACGGACTCCAGTTGCGGTCGGGATTGTCCACATTGCCGCTGCGGGCTAGAAGCTCGACATTACCGGCGCCTCGAAATTCAGCCCGTCCCCAACGGGAGAAAATGTGAGCATCGAACACATCGCTCTCATAGTTGCCTTCAGTTTCTGGAGTTCCACCTAGCAGAAGCAGCTTTCCCAGGTTGCTGGTGGACGTGTAGAGCCCGCCATTTGAGGCGCTGGCAAAAGCGGTCACCTGGCCAGCGCTGGCCTTGACCAAATCGGTGTACTCGTCTTCGCCAACGATGGCGAAAATATGGCCGCGGTTTCCTGTTCCGGCCAGCAAGCGCCCACTCTGATCGAACGCCAGTGCGTACACCAAATCGTCATGCGACGACCAAAATCGGGAGGGTGAGCCATCGGGAGAAATCCGGTAAATCTCGGATCCGCCGGTCGCCCCCGCGCCGGGAAAGGGAATATTGCCGGTCACGGCGGGAGCGATGGGGGCCACGTTGGAGATCACCATGCCCGGTTGCTGGCCGACAGTCGGAGCCGGGGTGGGAACGGGAACTGGTACGGAAAAACTTGCCGGGCTGGCCCCGGTGCGCTTTTCGCCCGCCCCGGCAGCATAGATGTTACCCGCCTTATCTATCGCCAGCGCGGTGATTTCCTTCTTGGGCGCGCTATAAAGTACGAAGCCTTCCCCGGATGGAGATATCCGGTAGATGAGACCACTGCCGTCTGAGCCGGCGATCAGGTTGCCCTTGGCGTCGATCTCCAGCACGCGAATGTGGGCTTCGTCGCTCTTGAAAAAAGATGAGTGGTCTCCCTTAGGGCTGACTCGGAAGATTTCTCCCCGATCGCCGGTGGCCACATACAGATTGCCAGCGTCGTCGAGTGCGAGATCCCAAATGTATTTGGTACCGGGTTCAAAATAAACCGAGGCGGAGAACTCGCTTGTTGATATCTTCCCTTGCGGATCTTTTGGAGTGTTGGCCCCGGCGCGCCGCTCAATGCGATAGACCTTGCCATCAGGATTCGTCGCCGCATAGATAATGCCGCTCTTAGCGACGACCAGCGCTTGAACCTGCAACTCCTGGGGCTCGAAGATTGGCACGGTTTCTCCGTCCGGCGCGATGCGATAAATCCGCGCAGGAGCTCCGGTGGCCACATAAAGACTTCCGCCCTGGTTTGCCGCGATTGACCAGATGTAAGTAGATGGAGTGGTTGCGATGGCTTTAAAAACGGGAGCGAGTTCAAGTCCGCCCGCGCTGCGAACGGCCACACCCTTAGCCGTGCCCTTGGTTAATTCGTCGAACTTCGACTGCTCCCATGTGCGCGTGCCTTCCGCAAACGCAAAAGAGAGAGAAAAAAGCAGAAAGAGTGGAATGATAACGGATAGCGTACGCAGACGAATTGCCAAGTTATACCTCAATAATCGGCTTGGAGGGACAATTCAGATTATCACGGGAGAACTGAGTTGAAACCGGGGAGGACGGGCGCGGCGCCCTCCGCCCCGAGTTCCTACTTGATGGTGATAGTCAGCACTTGCGCGCCAGAGACAACGTAATCCAGGGGCGCAGTGGCGGTCTCGTTTACCGAAGACTCACCCAGCACCTGCATTTCCTGCGTCCCACGCATTCCGTCCATGACGTTCATGATGGAAAGGGGAAGGGCGGGCATCACCTTGTCGGCGACCATGACTTCAGGGTCAGCCTCCAACAGCGAGACGTAGACGCGATCGTTGGTGTGCTGTTTGTTCAACAGAGCAATGGTAGAAGCGAGATCCAGCTTACGGCCGAACAACGGCGCGCCATGCCGGATACGGTCGAGCGTATCTCCATCACTTACGAGAATGTGCAGCGGACCCTTGGAGGTGGAAGTCGGAATGTGAATGGGAATCTGGCGCACGACGGCCTCACCGCGGTAGGGACGCAGCGCAGTTTCAATAATAATTTCGTCCCCCGGCCGGGCTTCGGTGAGGTCGGTATGGGCGCTTTCCAGGCGTGCCCAGCGGCGGTCGCGCACAATCTGGAAATCCAATTGAACACCACGCACATCAGGTATGTTGTAGGGGTTGTCGTAGATCCGGCCGAAACGGTCGCCTACTGAAAGCGCGGCAAGCACCGCGGCGGGCTGTCCGCCGTCGGCGGCAGCGAACATGTTTCGCACGGTGACATCAGGGTATCCAACCACGCTGATGCGTCCGTTCATACGATAGGTCGTGTCTTCCCCGTATTCATTCACACCATGCAGCGCGTTAAATACCGTGGCCATCATTGCCAGCGGACTAAGATGCGCGTTGTTCAGCACTTCGTAGTGAAATTGCTTGGGGGTTGGGCCACCCTGGATGTTCAGGGTCACCGGAATCATGTCGGGCTTTTTGCCAAACTCACCCATGATGCCGGTATGGCGGTCCTGCACGAATGCGCCCACCGACTCGGTTGTGTTGATAATCTTGAAAGCGTTTAGCGGCGAGGCCAAAGTAGCCACCACCTGCGCCTTAGTCATCGGAAGGTCGATCTGCCCGAACTGAAGCAAGGGATGGCCGCAGGCGAGAAGATGTTGGGCATCCATGTATGTAACGGTGCAGGTGGCAGCGATATCCATATCCCCGCGGACCAATATAGCGCTTACCGCCGAGCCAGGCTCTAGCGGTTCTGGCTGTTTGGCGCCGCTGGCCGACCCTACGCCCATTACAGGGACAATTCCCGCCGCCGCGAACTGGGAAGCAAAAAGCTGCATCGCCTCTTCCGAAAACCCATTGAACACCAGCGGCGTTTCGATGGGCTTCAGGTAGTTGGCATAATCATGCTGAAGTCCAGTAGAAGTCCCGGGCCCTGAGGTCTTGCTGGCAGTTTCAGGAGATACCTTGGCCGGGAGCGCGCTGAAGGCCGGACTGCGGTCCATGGCATTGATTTCCAACATCTCCCCAATCGGGGTCACGCCTGCGATGGGTTCCTTGGAAAATTCTCCAATGCGAAATGCCAGCGCGCCTGCGAGCTTGCCGTCGAGATAGACAGGGCTGCCGCTCATCCCGGCGACTACGCCGGTGTACTCCGCCTTCGTTCCACCCAAGCGAACCAGGATCACGTCTCCCTTAGGACCATTGGCGTTCTTGAGGACGCCTAGAACTTCGACGTCCATGGCTTCGGGCGTAGTGCCCTGAAACACGGTGTACGCGACGCCCCGCATTCCGGCGTGGATCTGGTCAAGAGGTATGGTTTCAACCGGCTTGGAATCTGGTGCGCCGATGGCGTAAGACAATAGAAGAAAGGACAGAACAACGCTGTTGAGAACAGAACGTCTCATGAAATTTCCCCAGGATGGCGAAAGATCCGCCAACAACTTGCACTTCGCTCTGTATTCGGTTTGCCGGGTGGGAGAGTATCTAAACTTGAGGCCGAGCAAAACATCCCAAACGCGAAGCTCTGCGTCTATACTAGCACAGGGTTTTGCGAGGAGTTCCATGTTTTACACTGATTTTCGGGGGAATTTCACTCCCTTTCGTAGATGCGCGGGGGCTATCTTATTGTTGCTATTTGTCTTGGGGATTTTGCTGGAAGGGACCGTCCCCCTGGCTGCTCAAAACCAGCCGGGGTCCGCTCCCGCCGCCAACGGCCAACAGGAGCCGCCTCCGGCGGCAGGAGGCCCGCAGAGCGATGTGGGGCCTTATGCGATTCCAAGCAAGAAGGAGGAGCCTCCTGCGCCTCCGCCACCGGCGAAGCCTAAGAAGATCGAAGGTATGCCGGATTATTCCATCCGGGTCGACGTACCTCTGGTGCAAGTTCCTGTCGCGGTGACGACCAAAGACGGACAGTTCATCTCCAATTTGAAAAAAGAGAACTTTCGTGTGTTCGAGGATGGCACTGCGCAAACCATCAGCAACTTCACGATTTCCGAAGCGCCGATCACGGCGGTCCTCGTAGTAGAGTTTGCCTCTACCAATTATTCCTTCATTATCGACGCCTTGAACGCCTCTTACTCGTTCGCGAACACACTGAAAAAGGATGACTGGGTGGCGGTCATCGCCTATGACATGAAGCCGCAGATCATGGTGGATTTCACGCAGGACAAAAAGGCGGTCTACGGCGCGCTGAACCAGTTGCGCATGCCGGGCTTCTCCGAAACGAACCTATTCGACGCTTTGTACGACACGCTGGACCGCATCGATCGAATCGAAGGGCACAAGTACATCGTTTTGATCAGCACCGGCTTTGACAGTTTTAGCAAGCTAAACCTCGACCAGATCACAAAGAAAGTTAAGGCTACGCCCGATGTGACGATCTTTTCTGTGAGCGTCGGGTGGGCACTGCGCGAATACTGCGAAACTCACGGGTGTACGGGCTACTCGCACGGAGCTGGCATCCCCATCAACCGGATGGATTATCTGCAAGCCGATAATGAGATGCAGACTTTCGCTCGCTTGACCGGGGGCCGCTATTACCAGCCGCGGTTTCAAGCGGAATTCCCGCAGATTTTTCACGACATCGCTGGAGACATTCGCAACCAGTACCAAATTTCTTATCGCCCGACCAATCCTAAGCTCGATGGCAGCTATCGCAAGCTGAAGGTCGATATCGTGGCGCCTGATGGTGGTCCGCTGAAAATAAGAGACCAAAAAGGCAAAGACGTTAAGTATCAGATCATAGCGCGAGAGGGTTATACCGCGAAGCATACTGTGGAGTAGCGGCCGTTCTATCTAGGGCACGTGGACGAATTGATCCAGCAGCAGCATCAACCCCACTCCAAGAAACACCACTAGTGCTACCCCCGCCCCCGGCTCACGATTTACCTCGGGAATGAGGTCCGAGGCGGCGACGTAGATTGTGACCCCAGCCGAGAGCGGCAGCCCAAAGCTCACTTCACGGCGCAACAGTGCCATGGTCAACACCCCGGCAAACGTGGCAGCCCCCAGGAGCATGGACGCTCCCCAAGCCACGCCTCGGCTGCGCCCACTCGCCAACATCACGGATGCTACGGTGAATCCCTCCGGAATTTTGTGTAGAAAAATAGCAAAGAAAATGATCCATCCCAGCCAATTGGAAACGATGAAGCCGGAAGCGATGGCGATGCCATCGAAAAAAGTGTGAATGATCAATCCAATGAGCACCGAATAACCTTTATGGCTATGTAGGAATTGATCTTCATGCGTTTCTTCTCCGAAGTGAAAGTGCGGGGTGGCGGTGTGCTCGAAAAAGTGAATGATCAGGTAACCTGCGAGGACAAGTAAGGTCGCGCTCTTGCCGCGCAGTGCAAGACTTGCGGGATAGACCTCCACCAAAGCAGTCGCCAGCATAAAACCGGCGCCGAGAGCGACGAAGTATTTCAGGTAGGAACGCTCCCAGTGTTTCTGGACGATGATGGCGCCGCCAAAAACATTCGCCGCAGCGGCCGTCAGGCCCAGAACCAGGCTGAGAAGTATGGGGTGCATGGGAGCCTGAGGATGATACCAGTTCTCGGTTCCTGGTTCTCCGTTCCCCGTTATGCAGCCGGCCGGATCGATGCGATGAGACCGTTTAGGATCTTGCCCAACTCCGCGGCCCGGTCCAGCAATTGCTGCCCTTGTTCTGAAGAGAAGTAGCCCAGGTTCTGGGTAATCATTAACTGCGTCTCTACTTCCACCAGGGCCCCTCGTCCTCGACCAAGAAAGAAGAAGAAGTCATTCGCAGAGAATCGGGCTTGCCCTTCGGCGATATTGGTCGGAATGGCAACAGCTGATCTTCGGAGCTGACTTGCCAAACCATAGACTTCGTCCCGCGGGAAAGTCTTGGTAATTCTATAGACCTCCATCACAAAGTTCATTGCCTTCTGCCAAGCCACCAATTCTCGATAAGACTGCCCCATAACTGATCCTCCTCTGGACCATAATAGGCAATACCAGCCCGAAAAGCTGTGACGCATGAACACTGAGAACTGGTAACTGAGAACAGAGAACTGATTTTTATCCGCTATGCCTGATGTGCATCACATCCCCGTCCTGCACAATGTAGTCTTTGCCCTCGAGCCGCAGCGTGCCCTTGGAGCGGGCGTTGGCTTCTGAGCCGGCCTCAAGGAGTTGGTCCCAGCGGATAGTTTCGGCACGAATGAAATGCTTCTCAAGATCGGAGTGAATGGCGCCGGCGGCTTCGACCGCGCGGGTGTGGACGAGAATCGTCCAGGCGCGACATTCGTCTTCCCCCGCAGTGAAGAATGAAATTAGACCCAGCAGAGCATATGTAGTCCGAATAAGCCGCACCAGACCGCTCTCTTGCAGCCCATAGCTGGACAGGAACTCGGCGGCATCAGCGTCGCTCATCTCTGCGAGCTCCGCCTCCACCTTGCCACAAATGGCGGCTGCAGCGGCGTTAGGGCGAGAGGCGACATCTACCAACTTGTATTTGCCGGCGGCATTTTCGAGATCTTTGCCAAGTTCCGTGCTCTCATTCACATTAAGCACATAGAGAATCGGCTTCTCACTGAGGAACATGAAGCCGCGAAGGCGCTTTTTGTCTTCGGGTGTCATTTCCATCTCGCGCAGCGGGCGTTCAGATCCCAAATGAGCATTGGCGCGCTTGAGCAAGTCGAATTCTTTTTCCAGGTCAGCCGAGCGCATTTTCTTGAGATCTTTTTCCAGCCGTTCCAATCGCTTCTCAATCTGGCCAAGATCGCTGACCATGAGATCGAATTCGACATTCTTAATGTCACGGAGAGGATCGACCGGCCCAACGTGAGGGATGGAAGGGTCGTCGAAAGCGCGGACCACGTGGGCCAGCGCATCCACGTTTCGCAAGTGTCCAAGGTAGGCGGTCTCTTTGAGCGCTTCCTCGCCAATCGCGCCGACGTCCACGTATTCGACGGAGGCGTGGGTAAGCTTCTTGGGGTTGTAGAGCGCCGCGAGGCGGTCGAGGCGGTCATCAGGAACTTTGGCGACTCCGATGTGGGCCTCGCGCGGGTTGGCATAGGCCTGCTGCGAGAGATGCGCCTTGGTCAAGATGCCGAACAGAGATGTCTTGCCCACTTGCGGCAGGCCGATGATGCCAGTTTTCATAGGGAAAGCTGCTAGCTTGTGGCTCCTGGTTGTCCTGTGAAGGATAAATGATGATGCGACGCTACAGAAATTGATTGGGGCAGTTAGCGCTGAAAGCTGGAAGCGGTTAAGTACGCGACCACCAGTCCGAGCAGCAACACCCCACCCTCCAGCCGCGTCGACCAGGCGTGCAAGGCGTCGAACTGCATGCGGGCGGGATTGTCCGGAGAAACCGAATCAATCTCCCCGGGGATAGCCGCGCGCAGGGTATCCATCCGAGGAATGATCGCGAACTGCGAGATCAGCGTGAGCGCGAGCATGAGGCAGATGAGTAGATGGCGCCCGGCAAGTATATTGGTCGTACCACTTTCAAATCGGCTGTAGAGCACGGAACTGGCGAGAAAGACTGCGCCGGAAATAATCCCCATCCAGTGCAGCACGCTCAAAGACCGGCCAACTACCAATCCTGCGAGATGGCGGCTCGGTAGCATGGAGAAAGCCATTTGGGCCACTACGGGAAAAAAGATCAATCCGCCCAGCCAAACGATCAGCGAAAGTAGCATGAGGAAACGAAGAAAGGACATGCCCAAGCATTATGCAGGTCGGATAGGGAGAACGCCAGCGCCCTATACCGGAACGGGCACGCTTTCCACGATCTCGCGGATGACTTGGTCAGCCTGTTCGGACTTCTTCAGCGTAGAAGAATGGGACCCATTCAGAACCACGCGATGGGCGAAGACTGGAACCACCAGCGGCTTGAAATCTTCTGGGACGCAGAAGGTGCGGCCGTCAAGAAAAGCCATGGCTTGGGCGGCACGATAGAGCATTTGTGAGCCCCGTGGCGAGACGCCTAACGAAAAGTGTTCCGATTCGCGCGTCCGGCGGACAATCGCCAAGGTG
Source organism: Acidobacteriota bacterium (assembly GCA_013290025.1). Taxonomy (GTDB): domain Bacteria; phylum Acidobacteriota; class Terriglobia; order Terriglobales; family Acidobacteriaceae; genus JABCYV01. The sequence goes on from JABCYV010000008.1 coordinate 32,700, forward strand.
TAGCTGACGAGCGAATCGTCCACGCGAACTTGCGTGACTGCCTGCTGCATTTCCAGGACATCCGCGCCGGTGATCACCGGCTCTAAGACTTCCAACTGTGCCGTGCCTGCCTCCGAGCGGAGAATTTCGCGTTCGGCACTACCATCAGGGTAGCCCATCCGTAGCCGCATCAGAAAACGATCGAGTTGGGATTCTGGCAGCGGATAGGTTCCGTGGTGTTCTACCGGGTTCTGTGTGGCTATAACCAGGAACGGCTGGGGCAGAGGATGGCTATGAGCATCCACTGTGACCTGGCCTTCGTTCATAGCTTCCAGCAATGCCGATTGAGTTTTTGGCGTGGTGCGGTTGATCTCATCGGCTAAAAGCACATTGGTGAAAATCGGCCCGCGCTTGAACTCAAATTCCTGCTCGATGGCGGAGTAGATGGAAATTCCCAATATGTCGGACGGCAGCATGTCGCTGGTAAATTGCACTCGCTGGAAACTGCAGTCCAAAGCCCGCGCCAGTGCCTGCGCAAGAGTTGTCTTGCCCACGCCGGGCACGCCTTCAATGAGCAGGTGCCCGCGAGCCATCATCGAAACCAGAGCGAGACGGATGATGTCATCTTTCCCGCGGATGACCTTGCACAGAGCGGTTTCCAGTTGTGCCGCGCGATGAGAGGCGGCTACAGCGGTTTCAGGAGACATGCGAATCTCGATTTTACTAAGCACGGAAAGGCGATTACCGGCATACAAGCTGGCTGCCGGGTACCAAAGTCATGTTCCCGACGATCAGTTGTCGGAATCAATCAGCAGTTAGAACGTGGAAAACTTCTGACCTTGCAGTCAGTTGTCGCCGAAAACGAGAGACGCGAAGCGGGCACAGTGTTACTGCGTAAACTCCGCCGGCCTTCCGGTCAGGCGCTCGATGCGCTTGGCAATCGGCGGATGGGTGGAGAATAAGCTGCCGAAATTCATTCCCAACAGTGGCTGGACGATGAAAAGATGCGCCGTCGAAGGCGTACCGACCATGGGGACGCGACGCGAATAGGCATCAAGTTTTGCTAGCGCGCTGGCCAGAGCATATGGATTGCCGGTAAAGTGCGCCCCTGTAGCATCCGCCTGGTATTCGCGCGAGCGCGATACCGCGAGCTGAATGAGCATGGCGGCAAAGGGAGCCAAAATCAGCATGAGAATAGAACCGAGACCTCCACCCCGGCGCTCGTCGCGGTCGCCCATCCCGCCGAAAAAGAAGCCGAAACGAGCTAAATATGTGATGGCGCCGGCAATCGTGGCGGCGATCGAACTGATCAGGATGTCACGATTGTTCACATGTCCGAGTTCGTGCGCCAGCACGCCTTCCAGTTCCTCATCGTTGAGCAGATTCAGAATCCCCTCGGTGACCGCTACCGAGGCATGGGCTGGGTTGCGACCGGTCGCGAAAGCGTTGGGCGAGTCAGTAGGAATCACATAAATCTTGGGCATCGGCAGGCCGATCTTCTGCGTCATGCGTTCCACAACGCTGTAGACCCTGGGCAACTGTTCCCGGGTAACCGGTTGAGCACGATAAGTGGCAAGTGCAATTTTGTCGGAGAAAAAGTACGCGACAAAGTTAGTGACGGCAGCGATCCCCAACGCTAAGAGCATGCCGTTCTCGCCGCCGAAGGCCCGGCCAATCGCCATCAGCAGCAGCGTCATTGCCGTCAGCAAGAGGGCGGTTTTGAACGTGTTTCCCATAGAAATATCCTCAGTTCTAAGTCATTAGATGGTACGCCGGAGGGACGGATTCATGGCCAGGCTAGTGGGCAACTTAGCGGCTTTACTTTGGGGCGCTTCGGGCGAGGGCCCGTTCCAGAGTCTGATCCAGTGCCGCTTTCGCCTTCTCGTACTCCGGTTGCGAGATGCGACCCTGTTTGTGCTCCACCTCGAGCTGAAAGAGTTCTTCCTTCAGAGCTTCGAGGAGTAGTTCGGAACGCCCAGTCGACGGGGCTTTTGCTATCGCTCGCGCAATTGGTGCCGCTAGATCGGAGGCGATGTCCGCGCTGGAATGTTTGGAACGTCCGGCAATGTAGACTGCTCCGGCCGCCAGCACGATTGCGAACCCACCCAGAATGTACCAGCGATACTTTTGCAGTGGATCGGGAGCATCGATGGGAGGGCCCAGTCCGCCTCCTGGACGGGTATCGCGGTTGCGAGCCTGTGGCGGTGCAACAGTGCCGGAACCGTCGCCTTCATTTGGGGAGTTCTCTGCCTGAAGCATGCCATTCCCCGACACTGCGAATGCCAGGTCTTCGCCCGGCTTGACTTTGGCCGCAACCTCCGCAACAGCGCCAGGCGGAGTCGGCGGCTGCTTCTCTTCGTAAACTCCCGCCTGAGCCGAAGAAAACTGAATCGACTGGGGCAGGATCACAACGAAGTGTTCGAGCGGATAGAGCGGCTTGGGATCGAGGTTGGCTTTACCTTCGTAGGGAAGATGATATGTGACTTGGAATTGGGTCGTGCCCGGACGCAAGGGGAAGACAAAGGCGTAGCGTCCCTTTTCTGCTTCCGGAACGGGCGCGGTATTAACTGCTTGTCCCCCCGATGTCTGGGCTTGCGCAGAATCGATCTGTGCGCCGCTTGGTAGATAAAATTCGAAGTTGTGCTCATTCATCTGCGTTTGCGGCGGTTTGGACGTATTGTCGACGGCAAACAGCCGCATTATGGCCAGCTCTCCCTTGCCGGCCTGCAGGTACATCAAGTCCGCAGTTACGTTAATGCCATCAACTTTCTTGGACACATCATAGACCTGCAAGTCGACCGAAGTGCTTCCCGGAGGCGCCATGCGGTGGTAGGTGACGCCCTGATGAATAGCGCGAATCAAGTGGGGGCTGGCGGCGTCATCCAGTTTGAAGCTGAAATTCCCCTGGACATCGGTCTTGGTACGGGCGGCTTCCTCCATGCCTTGGGCCAGCTTGATTAGAACAACTTCGTCGCCGCCGGCAGGCTTGTTGGTCGTGCCATTCTTCACGGTGCCGGTGAGGGTTTGGGCAGAGGCAAAGGAAGCGAGAAGGAGGAGAAGGAACGGGATAAAGGTGCTTGACCTGTGTTCCGGGCCGAGTCTGCCGAGCTTCCGCTCGGCCTGGACGGGCGAGGCCTGCCCTGAGCGACGTCGAAGGGGCGCCCGTCCCCACATGACCTGTGTCAGCGTTGGCAGGTTCAAACTCGTGCTCCCTTTCCACTTCCTCGCAGTGGGGAAATTGTGGCCTCTTCGAGATGCGCAATCTCGGCTAGGATGGCTGCGGCCTCCTCTTCGAGAGAGGACTTCATCGCCTGGTAGTCAGAATCCGGGAACTTGCCAGCCTTGTATTCGAAATTCAAGTCGCGAAGATTCTCATAGACCACTTCCTTGCGCTCGCGTAAATAGACCAGGCGGGTCTTCTCCGGGCCGACATGCAATTTGCCAGGCAAATAGAAAATGTAAAACAACACGCTGATTGTTACCAGGGCGCAGACGAGAACGATCACAGTTCCGTGTCCTTTCTGGCTTGTTCGCGGAACTGGTCAAGCGCCGGACCCCCGTCGACCCCGCCTCCTCCGACGACGCGGCCAGCACCCCGGCCATCGCTGCCGCGCCAGGCGCGGACAACCAGGACGACGGTCGTCAACCCTAGCGCCAGCGCCAGATATGGCATGACCCAGGCAACGCGGTTGAAACCGCTCGTGGTAGGTGCGATCAGCACGGTGGGCCCGTATTTCTGGACGAAGGATTGCAGCACCAGATCGTCACTGTCGGGACGGCTCATTGCCGCAACCAGTTCTCCACGCATACCGTCCGACAACGGACAACCGACATGGTTGCACTCCAGCAGCACCTGATTGCAGCCACACACGCACATCAATTTATGGCCCAACTGGTTGAAGCGTGCGTCTTCGTCCCCAGCTCCCATGAGAGTCACGATCGCGAGCGACAGCAGCACGATTTGGATGACGCGCTTCGACGGCAGTTTGTGAGAAATCATGGGCACTGTGAACAACCTCAAGCCTAGGTTCGCGCCGCCACTGGCTCGGGCTCGATTCGCGCCGGAGCAGTCACCCGCGCCGGCACTGCATTCGGCACCAGCGCAGTGATGGTTCCAAAGATCATCACCAGCGCTCCGATCCAGATCCACATCACTAGCGGATTGAGGTGCGCTTTGATAATCGGACGGCCCGTCTCGGGATTAACGCCTTCATAGACCAGATAAAGGTCTCGAACCAGGAACAAATCTTCCTTGAAGGTGGGATGAATCTGTGGGATGGTCTGCGTCTGTTGGCTGGCCTTGTAGAAGCGCCGCTCGGGGAACATGGTCGTGATCTGCCTGCTACCTCGGAAAACATTAATGATGGCCCACTGGTTGCTGTAGTTCGGATTGTCCTCTTCGGTATAAGACTGGCAAACCAGCGTGTAGGGGCCAATGGTCATGTGGTCGCCGTAGCCCATCTCCTTCTCTGCCTCGCGGTTGAAGGGAGTTCCGAGAATTCCTGTGACCACCACGGCTACGCCGAAGTGGACAATGTAGCCGCCGTAGCGGCGAGTGTTTCGGCGCCACAGGTGGGCCATGGAAGCGAGCAAGCCCTGCCCTGTATGCCTGGATATGACGCGGCCGCCGCGCACGAACTCGGAGATTACGGTTAGCGTCACCAAGGTGGCTAACATAGCGGCCATCAGCGCATAGAAGTAGGAGATGTCCTTCCACGGGCGAACGCCGCAGACGATCATCAGAATCCCAACCAAAGCCGCGCCAAACGCGGGCCACAGGAAGTTACGTTTCAAACTCTCCAGCGACGTGTTGCGCCAGGCGAGCAGCGGACCGACGGCGGTGAGCAGCAAAAGCAACAGGATGACCGGGATGGTTACATGATTGTAGAAGGGCGGCCCGACCGTGATCTTATGGCCCTGCACCCACTCAGAGAGGATGGGAAACAGCGTGCCCCAGAGCACCGTGAAGCAGAACAAAACAAACAGCAGGTTGTTAAACAGAAAGCTTGACTCGCGCGAGACTAGTGATTCCAGCCGGTGCTCACTTTGCAAATGAGACCGGTTCTTCACGTAAAAGAGGATGCAGGTAGCAAGGATTATCGCCAGGAAGCCGACGAACCAGTCCCCAATCGAAGATTGGGCGAAGGCGTGTACCGAGCTGACCACGCCGCTGCGAGTGAGAAATGTGCCAAAGATGGAAAGCATGAAGGTGACGAAAATAAGCCACACGTTCCACACCTTCAGCATGCCGCGTTTCTCCTGCATCATTACCGAGTGCAGGAACGCGGTGCCCGTCAGCCAGGGCATGAACGAGGCGTTCTCTACCGGGTCCCAGCCCCAATAGCCTCCCCAACCCAGCACCGAGTACGCCCAGTGCGCCCCGAGAAAAACGCCGCAGGTCAGGAATCCCCAGGTCACCATCGTCCATCGGCGGGTGATGTGGATCCATTTTTCGCCCGGATAACGCATAGCCAGAGCCCCGAGCGCGAAGGCGAAGGGCACAGTAAAGCCTACGTAGCCCAAATAAAGCATAGGCGGATGGATCACCATCTCGGGATACTGCAGCAGTGGGTTGAGACCGTTGCCGTCGGCCGGCAGCGTGCCCTGCATGACGGCAAACGGGTGAGCTGCGAAATTCAGCAGGAGTAAGAAGAAAACCTGGACGGCGGCGATGATGACGGAGGCGTGGGCAAAGAGTCGGCTGTCGGTCTTGTGGCGGAGCCTAAGCACCAGTCCATACGCGGACAGAAGTAACGACCAGAATAGTAGCGAACCTTCCTGTCCGGACCACAGGACGGCGAACTTGTAGGGAATGGGTAGATCACGATTGCTGTGATGGAAAATATAGGCGATGGAGAAGTCGTCCTGGAAGGCGGAAATGACCAATACCAGGGCAGCCAGGAAGACCACAGCAAAAACGGCAATCCCCGCCCGCCGCGCAGTTTCTCCCAGGCGATCCGATCCCGGGCCTGGACGTGCCAAGGCAAATAGTCCAGCCAGGAACGAGTAAGCGCTCAAGGCCAACGCAAGCAGGAGCGCAAAACTGCCGATTTGCGACATGGGGGACCCTGAGGTATTTTTTCAGAAACACTAGCAGGAGGCAACACCAAAGCTCGGAGCAAAGTTATTGATATTCGGAGCTTTGCCGCGAGGTCGAGAGCTACTGGGAGTTACCCCGAGACCGCTTCGTCGCAATGGGCAAACTGGGAAGAGACTGAATGGACATAGACTCCCCAGTGTGGCGGAAAATCGGCTTTCCCCAGGGACTCGAATCTAGGCGCTCTGCTGCTGGTTGTAGCGGGCCAGGATTTCGCGCTCGGCTACGAACCAATCATCATTCTCGTGGCCCGGTGTATACCCCCGCTGCGCGTACAATTCATAGGCGCGACGGCGGATTTCGGCTTCCAGGTCTGTCTGAGAGCCATTCTGCTTCATTTCGGGATTGGTAACCGCGGGCGCGGTCACTGCATTCGTGGTGCGAGTGTTGCCATTGCGGGGGGACTTTGCTCTAGCCATAATCGGATACTCCTTACAGATACCAAGGTTCAGCAATGAACCAAATGGATGAATTAGCCACATGCACCGGACTGCCGGTGTCCGAAAGTTTTGTGGCGGATGATGATCTAATAATAAACCGAACAGGCTGTGGATTTGTTAAAGAACGAACAAAAAAATACATCGTACCGGTTAATAGAAATCGTGGGAGGTAGTCTCAGCGCGGGTGATGGAAAGCGGTAACACCCGTTGGGCTTTCACCGAAATAACGTTATCCTGGTTCTGCAGAATCCCTTCCACCATCAGGAATTGCTCGGAAGATACCAGCATCCGATTTTTCTGAAATAAATCTGGGGTGATAATGGCGTTGGCTACGCCGGTTTCGTCCTCCAGGCTAAGAAAAACAAACCCTTTGGCGGTTCCAGGACGCTGGCGGGCGATGACACACCCCCCTACCCGCACGGACTTCCCGTTCGGAATGTGGCTGAGCTCAATGGCTTTACGGATTCCCATGGCCAGCATTCGAGGACGGTGGTAGGCCATGGGATGGGGTCCGACAGTCAAGCCAGTGCCTCGGAAATCGCCGACCAGCCGCTCTTCGGCATTCATAGGACGCAGCGGGGATTTGGAGTCGGGTTCGGGGAGTTCATCCACCAGTGGCCCAGAGTGGCGAACGGCGCGTTCGACTTGCCAGAGAGCGTCGCGACGATGGAAAGCGATATCAGATTTCTGATTGCAGATTTCAGATTGATTTGCGTCATCGGTTGCAACCTGCAATCTAAAATCTTCATTCTGAAATTCTTTTCTGTTCTTGCGACTCGGTGGAGAATTACCGATTGAATTCAAAGCCCCGATTTCTGCCAACGTATTCAGATCGTCCTTCCGCAGTTCAGGAACACGGTGGACGAGATCATGAATGGAAACAAACGGCGCCAAACTTCGCTGACGAACCAGCGCCTGGCCAGCCTCCTCGCGCAACCCGCGAGCATACCGCAGGCCAAGGCGTAGCGCTGGGGTCTCGCCGGCTGTTTCCACGACCGTGCAATTCCACTCAGACTTCATCACATCAATCGACAGCACCTTCAGCCCGTGCCGTTGCGCATCTTTGACGATGGTGGCGGGACGATAGAAGCCCATCGGCTGATTATTGAGCAAGGCGGCAGTGAAAGCGGCTAGATAATGACATTTCAAATAGGCACTGGCATAGGCAAGCAGGGCGAAACTGGCAGCGTGAGACTCGGGAAATCCGTAAAGAGCGAAGGAAGTAATCGAGAGAATAATTTTCTCCTGCGCTTCCCGCGAGATGCCGTTGCGCTCCATGCCGCTGCGGAGCCTGGCCTCGATTTCCTTCATGCGGGCCTGGGAGCGTTTGAAACCCATGGCGCGACGCAGTTCCTCCGCTTCGCCCCCGCTGAATCCGGCGGCAATCATCGCCATGCGCAACAACTGTTCCTGAAAGAGCGGCACGCCCAGTGTGCGCGTCAATACGGGCTCGAGCGAAGGATGCAAGTAGTTGACCGACTCGCGTCCCATGCGGCGCTGCAAATAAGGATTGACCATCTGACCGACGATGGGGCCAGGGCGAATGATTGCCACTTGCACCACGATGTCATAAAAGCGTTGCGGCCGCAGGCGCGGCAGGCATGACATCTGCGCCCGGCTCTCGATTTGAAACATGCCGATGGTATCGGCCTTTTGCAACGTGGAATACACCGTGGGATCGTCAGGCGGAAGGTGGGCGAGGTCCACTTCCTCACCATAATGATTGCGGATGAGTTCGAGAGAATCTTCCAGCACGGCCATCATGCCCAGGCCGAGCAGGTCGACCTTGATGATGCCCAGGTCGTTGCAGTCTTCTTTGTCCCACTGCACTACGACGCGCCCGGGCATGGAGGCAGGTTCGAGCGGCACCACGGAATCAAGTTGCCCCTGGCAGATGACCATGCCACCAGAATGTTGGCCGAGGTGACGTGGCAGATCCTGAACCGCCTCGCAGAGCTCGAAATATTTGCGCAGCCGAGGATGATTCAAGTCCAAACCAGCATCGCGGAAGCGATGATCGAGGGTGTCGTTGGCATCCTTGTATTCCCACGTGGAGACGGCGGCTGAGACTTTATCAAGCGTTTCCGGATCGAAGCCCAGCGCCTTGCCAATTTCGCGCGAAGCCATGCGGCTGCGATAGGTAATGACATTGGCAGTCATAGCGGCGCCGCCTTCCCCGTAGCGCTTGTACAAATATTGGATTACGCGCTCCCTCTGATCGCCGCTGGGCAGATCGAGATCAATGTCGGGCCACTCGCCGCGCTCCTCCGAGAGGAAGCGCTCAAAGAGTAGTTCCATACCCACTGGATCGACGGCGGTGATGCCGAGCGAATAACAAACGGCGCTGTTGGCCGCGGAGCCGCGCCCCTGCACCAGAATGTTTTGCTCACAGCAGTAGCGGACCAGGTCCCAGACGATGAGAAAGTAGCCGGCAAGATTCAGCTTTTGGATCAGCGTCAGCTCACGCTCGATCTGATGGCGAGCGCGATTCTTGAGTTCGGATGCGGCCCGGCCATAGTGCTGCAGGAAACCTTCCCAACTGCGTTCCCGGAGGAACGACATCATTGTCTCGCCTTCGGGGACGGGATATTTGGGAAATTCATATCCCAAATCGCTGAGTGTGAATTCGAAGCGAGACGACAATTCCACCGTGTTAGCGATGGTTTCGGGCAGATCGGCGAACAGTTGCTGCATCTTCTGCCGCGATTTCAGGTGACGCTCGGAATTGCGGGCCAGCAGGCGTCCAGCGGTGGCCAGCGTGCGATGGTTGCGGATGGCAGTGAAAACGTCACAAAGCTCGCGCTCATGGGCGGTGGCATAGCAAACGCCGTTGGTGGCCAATAGCGGAAGCCGGAGGGAACGCGCAATTTCGATGGCAGCGCGGTTGCGAGCTTCCTGTTCGCGATGAAAATGGCGCTGCAGTTCTACATATACATTGTCCCGGCCAAAAATTTCCGTCAGGTGCTCAATCGAGCGCTGAGCTTCTTCCTTTCCCCCTTGGGCAAGTGCGGTTGCGAGCGGACCATCGTCACCTCCGGTCAGGCAGATAAGTCCGACCGAGTGTTCTTGCAATTCCTTTTCGTGGACAGTGCCTTCGCCTTTCTTTGCCCGGAGTTTCATCTTGGTGATCAGGCGGCAAAGATTCTGGTAGCCGGTGCGGGAAGAGACAAGGAGGGGAAGACGGAAAGAGATTTTTGAATGTTCGGATTTATGAATTGTCGAATTGAAAACATCTCGATCCTTTGACGGATTCTTCAATTCGTCAATCCGGAAATTCGTCAGTCCGAAAATTTCACACATTACTTCCGCTCCGATGTGCGCCTTGATCCCGGCCTTCTCCGCTGCCATGTGAAAACGCGGAGCGCCATACACGCCGTCCCGGTCGAGCAGGGCCATGGCCGGCATGTGCAGGTTGGCGCAGTTTGCGATCAGATCTTCAGGCAGGGAAGCGCCTTCGAGAAAACTGAAGGCAGAGCGGGAATGAAATTCGATGTACATTGCAAATCTTTTTCATCACAGAGTCACGGAGTCACAGAGAAAATCTTTGGAGTTGCTAGTCATAAGTTCCCTCTACATACCATCCCCCGCTGAGCAGATCGCGGACCAACCGATAAAGCGCGATCCCGGTTTCCTCTTGCATCGCGATGTCCCATTCATCGCGGGCCCAGCCTTCCTGGTCCCACCAATCGCCTGACGAGCGCCAGGGGCCGGCTGCCCAGACGATTTCTCCCTGGATCGGTCTGTGCCCGGAGCAGACCAGACGCGATGGTCCACCATCGCGTAGCGTCACCGCAGCGCGCAAAGGCGGACGGAAGATGCGCAGGGCAGTGACGACATTCGCTTTCTCCTGATTGCCAGCAGGTTTGTCTTCTTTTCGTGACACACCTTCTCGCGGCATTTCGGGCGCGAAGCCTTTCATTCGAAAACCTTCTGGACGGTGTGTATCCAGCAACTCGAGCGATCCGACCTGGTTTTCACCCACAATGCCCGCAATTCTGGCAAGTGTGAGTTCGAGCTTTTCTGGCTCTGGTGAGGGCGGAAGAAAAAGACCGCCCTGAGCCGCACGCGGACGCGCCGGCTCCGCTGACAAATAAATTTTTAGAATGGGCGCCCCGGGGGGATGCGCCTTCAAATCAAGCTGCAATAGCTTGAGGAAAGTTTTAGCATCCAGCATCGGGACGGGAAGCCGAAGCGTACGTTGAAAAATCTTGCGACTCTCGCTTTCACAATAAGGCTGCCGAGCTTGCACTCGGCCTCGACGGGCGGGGGCGCCCGTCTCCACATGGCTAGTGGCTGGTTCAGTAATTTCTTCTGCATGGCATCCTTGCTCCAACGCCAATCGCAGCCGCAGTTCCTGCGTTGCCAGAGCGTGTGTACTCAGCCGAGCGCACAATTGTTCCAGCAGCCGGCCCAACAGAAATGCCAGGGGCTCAAGCAACACGAGCGGATACTCCAATTCGATGACTTCTTCGAAAACCAGCGGCGGTTCGACCGGAACCAATGTGCGGAAAGTCTCGCCCCGGGCCAGTTGCTGCAGGCGAACGCCTTTCTGCCCTAAGCGCTCGCTGATGGCAACATCCGGCAAGGCAGCTAATGCCAGCACATTACGCACTCCCCAACGGCTGTAGGTTTCCGAAAATTGCTCGATTTCTTGGGCGTCGCAAAAGCTCTCCAAAAGGACTTGTACCGGCAGAGACCCCAACTGCTCTGCTTCTTTTCCCGCGGGAATCACGGTCACGCCGTGAAAACCTCGAGCCGCAAGTGCAGCCGTATCAGGATTGGAAGCCACTGCGACGTTGGCTTTGAGTCCGAGAGCGAAAGCACGACGAGTCACATCACGTGCAATCTTGGACAGAGAACCAAAAAGTGATTCCAGTCCTCCCAGGTCAAGAAGAATAGTGTCGCAGCCCGCATCTTCTACACGTGGCGAAAACGACTGCGCACAGTCCAGTAGTGCGGCGTGTGCGGCAGCTTCCTGCAACGAAGAACGGTTGTGCAGCACTAGACCGGCACAGGCTTCCACCTGCAACTTCATCATTCCTGGTTCAATTCCGGCACGACGAGCCGATTCGTTCACGGCAAAAACTTTTTGCAGAGGTGCTTTACCTTCAAGCACAACCACAGACTGGGAACGCAGCTCAGGTTCGACGCGGAGGAGTGCTTCCACGGGAAAATCAGGAACGAAGATGCAAGCAAAAGGCATTGGTCGTCATGCTCTCGAGACAGCCACTGAGACGGCACACTACGAAATTCGTTGTGTTTTGGTCAGGAACGCTGCAGTGATCGATCCTGATGGCTTGCGCTCCATGCGCGAACGCAATAGTTCTCCTTCTACGCGGATTCCCTCCAGCAATTGCGTATGAGTTGGGAATAAATTCTTTTTTTCAGAATGTTGAGGGCCGAAAGCTGAAAGCTCTTTTGACGCTTGCAATCTCACCAGCAGAGAAGCGCAAGTTTGCACGCACGGCGCTTGGGCCACGACAAACAGCACCGTAGGCGTATACTCCACGGCACGCTGAAAACGAAACCAGGTAGTCAGCGGAATGCGCCGCGCTGTCTGAATCGGAACATCACCAAGATCAATGGCCACCAGACCGAAGCTGCCGCTTTGCAGAAGCAGGTCTGTGACCCTCAGCGCTCGCTCCAGCAATTTGTAATTCTTCCCCTCAGAGGTTAAAGCCCGTTCTTTTGAGTGAATTTTTTTGGCACGACTGAAAGCGTGCCCTTCTCGATCGTGCTTTTTATTGGGAAGACCGCATTGCACCCAGAGCAGTCTTTCAAAATCCACTCCTGCGGCAGCCGCCGAGACGGGATCAAATGCATCGGTGGCATCCATCAGAGCGCAGACTTCTCCTCGCCGGGTGGCAGAAGCCAGAGAAGCCAGCAGCACACTGGTGCGTCCCGAAGAAGCTGGCCCGCAGATTTCGCTCAGGCATCCTCGTGGCAACCCGCCGGTAAGCTTGTTAATCTCGTAAATCCCGCTGGAAACCATTTCCGGCGTGGGCCGCACCTCGAGCTGCGATGCAGGAGCCACTCCGTGAAGTTTGGGCAACGTGGAGAGCCGTTTTAGAAGGAGCGCAGCCCCCTCTTTCCCAGCAAAAGCAGCGGGGCGGCCCAGAGCATCAGGGGCACAAATCACCGGGGAAGACATAGGGAACCTCAGAAGTTCAGGAACATCGAAGCAGGTAGCTTCGAAAGCGAAGTTTTGTTTTTGTATATTCGCTTTTTATTCGCCTAAAAAGATTCTGCTACTAGAGGGTCTGCTTGTCAAGAGGTGGGAGAATTTTCACAACTCTTAAACCCATTTCGGGCATAGCTACCACTTGGGTGTGTGCTAGAGAAAGCAGGACAAGAAAATGAAAGAGAAATGAATATGGTGTGATTGTGGCCCAGAAACGATGCCCGCCCCCAGCTGCGATCCACCAAGACGCTTTGTTATAATCACACCCGGCCCGGCGGCGCTATCGTCTAGGGGTTAGGACGGAAGATTCTCAATCTTCAAACCCGGGTTCGATTCCCGGTAGCGCTACCAACTCTGTTTCAATCCTTTACAACGTTTTTTGGCACGGTTGCTTCATGCGGCTGTGGCCACTTTTGTGGCCAGCTTTTGCACAGCTTCCACAAGCCTCGATGACACCTGGTTCCGCCGCTCGATTGCTTCCCGGATCTGCCGCACGTTGGAGTGGTTGTAGATGCGTGCGGTATCTACTGACTGATGCCCCATCGCATCCATCACCGCCATCACGTTGCCTGTGCCTTCCATCGCATCGGTTGCGAAGCGATGGCGAGCACAGTACAGAACGACAG
>JABCYV010000009.1 GCA_013290025.1 Acidobacteriota bacterium
CCACAGAAATCAGTGAAGGCGGCATGGCTCTCTATGCGGGCATGATTCATCCCAAACGGGGTGACCTGGTCGAGGTCGAGTTCCAGATTCCATCTCACGCACGAGTCGCGGCCATGATTCGTAACCGGGCGTGTTTTTCTTTCGGATTGGAATTTCTCACCCCAGTTGTGACTGACAGCAGGACTGTGTCGCAATTAGCCGCCTTTGCCCTGATGCAGGGCCTCCAGGCCGAGGCGGAGCCGTCGGCTTCAGCGGCGGAAAACGCGGCTTCAGCTTACACAATGCTCGCGCAGGTTTTGCGACTGGACGGTCAGCCCCTCGACGCTCAGATTGTGGACCACGCGGTGTCGTTGTTTCTGAGTATGAGGGATGTATGTTTGCGTCAACAGGCGTTGAGTATCAAGACCTTGCGAAGGCGCCTGGCGGCGCTGTATCGCGCCGGCATGTTACTGGCTGGTTACAACGGATTGTTGAAAGCTGATGCGGGTCGCTAACAAAGAAGTGCGAAGCGTTTCGAGAGCCTTTAGAACGCTTAGTTCCAACAGTTCAATCGAGCGAAGCAGTTCCCTTCCGCTACTCCAGCTTCGCGTATTCCGCCGTGGCTTGCTTCAGGATGGGAACGTCCGGGTCGGTGTCTTTCCAGAGCGTGAAGAGGTCCTGGTATCTCGTGCGGGAACTTAGGACTGGCGTCATTGTGGCGACGATCCTGTATCGCGCAGAAGCACGATGTCGGATTCGATGTGCGTGCGCATGACGCCCAAGGTCTTGCCGTCGAACGAGAATTGAAAGGTCTGGATCGCATCTGCAGGAAAATTCGTGATCTGGCGGCCGGGGGAGTTATCGAGCGGGTGGAGCCATAGGTTGTCCGCGTCGTTTTCGCGGACGGGATACACGACTGCTTTCCCGTCGGGCGTGAATTGCAGGAAACCGTCAATACGTGGATCGGGATCAAGGAAATGCACCTGCGGCTTGGGTCCGGCGTCGAGCGGGACTAAGACAATTTTCCCTGCGGGCGTTTTTGGATCGTTGCTATTCGCGCGAAATACTAGAAGCTTGCCATCGGGTAAGACGCCCAGCACCGGTGAGGCGAAAAGGCCACCTGACAAAGCCGTCCCTGGGACCACCTCGGGAGTCCCACCATCAATTGCCACTTGCAAAATTTGTAAGGTATCGAACTTCACGTAGTACACCCACTTTCCATCCTGCGAGCAGACCGGTCCAACATCGGTTGTGCCGTCCGTTAGCTGCTTGGGGTGAGCCATCGGTATCTACGCGCCAGATGTTGAGCTTTTTACTGGCGGCATGATTGGCCCACACGAACACGATATAGCGCCCGTCGGGACAGCCTCTTGGTCGAATAACCTGTGCAGAGGAGTCACTGAGAAGCGTGGTTTTGTTGCTGCCGTCGGCTGACATTCGTAGAAGGTTTCTAGCGTCGCCGAAGTAAAGATCTCCATTGCTCGCCAGCCGAACATGGCTGCGTCCTTGCTCTGCGCGGGCGCCGGATTCGGAGGATTCCCAGCGAAGCCCGTAGCGGGCACGAGATAGAGGGTTTGCGCGCCTTTCTGCTGTGCCGTTGCCAGTGTCTTTCCATCCGCGGACAACGTAAGTGTCTGATAGTCATTCGTGTCCTTGGTAATGGTATGAAATTGGCCTCCGGGGTTGGAGACAAACCCAATTTGGCTGCGTGCAACAAACGAGAAACCCTTCTGATACGTGTCGAGGAGGCCGCGGCGATCTGGCAACCAAACGATACTATTCAGCTGCAGGTCATTGAACCGGGCAAGCGTCCGGACTTTCGAGGAAACTAAATCGTGCAGTTGGATCGAGAGTCTCGCTTGGCCCGGACCAGGAATAACCAAAGCGATCTGATTGCCGTCGGGCGACCATGCGACCAGTGGGAAGAAGCTTCCAGGCCCGTGCCCGTTGGCGACAATCACTTCGTCGGTGCCATCAGTATTCGCCGTAAGCACTAAGAATTGTCCCATTTCCGGATCATTCGCGCGCACGGAGGCCATACGCTTACCGTCGGGCGAAAAGGTGGCTCCGGAGTCATCGTCTCGCACGATCATTTGCGGCAAGCCACCTAGCACAGGCGCGCGCAAGAGGTCGAGTCTGCCGCTCGTACCGTCGGCTGCCTTGAGGAAATAGATGTAATTACCGTCGGGAGAAAATGTCAGGCTGGTGTAAAACGCATCTGCGGCCGCAATCACCTGCGTGTCACTGTTTGTCGGGATGTTGCGCAGCCACAAGCTCTGCCTGCCATTGTCGTCCACGGCGCTAAGGAGATATTTCCCATCGGGCGAGATCGCCGTCGCAACAGATTTTCCGCTGTTCGTGATCTGAGTGATCGTAAAATTCTGGAAGGGCATGGCAGCAGGGCGGTGAAAGACGGAATAAACGCCGATACCCGCTGCACTGAGAATGATCAAGGCGGCAATTACCGCACCGGCCACTCCCCATTTGTGCTGCTTCGCGGCAGGGGCCACGGCGGAGCTGCTGGTCGTGTCTGCGAACTGGGTCGCAGCCGATGCGGCTGTTGCTGTCTCTGCGTTGACCGGGACTTGGCGGCTGGAAACCGCATCACGTTTCAAGCGTTGCAGGTCGGCTCGCATTTCTGCTGCGCCTTGATAGCGAAGATTCCGATCCTTCTCCAGCGCCTTGTTGATGATTCTCTCGAGTTCGGCCGGCACGTCTGGATTCAGCCGCACCGGCGCGACGGGCACCCGGTTCAGGATCGCCTCAAATATCAATCCTGAACTTTCCCCATGAAACGGCAACGCGCCAGTCGCCATCTCGTAAAGGACCGCCCCAAAGGAGAACAGATCAGTGCGCGCATCCAATTCCTTCGCCCGAACTTGCTCCGGCGACATGTAAGCCACCGTGCCCAAGGTAGCCCCTGGGCTAGTGAGATGTTCCTCGGCTACGGTCGTGGCAGTTTGGGTGTTCTGTGCCGCGATGTGGCTCGCGGAGCTGGCGGGAGTCGTCACCTTCGCCAACCCGAAATCCAGAATCTTGGCGTGCCCGCGCTTGGTAACAAAGATGTTTGCAGGCTTTATGTCACGATGAACGATTCCAGCGACGTGAGCAGCGTCAAGCGCATCAGCGATCTCGATGGCCAGCGATAGCAGGGTTTCGGTCTCGAGCGGTCTCCCTGCGATGCGATGCTTGAGCGTTATCCCGTCAAGAAACTCCATCGCGATAAACGCTTTGCCATCTTGTTCGCCGATGTCGTAGATCGTGCAGATATTCGGATGGTTCAGCGCGGACGCGGCCTCGGCCTCACGTTGGAAGCGAGCCAGTGCCTGAGGGTCCCGGGCAACGTCTTCGGGCAAGAACTTCAGAGCAACAAAACGGTGCAGGCGGGTATCCTCAGCCTTGTAGACCACACCCATCCCGCCGCCGCCCAGCTTCTCGACGATGCGGTAATGCGAGATGGTTTGGCCGATCATTGGCGGCCAAATCTTATGTCCATGAAATGGGCAAGTCAATGAAAGCTGCGGACTTGGCGGTATCTCAAAATGGCCAGTTCTGCGATTCGCTCTTTGTTCGCCTGCACCCACATCCCTGCTACAATGCTTGGCCTTATAGAAGTCCAGAACTTTTGGAGCCACCAGAACGTATAACAATTGTGGGGCGAAGCCTGGGGTGTGCTTAGGCTGAAAGACCAGGAGTTCCGGGGAGTGCGGGTTGGAAGACGCCCAGGTCGTGGGAATGCTTGTCCGTCGCTGCGTCGCCGGCGATGCCGTGGCCTGGGAGGAAATTGTGCAGCGATACAATCGCCGAATCTACAACATCTGCTATCGCTTCGCCGGATCCGCCGATGACGCCCAGGACCTCACCCAGGAGGTCTTCATCAAGATGTATCGCACGCTAAATTCTTACGACGTGGAGCGCAGCGCTTTCATGACCTGGGTAACCACCATTACCCGCAATCTACTGGTCGACCACTTCCGCAAAAGCAAGCAGGATCGTGTGACTGATTCGATCGATGCTGCGCCTTCGGAGCACGAGGACGCCACACCGTTGAGCGATAAGATTCAGGACAGGACGCCCACCCCGGACGCTAGCGCGCAGAGCCGGGAGACCCGGGAGACCGTGCATCGAGCGTTGCAGAAGCTCTCCCCGGACCTGCGCGAAGCCGTGATTCTGCGCGATCTCCAAGACATGGACTACCGGGAGATTGCGACCGTATTGCGCGTCCCGGAAGGAACCGTGAAATCGAGAATAAACCGCGGGCGAGCGGAACTTGCGCGCCTGCTACAACGTACATATAGGCAGGTAATGTGATGGCCGGTGAAAGCAAAAACGGAATGCAGTGCTTGGAGTTTGAGGCTCTCCTCAATGAAGCGTTGGACGAGAGTTTGAAGGGGCAAAAGCTGGAGAACTTCCAGACTCACGCCTGGACCTGCGCTGTCTGTGGCCCGCTGCTGGCAGAAGCCGATGCCGGCCGACGCTGGCTGAAGTCGCTGGCCGAGGTCGAGCCTCCGATCAACCTGATGGACAACATCCTGGTGGCCACGTCCGGGTTGCATACTTCCCGCCGACATGCCACCACTGGCGCTCCTCTATCTGATTCCTGGTTCGAAAGGGCTCGAGAGTGGGCAAGCGGCCTCGTCAATCCTGTTTTTGCCGTGGCGCGCCAGCCGCGCTTTGCCATGTCATTCGGTATGGCATTTTTCTCTTTGTCGATCGGGCTGAGCATGACCGGCGTTAAGGCGAGTGACCTGCGGCACGCGGACTTGCGGCCCAGCGCCATCAAGCGCGCCTACTATGAGAGTACCGGCCGGGTGGTGAAGTATTACGAAAACATTCGCTTCGTTTACCAGATTGAATCGCGGATGCGCGAGTTCAAACGAGCAACCACGCCGGCTGAACCTGCTCCCGAGCAGAACCAGCAGCAAAACGAACAGCAAAACAGGGAACGCAAAAACAACAATACTAGTGGACAACCTGAACAACCACGACAGGAGCGCAACTACAGCCAGGGGGAGAGCCAGCCGGTGCTGGCCGCTGCCCCAGACATTCCACCTGTAGCGATGGTGACCACTTACAGGAGGTTTGTATGAATTGCGCCAATCACCCCGATATTCAGTCGGTGGCGTATTGCCGCACCTGCGGAAAGCCGCTGTGCGCGAACTGCACTCGCGACGTACGGGGTGTGGTTTATTGCGAGAACTGCCTGGCAGCAAGACTGGAGGGAGTGCAGCCGCCGACAGCTCCGGCTGCGGGGTTTACTTCGCCAGCGGCAGTACCGGTTGTTTCAGGCGGCCCAAACCCGGCCCTCGCGGGTGTTCTCGCTGGATTTTTTCCCGGTGTCGGTGCGGTTTATGCGGGGCAGTACGCCAAGGGCTTGGCGCATATGGGAATTTTCGTGCTGATGATCTTGGGAATCATCCACGTCAGCGGCGTGGTGTTCGGCATTGGCATCGGTTTCTTTTACGTCTACCAGATCATTGATGCGGTGCGCTCCGCTCGCGCGGTTCAGACCGGTCAACCCGCCCCAGATCCGTTCGGCCTGAGCCGGACCTTTGGCACCGGAGACAGGAGCGATCTGTCCAAAGCGCCGGTGGCAGCAGTGGTTCTGATAGGGTTGGGCGCACTTTTCATGCTGCACAACATGGGAGTTTGGTTTTTCAGCCTGGATCGTTTTTGGCCCGTCATCTTGATCGCGATCGGGGCATGGTTGTTCGCGCGGCGTTACGGTCTGATTGGACACGTGAGCTACGACTGTGAACGATGCCGTGCCCGGTGCCTCATGGGGCCTGCCGTGTTGGTCACGCTTGGATTGCTTTTCTTGCTGGAAGCGCAAGACGTCATTTCCTTTGAACGCACTTGGCCCGTGCTACTGGTCGTAATCGGATTGGTTAAGGTCTATCAGAGCAGTGCTTCGACTGCCGGCCATATCGGCGGGCCGCCGCCCACGGGTGCAGGGCCAAGTGGTCCCGGGCCGACCGCAGCAGCAACGGGTGAAGTACATTTGCCTTCCACCGAGGTGAAAAATGGCTAGCCCAGTGCAAGTACCACCAGCCAGGTCACGCCGCTCGTTTGCCGGTCCGTTCGTACTGATCGTGTTGGGGATTTTCTTCCTCCTCGGAAATATCGGTGTGCTGCACTGGTTTACCCTCGGACACTGGTTCGCGCGCTACTGGCCGCTGCTGATCATTCTGTGGGGCGTCATCAAGCTGCTCGAATACCAGCAAGCGCAGCGTGAGGGTACGCGGGCCCCCGGAATCGGCGCGGGTGGAGTCTTCTTGCTGATCGTCCTGATTGTGGCCGGGCTTTCTGCCACGCAGGCTTCCCGCGTCAACTGGGGAGAAATTCGCGACCAAATCGATATTGGGGATGGCGATTTCGAGCTGTTTGGACACTCTTACAGCTATGACGACCAGTTGCAGCAGAGCTTCCCGGCGGGTTCCAGTCTGCGTGTTAACAGCACGCGTGGAGCGGTCAATGTGAGGCCATCCGAAGACGGACAAATCCACGTCGCGATACACAAGCGTATCAACGCGGAAAGCCAGTCTGATGCCGATAAATTCAATGCCAGCGGCAAAGCCCAGATCACGCTCAACGATGGCGTGGTCACCGTGAGCGCAAACAGTGAAGGTGGGGGCAATCATTCCATCACAGTCAATCTGGATGTCTCCGTTCCCCGCAAGGCTTCTATCGTCGTTTCAACTCGCCACGGCGATGTGAACGTTGCCGGGCGGGATGGGGATGTGGACATTGCCGGCCAGCACGGTGATGTCTCCGCCACCGATATCAATGGCAAAGTCAGCCTCAACCTTGGACACAGTTCCGCTCGGGTTTCCCAAATCGCCGGGGACGTTTCCGCTCAGGGAGGCGGAGGCGATATTTCGGTGCAAGATATTCAAGGCGCAATGCGCTTGAGTGGTGAGTTCGACAGCATCAAGTTCGCCAAGATTGGTGGCGACGTCACCTTCAAGTCGGCTCGTACCGACATGGAATTCTCCCGGCTGAACGGTGACCTGGACATGGATTCGGGCGATCTGAGGGCCAGCGACTTGATCGGGCCGTTCCGCTTAATCACTCGCTCGAAAGACATCCGTATGAACGATGTCTCCGGAGACGTCCGCCTGCAGGACGAGAACGGCGCGATTGAGCTGCACATGAGCAAGCTAGGCAGCATGCAAGTGGACAATCGTAAAGGTGACATTCGGGTCTACGTGCCGGACAAGGCCAGCTTCCAAGTTGATGCGCGGGCTCGGGGAGGGGAAGTGCAGTCCGACTTCAGCGAGTTGAAGGTCAGCAACGCGGACGACCAAGGCATCGCCACGGGTACGATTGGCACAGGTGGACCGCGCCTGGTTCTCAACAACGAACACGGAACGATTGATATCCGCAAGGGATCGTCGCTGGCGGAACTTCCAGCGCCACCACGGTCTCCGAAAATCCCCAAGGTGCCGACGCCACCCAAGCTCCCCGAACCAACTGAGAACTAGGGGATTGGTGGAGCCACGAAATCGACGGTCGAGGAGGCAGCCGCGAGATTCGCCCTCAGAAAATGCAGAGTACAAACTTAAAGATAGCGTGCCAGAACTACTTGGCTGTGGTCGTCGACGAACTACCGGTCAACGAGTGCTGTGTGATCAACCCGACTCCCAGCCCACCAGCGGCTCCTGCCAGCATACCTATCAAAATCAGAACTATGGTGCTCTCGACTAAAGTGTCTTTTCCAGCCCTGAACATCAAATTTCCCCTTCCCATCAAATCACCCAAGAATTCTATCGCTTAACCCTATTTCGTCAAGCCCACTAGAGAGCCATCGGAGGTCAGAATTTGGCCACCCAAACACCACAGATCCGGGTAGGAATTTGGGGTGCTGGCTCTAGGGCCTGCATCCCCTTACGTCGTCACCTGTGTCCGTGTTATGTTCAATTTCTTCTCCATTCACACGCAGCACATCCGTAGAGGGCAACCTGAGAGATGATCCGTTCTTATAAGGGCATGACGCCAGCTGTTCCGGCTTCGTGCTACGTCGACGAGTCAGCGCAGGTCATTGGCGATGTAGTTCTCGGAGAGCATGCCAGCGTCTGGATGAACGCCGTCTTGCGCGGGGACGTGAATTCGATCCACCTGGGTGCGCACTCGAATGTGCAGGATTGCAGCGTGCTGCACGGCATGAAGGGGGAGTACCGCGTGTCGGTCGGTGAATACGTGACCGTGGGACACTCAGTCACGCTGCACGGGTGCGTAGTCGAAGACCGTTGTCTGATCGGCATGGGAGCGATCATCTTGAACGGCGCCCGCATTGGTGCCGGTTCGATCATCGCAGCCGGGACTCTGATTCCGGAGAAAACCGTGGTCGAGCCGGGTTCGCTGTGGATGGGTTCCCCCGGTAAGCTGCGCCGCAAGCTGGAGGAAGAAGATCAGGAGATCATCATGCGTTACGCGCGGAATTATCTGGAGTACAAGGAAGCGTATCTGCGGGAGCGAGCAGGCAGCGAGAGCATCGTACCCAAATGAACTACCCCGGGCGAATTGTCATCTCAGGTGAACCGTCATTGTGAGCGCAACACGAAGTTCTTTGGGCCCTTAGCGTGATTTTGCTTCGCGAACTTTGCGGTCAAAAGCTTTTAACCGCAAAGGACGCAAAGAAACGCTGCGAAGAACGCGAAGAAAACAAGATCGGATCGAGATATCCCTAGCCCAGCGGCCCGATGGCTGTAGGGATTCTTCGCTCCTCAGAATGACATTTTCGTTTAGCTAAGAGCCAGAAGCTAGAAGCCAAGGCCAATGATCAAAGCCGTCAGAGGAACGCGCGATCTTCTACCGCCGGAAACGGCGCTGTGGAACTTCGTCGAGGCCGCGGTGCGCGACGTCTTCCGCGCCTACAACTTCCACGAAGTTCGCACGCCCATTTTCGAGAGCACGGAGCTGTTTTCGCGCAGCGTGGGCGAAGAGACTGACATCGTTTCGAAAGAGATGTACACGTGGGAGGATCGCTCACGCGCGGAAAGCGAAAGGGGCCAATCCCTTACATTGCGCCCCGAAAACACTGCCGGAGTCGTCCGCGCTTACATCGAGCACAAACTTTGGGATCGCGGCCTCAACAAGCTCTACTACATTGGTCCGCAATTTCGCCGCGAGCGTCCGCAGAAAGGACGCTATCGGCAGTTCTACCAGATCGGCGCAGAGGTCATAGGGCCTCCGAGCGCCGGCAGCGAATCTCCCGCACGTGACGCTGAGGTATTGGAACTGTTGGCTACATTGCTCGACCGCCTCGGAATCAAGAATTGGAATTTGGAGCTCAACTCCGTCGGCTGCCCCAACGATCGCGCCGTCTACAACGAAGCATTGCGCAAGGCGCTGGAGCCCGTCGTAGGACAGATGGACGCAGATTGCCAGCGACGTGCGGTTACAAATCCGCTACGTGTGTTCGATTGCAAAGTTCCAGCGGACCAGCCCATCATCGACAAGCTGCCGCGCATCAGTGAATACCTCGACGAGCCTTGCCGCCAGCATTTCCAGCAGGTGCAGGAAATCTTGAATGCGGTCGGCGTGCGATTTTCACTGAGCGACCGCCTGGTGCGCGGCCTCGACTATTACACGCGTACCGCGTTCGAGTTCACGCACGGCGCGTTGGGTGCGCAGAATGCGATTCTGGGTGGCGGTCGCTACGACGGCCTTTCTGAATCGCTCGGCGGACCGCCGGCTCCAGGCATCGGCTTTGCCATTGGAGAAGACCGCCTGGTGCTCGCCCTGAAAGAGTCAGCCGAAGCCGTGCAGCGCAAGCCGGACGTATATATCGCGCCGTTGGGCGCCGGCATGGACCGCGAAGCGGCCCGCCTGGCGCGGGAGATGCGTCGTCATGATGTGGTGGTGGAGTTGGGCGACGAAAGCTTTCGTCTAAAGAAGTCGCTGGAGACTGCCAGCAAAATCGGCGCCCGCTTTGCCCTAATCGTAGGTGAGAATGAGGTCAAATCCGCTTCGTTCGCGTTGAAGAACCTAGAAACCGGGGAGCAAGTTTCCGTGCCCCGCGCCGAACTGGCCCAAAAGATTCAGTCCAGTCATTAGGCTTGGTGGAGATCATAGAGACGATTTCCAGTAAGTTGGTAGCGAAGACCACGCTCAAGTTCAAGCAGGCGTCAGATCGACCAGTCGATACAAACCTAAGTCTTCTCCACCAGTTATAATCACCGATTCCGGTGTGCAATCTTATTTCCTTCTGAAGGGACACGGCTTGTTCGACTTTCTTGGCGATCTACGGCGCACTCACATGTGTGGCGCCTTGCGCGCTTCCGATTCGGGTAAGACGGCCGTACTCATGGGCTGGGTCAATCGTCGTCGTGATCTCGGCAATCTGATTTTCGTGGACGTGCGCGACCGCACCGGTGTCACTCAAGTCGTCTTCAATAAAGAGCGCGATCCGGCAGTTCACGAAAAGGCGAGCACACTGCGCAACGAATACGTGATCGCGGTTATCGGTAAGGCCAAACAGCGTGTTCCCGATACCATCAACAAGAACATTCCGACCGGTGAAGTTGAATTAATCGCGGAGGAACTGCGCACTCTCAACGAGTCGAAGCAGCCGCCATTTCTGCCCGGCGAAACCGTGCTGCCCAATGAAGAAATGCGCCTCAAGTATCGCTACATTGATTTGCGGCGCGATGCTATGCAGCACAATATCGAGCTGCGGCATAAAGTTTCCATCGCAATTCGTGACTATCTCTCAGCACAGGGATTCTTCGAGATCGAAACCCCGTTTATGACGCGCTCTACTCCAGAGGGAGCGCGCGACTATCTCGTCCCCAGCCGGGTGCAACCTGGTAGTTTCTATGCGCTGCCGCAGTCGCCGCAACTGTTCAAACAGATCCTGATGATCTCGGGCTTCGATCGCTACTTCCAGATCGTGCGCTGCTTCCGTGATGAAGATTTGCGTGCTGATCGTCAGCCTGAATTTACCCAGATCGATCTGGAGATGTCCTATCCGCAGCCCGAGCGCGTATGGGAAGTGGTGGAGGGTTTTCTGACCGCTGCGTTTAAGGCGGCGGGACATTCGATCAAAACACCGTTCCCTCGCATGAGCTATGACGAAGCCATTCGCCTCTATGGGAGCGATAAGCCGGATATGCGCCTGCCCGCAATGACCGATGTCCGCGAAGCGTTCACCGCCGCCGACCTCACGACGCTTGCGGTGAACCCCAGCCTGCCGATTGTGGCCATCCGAATTCCGCAGGTCGGCGAGCTTTCCCGCAAAGATCGTGACGAAGTCAAGCCGCTGTTCATAGCTAAGGGCAGCGCGAAACTATTTGAGGACTTCAAGCGCATGGAGAAAAACTTTCCCCAGGCAGCAGCCAGTATTCGCGAAAAGAGCGCTGCCGAAGCCAGCGATCTTCTCGTAGTCGTCGCCGGTGACAGCAAGCCAGGGGAGCACAAGTCCGAAGGCGGCGTGAAGCCGGAGGTCAAGCAGCACGACCACGCCGTTTATACCGCCGCAGGACTGCTCCGGATCGCGCTGGCACAAAAGTATGCCGACCGGCACGGTGCCTTCAAGAAGAGCGGCGATCCCGACAAGGATTTCCGGTTCCTCTGGGTCACCGATTTCCCCATGTTCGAATGGGACGAGGACGGCAAACGCTGGGCCGCCGCTCACCATCCGTTTACCTCACCGCATGAGCACGACATGGACAAGCTCGAGTCGGATCCGGCGGCCGTCCGAGCTCTGGCTTACGATGTCGTCTTGAACGGCACCGAGCTTGGCTCCGGTTCGATCCGTATTCACCGCCAGGACATCCAACGCAAAATCTTCCACGCCCTTGGCATGACCGAAGACGAAGCCCACTCTCGCTTCGGCTTCTTCCTTGAAGCGCTGGAGTACGGCACCCCTCCGCACGGCGGCATCGCCCTGGGACTCGACCGCATTGTGATGATCCTGGCTGGCGCCGATAGTCTCCGCGAAGTGATCCCGTTCCCTAAAACCGCCCGCGCTGTGGACTTAATGGTGGATGCCCCAACTCCGGTCAACGAAGCTCAGTTGAAGGAGTTGGGGATTCAAGTGAAGAAGTAGCGTTTAGTCGGCCAGGTATTCTTCGACTTCAGCGCTGGGGCGCTTTTGGGTGGCGCAGCGGCCTTCGACGTCGCTCAGGGCAGGCCTTTTCAGCGCTGCGATTCAAGCTCTCAAATCGACCGGCTTTAGCCGCTGAGGGACTTTATCCATCCCTCCTGCCCTCACTTGGAAGCTGTTCGCTGCTTGCGAAAAGCATGCAGAATAACCGCGCTGCTAACCGCAAAACTTCCGATAGCTCCCAGCGCGAAGCTCTCCGCAATCTGCGGACTCAGATGCAGCAAATCGCCTAGGAGAGCGGCTAGAGCAAACACGATTCCTAACACATTCAGCCACATCGGTGGGCGCACAGCATTAGTTTTCTGATCGTTGTGAAACCGCAGTTGCAACAGCACGGCGGCCAGTCCAATGGCGCCAACCACTACCACAGCGAGAGGACTGAAGAAGGCGCGACGGTTGGTGAAAAGCACCACCAGGGCAAGAACGCCGCAGAGCAGGGCCGAGGCAATAACCGTCCAGCGGCGAGGTCGAGATGCAGACTTGGTCAATTCGCCCTCAGGCACGAATGACCCCATTGTAGTCAGAGTGAGCCGCGGTTGCGAGTGTCGAGTAAAACACCGCTCGCCCTGGGCAGGGAGAGATCACTTGGCAACGTAATTAGCTTTCAATTCTCCGACAATCTTCTGGAACTCAGGGTCGGAACGCAGGGATTGCAAATTTTCGTCTTTCTCAAGTACTTCAGGATTTTTGAGCCCACGTTTGATCGACTCCCGGATGGCCTTGATCGCGATTTTCCTGTCACCCATAGCGGCACGGTTCTCGGCCACTAGCAGCGTGGGCCAGGGTTCTTCCGGTGTAATTTCACCCATTAGGTGAAAATAAACCTCGGCCCTTCCAAAATGTTTCTGTTCCATTTCAGCTTGTCCAGCTTCAATCCCCTGTGCCCAAAGACTGTTGAATGCGCGGAGCATAACCAGACCTTTCCGTTCGGACTTCGAATGCTCGCCCTGAGATTTAAGCCGGGTCATGACACCGGAAATTTCTCCGGCCAACGCCAGCCTTGCTTCAGTGTCGGCATCCGCCAGGCCGGACAGTTTTGACGTAACTTCTCCGGTCAAGACATCCTGATCACTCATCTCTCCGTGTTCCTTCTTCAGCGCCTGTTTCAATGTCGCCGAGTTCGTGAGGGACTTCAATTTTTCTTCATACTCCTTCACATCCTTGAAGCGGCCAAAGTCGGAAACGAAAGAGCGATACGCGTTCAGTTGTGCGATGGCGTCTGCCCGCTTCTCGGCATCGGCGGCTTCGGCTTGCATCCGACTGTAGAAGCGCTCGATGAAAGCTGCGTCCGGCAACTGCGCTCCGGATTGCATGGCCTTCAGATGAATCCATTCGACGGCATCTTCGAGAACGTCGGGCGGCGCCCATTGATGAGGTCCGGGAAATTCCCTTACCCGGTAAGTTTCGCCATTCTGCTCCCGATCGCGCCGCGCGGTCATGACTTCCGGCCAGTTAAAGTCCTGATTTCCGATGGAGAAAAAATATAGAAAAGAGTCCTTTTGGTGCGGCCCGCCGGTGTTAGGGTAACCGGCGCCATTCGCGATCACACCGCCAATTTTGCACTGCGCGCATCGTAGCGCCACCAGCCCGGCCACGCGCGCGCCACCGGAGAAGCCCGACGTGTAAGTCTGGCGCTCATCTAAGGAGAACCGCAGGTGCGTGTCCTGCCACACCGCATTTGCGGCCTTCGAGGCCTCTGCCATGGCGAAATTCTGCGAGTTGTTGGAGCCAGCTACGATGTAGCCATATTTTTCGGCAGCGTCTTTGTAAAGCTTGACCGGAACTTTGCCCCTTGCCGACGGGTCGAATGCATAAATGATGGGCCACCGCTTTGTTGACGTGTACGTGGAAGGCAGGTAAAGAGCATAGGTTTCCGATGGATCGTCGGCACACGTGACGCTGTCGGTTACCTGGCCAGTGGGAAGCGGTGGTAACACTTGGTTTCCCACGGTTTGAGCGAGTAGCGGCGACACTCCCAGTGCGAGAAGGAAACCAACCAGGCTTCCGGGTCGCGGTTTCATCCTATCTCCTGAACTTGATGATAGTTGAGCGGCGGGTTCCATTTGAGAGACGGGCTTAAGACTCAATAGTCAACCCGGAATTCGCGGCTCGCTCGCCAACTTGGGTTTTATAGCAGCTATTCCTGGCCTACGAGGCGCAAAAAAGGGGAAGCCGAAGCTTCCCCCTTGAGGTTGCCCTTGGTGATCTAGAGGGCCGCGCAGACAGCCTTTACTTCCGTGTACATCTCGAGTGCATCGTGGCCCATCTCGCGACCCCAGCCGGATTGTTTGTACCCGCCAAAGGGCAGGGCTGCGTCGAAGATGTTGTAGCAATTGATCCACACCGTGCCGGCGCGAAGTTGGGTGGCAAGGCGGTGGGCTTTCTGGATGTCGCGCGTCCAAATTCCCGCAGCCAGGCCGTAGACCGAATTGTTGGCTTGAGTGACCAGGTCCTCGGTATCCTTGAACGGAATTACCGTGACCACCGGGCCGAAGATTTCTTCTCGTACGACTTTCATCTTCTCGTTAGTGTTCACCAGTACGGTAGGTTTGACGAAGTAACCCTTGTCGCCTTGCCTGGCGCCTCCGGTAACCGCCTTCGCCCCTTCGGAAAGTCCTGACTCCAGGTAACTGCATACGCGGTTGAGCTGTTCTTCCGAAACCAGCGGGCCCATGTCCGTCGAAGCCTCCATGCCCGAGCCGACCTTGATTTTCTCGGCCCGCGCGGCGACACCTTCGACGACCTTGTCGAAAATTCCGTTCTCCACGTATAGCCGGGACCCGGCGCAACAGCATTGTCCGTGATTGAAAAAGATGGCACTGGCAGAGCCGGCGATGGCGGCATCGAGATCAACGTCGCCGAGAACAACATTGGGAGATTTGCCACCTAGCTCCAGCGATACTTTCTTCAGATTTCCGGCGGCAGCTTGCAGGATGATTTTGCCGACTTCCGTCGATCCCGTGAAAGCAATCTTATCGACTCCAGGATGCGCAGCCAATGCAGCCCCCGCAGTCTCGCCATATCCAGGCACGATGTTGACCACTCCGTCTGGAATGCCAGCCTGCTGGATCAACTCCCCAAGGCGCAAACATGACAGCGGAGTTTGTTCCGCGGGCTTGAGAACCACGGTGCATCCGGTAGCCAGCGCGGGACCGAGTTTCCAAGCCGCCATCAGCAGCGGGAAATTCCACGGAATAATCTGGCCCACAACGCCGACCGGCTCGCGCAGAGTGTAAGCCAGATACTTCGCGCCAGGCGTATAGGGCACCGAAAGCGGTATGGTGTTGCCTTCAATCTTGGTGGTCCAGCCCGCCATATAGCGAAACAGATCCACTGCTAGGGGAACATCGGCAGCCCGAGCTACTTTGAGCGGTTTGCCGTTGTCCAGGGTTTCAAGTTCCGCGAATTCTTCCAGGTTCTCCTCGATCAAATCTGCGATCTTCCAGATAAGCCGGCCACGCTCCGAGGCCGTCAGCTTCGACCACGGCCCTGTCTCGAAAGCAGCACGAGCGGCTTTGACGGCCAAGTCGATGTCTGCTTTGTCACCTTCAGCGACCCGGGCGAGGACTTCGCCGGTGGCCGGGTTATAGGTCGGGAATGTCTTACCCGACAATGCTTCCACCCACTTGCCGTTGATGAGCATCTTGTGGGTGCGAGAAACAAAGTTGCTAACTCTTTCTTCAGGTTGCGCGAACTTCAGAGCAGTCGCCATAAGTTCCTCCTCATCGTTTGTTGGCGCGGTGGAAATTGTAGCTCATTCCAGGTGCCCTTGGACTCGTTAGGCGCGCTTCATATCGTGCTTTTAAGAACAAGGAGGATGTTTCCTTCAGCAAGACCAGCGGCTCGTATGACTTGAAAAGCTACCGTGACTGAGCGCTTGAGGCGCGGTTTATAAATCACACGCCGGGTTCAGCTTCCTTCTCGACGCGGGGTTGGATTACTGCCCTTACGGTGATGTCCGTAGGAAAATTGTCACCGGTGATGACAAAATCCACAAGAATTGTGTCGATTGTTCGTTGACAAGGCGTACTTCTTTTTTAGACTGGACATCAATCCCAACTAGGGAATAGAGAGAAAACAATGCCAGTTCAGCCTCAAGAGCAAGAAACTCTCAACGTAAAACTAGTTCACTTTACCAAACAAAACTCGCCTGACGAGCCTGTGCAGCTTGCCTTTTCCGTGGTTGATGAACAAGGCAAGGAGGAAATCATCACGGGCGAAATACCCTACTCTTACGACCTGTTCCGCCTCTGTCAGGAAAATGGGTGGCTGAATATTCGTAGAGGAGTCGCCTCAATTCGCGAAAGCCGGGCACAACGCCGGGCCATGTCGGCCTGATTGAACTGAATAAACCTTAATAGCAGCTGTTGACAAGGTGCGCTGGGGCCCATTTTTATTATCCTCTCGGGCTCCAGCGCCCCTGACGTTTCCAGGATTCGAACCTGCCAGCCAGTTCCGTGCGCCTCCACATTAGCTTCCTCTCTCAAGCCAGCGTGGCAATCGAGCAGGTCGCGACTGCCTTGATAAATCCGCTTTATCCTCCCCATAAATTTTAGTTTTCAAAAGTATTTGTGATGTGGGCGAGAAGAATTATGCATTGGACTGTCGCCATACCCCGGGTTAGTGTGCACTTGCGAGCTGCGAAGTGCGGCTTCCTACGCGGGCCACCGGCTTAGGCTCAAGCCAGGCTACCCTGGGCCAGCCCGAGCCGCGCCCGCACCAGTCGACTGGAGGACGACATCGGTATGACTGAAATTGCCCGACCCGGAAAGAAATTAACGCTAGCGGAGAAACTTTCCCGGCTGAGGATCCGGTTGCGCGACCCGGAGTGGCGTCGATACGGCAAGCTCCTTTTTGCCGGCAAAGCAGTGGGTGTTGGTTTGGTCTTGCTCGTCATCGTCGTCATCTCCGGGATGTTCTTTGGTCACGTTTACGCCGCTGATTCGGAGGTCAAAACCGCGAGCGTGGTTAATCCCATCAACACCGTCTGGACGCTGCTGGCTGCATTCCTGGTGTTTGGCATGCAAGTCGGTTTCACCATGCTGGAAGCTGGGTTCTGCCGCTCGCGCGAGACCGTGAACGTGCTCATGGAGTGCATCGCGGACACATGTTTGTGCGGAATTCTCTTCTACGCCTTCGGCTTCTCTTTCATGTTCAGTCATGGCAATGGCTTCATCGGTTATCACTGGTTCTTCCTGCAGGGAGCTCCTGCAACTTATGAAAGCACTGGGGTGGCATTTTTGGCCTTCTGGCTCTTCCAGTTTGCCTTCGCCGATACCTGCTCGACCATCACGTCCGGGGCAATGATCGGACGTACTGGATTTCTGGGTGACCTGCTGTACAGCGTCGCAGTTTCGGGCTTCATTTATCCCATCCTTGGTCACTGGGCTTGGGGCCCAGATGGCTTCCTGGCCCTGATGGGCACAGACGGCCACTTCCTTTCATCCCTGGGGGTAGGCTTCCACGATTTTGCGGGATCGACGGTGGTGCATACCATTGGCGGATTCATTGCGCTCGCTGGCGCCATCGTGCTCGGTCCGCGCCTGGGTCGGAGATTCAAGCGCGACGGTGGTGGCCCAATGATGCCGCACGATTTGACCATCGCGGCCACCGGCGGTCTGATTCTGTGGTTCGGGTGGTATGGCTTCAATCCTGGCAGCACACTCTCCGCGATGGATTTCGAAGGTATCGGTCGAGTGGCGGCGAACACCACGCTGGCAGCCTGCGCGGCGGGATTGACCGCCATGATTTATGCCCACATCTTGACCAATAGGTGGGACATGGGCTTTACCGTAAATGGATTCCTGGCGGGTTTGGTCGCCATCACTTGCCCCTGTTACTGGGTCAGCCCGGCAGGATCGCTCTTGTTGGGAGGTGTCGCAGGCGTGATCGTTGTTGCCGGCATCGAATTACTGGAGTGGCTGCGCATTGACGATCCCATTGGCGCGGTTCCAGTGCATGGTATCGCGGGCATCTGGGGGACTCTGTCCTTGGGCCTATTCGCTTGCGGCAAGTACGGATCCACCGGGCCGATTTCTCCGGACAACTCGGTTCCGCTGAAGGGGCTGTTCTACGGCGGCGGCACACAAGTGCTGGCTGCCCAAGCGATCGGAAGTCTGACAATTACGCTCTGCACATTCGCGGTAGCCATGGCGGTGATGCATCTGGTCAATGCCACAGGACTGCTACGGGTATCGGAAGAAGGCGAGCTTTACGGTCTCGATTTGTACGAGCATGGTATGTCGGCCTATCCGGAATATGTCATCTCGGACGTGGGCTCACCTGTTGGCGCTGGTGTTTCGGAAGGCGGGACTGAGGAAAGGCCGGTGAGTATTCCTTGGCCAGTTCAAGTCAGTGGCCCCTCAAGGTCTGATGCTCAGCCGCAAGGTGCTACGATCCGACGAGGTAATCCATCACAAGATACGGCGATGGGGGAATCGATCGCGTAAGGCAGGGCGCACCTTAGTCGCTTCTAACTACGGCGTATCGGCTCATTCCTTCCAAATTCTTGTCTCCTGAATTCTGGTCTGGCACACCATCTCTGAACAGCCGTACGTCTGTGCCCTCCTTCATCTCCAACGATTCGCCGGCCTTTTGGTTTATCCTTGCCTGCTTCGAGGAGAAACCGTGACTTCTAACCTTCGCAGCGTGGCATGGATTCTATCGTCCGTTGTGGTTCTAACCGTCCTCGCTCAAACCCAGGTGGTCGACTCTAAGCTGTATCAAGACATGCGTTGGCGATTGATCGGTCCTTTTCGCGGCGGCCGCAGCGTGGCCGTCGCTGGAATACCATCTCAGCCTAACGTTTTCTTCATGGCGCCGAATAATGGCGGAGTGTGGAAGACCATCGACTACGGTCGCACCTGGAACCCGATTTTCGACGATCAGCCCTCCGGTTCGGTAGGTGCGCTGGCGATCGCGCCCTCGAATCCGGACATCATCTATGTAGGCAGCGGCGAGGGTTTGCGCCGCCCCGATCTGTCCACGGGAGATGGAATTTATAAGTCAACGGACGGCGGTCGCACCTGGCAACATCTCGGCTTGCGCGATGGACAACAGATCGGCGCCATCCTGGTCGATCCACACGATCCTAACCGCCTCTTCGTCGCCGTGGTCGGCCATCCTTATGGCCGAAACGCAGAACGGGGAGTATTCCGCTCGGTCGATGGCGGCCCGAACTGGGAGAAGGTTTTGTACAGGGATGAAAATACGGGCGCGATTGATCTCGCATTCGACCCTTCGAATTCTCAAATCATTTATGCCGATATGTGGGCCTCGCGCCGCCCACCGTGGACCACCGGCAATTCCTACAAAGCGCCTGGAAGCGGCCTTTACAAATCAGTGGACGGCGGCACAACCTGGCGGCAATTGACCAACGGTCTTCCGACGTGGTCTGACCATTTGGGCCGCATCGGATTAGGTGTCGCGCTTAGCGATGCCCGCCGAGTCTACGCGCTGGTGGATTCGCCGAGCCTGGGTGGTCTGTATCGCTCTGACGATGCCGGCGAGAGTTGGGAGCGCATCAACTCCGACAAACGTATTTGGGGGAGAGGTGACGACTTCGCGTGCGTCCGGGTTGATCCAAAGGACAAGGACACAATCTACGTCGCTAACATCTCCACTTACCGCTCGTCCGATGGCGGCCGCAACTTTACGGCGATAAAAGGGGCACCGGGAGGCGACGACTACCACACGGTATGGGTCAATCCAGAGAATCCGCAGATCATCGCGCTCGCGGTCGACCAGGGAGTCACGATCAGTGTGAACGGCCGACAGACCTGGAGCTCCTGGTACAACCAGCCAACGGCGCAGTTCTACCACGTCATCACGGACAACCAGTTTCCTTACTGGGTATATGGCGGTCAACAGGAGAGCGGAAGCATTGGCACTTCGAGCCGTGGCGATGCCGGTGAAATTACGTTTCGCGATTGGTATCCAGTCGGCGTGGAGGAATATGGCTATGTGGCGCCTGATCCGCTAGACCCCAACGTTATTTTCGGAGGGAAAGTTACCCGATTCAACCGACTCACGGGACAGACGCAGGATGTCTCACCGGTGGTTCTGCGTACGGGACAATATCGTTTCAATCGCACTGCGCCGTTGATTTTTTCGCCAGTCGATCCGCACGTGCTTTTTCTGGGTTCGAATGTCTTATTCAAGACGACCGATAGCGGGATCAATTGGCAAATCGTTAGTCCCGATCTGACGCGTGAAGACCCTGGCGTGCCGTCCAGCCTCGGCGTATTTGTCGAGTCTGACGAAGCCAAAGGGAAGCATCGTGGCGTGATCTATTCCATTGCGCCGTCGCCTAAAGACGTGAGCCTGATTTGGGCGGGAACAGATGACGGTCTGATCTGGGTCACCCGCGATGCCGGGAAGAATTGGCAGAATGTAACTCCGGCCGAACTCACGCCGTGGAGCAAGTTGGCCCAAATAGACTCCTCCCACTTCGACGCGGAGACGGCGTATGCCGCAGTAAATCGCTTCCGCTTGGACGATCTGCATCCTTACATTTATCGCACTCACGATAGCGGAAAAACCTGGCGCGCAATTGTCGACGGTATCCCTGCCAATGAGCCGGTAAATACAGTTCGTGAAGATCCCGAACGCAAAGGCCTGCTCTTTGCCGGAACCGAGCGCACAGTCTACGTCTCATTCGACGACGGCGATCACTGGCAGTCGTTGCGGCTGAATCTTCCTGCTACTTCGATTCGAGACTTAGTTATTCATCAGGACGACATCGTCGTGGGCACGCATGGACGTTCGTTCTGGATACTCGACGATATCACGCCTCTGCGCCAGATCGGTTCCTTCAATTCGGATGCTTATCTGTTTGCGCCGCAGTTGACGTATCGTGTGCGACGCAGCAACAACACTGATACTCCACTGCCGCCGGAGGAACCGGCTGGACAAAATCCTCCCGACGGCGCAGTTATTGACTACGCCTTGAAATCGGCCTCATCGGGAGAGGTCACGATGGAGATTGCTGACGAATCTGGAAAATTGATTCGTCGTTTTTCGAGCACGGACAAGCCGGAACCGTTGAATGAGAACGAGCTGAACATCCCAACCTATTGGATCCGTCCGCCGCGAACACTTTCATCCGCTGCGGGTATGCACCGGTTTGTTTGGGACCTACACTATCCGCCGCCGGAGTCGGTCGAGCATGAATATCCCATTTCAGCCATCTACCATGAGACTCCGCGGTATCCGCTGGGCCCCGCGGTTCTCCCAGGCGAATATACCGTGAGGCTTACCGTCGGCGGCAAGAGTTACTCTCAGCCACTTACCGTCAAAACGGATCCGCGGGTAAAGACCTCGAGCGATGGCCTGCGGCAGCAGTTTGAACTGGAGTCGAACATCGTCCAATCCATGAATGTTGACTATGAAGCACTACAGCAGGTACGCAGTCTGCGCGAGGAGCTCATCAAGAAAGGTCACACCGGGAAGTCTGCGGAAGCAATGGCTGCTCTCGCGCAGGAGCTCGCGGAACTGGAAGGCAAAACCGAGGGCTCGACTTTCCTGAGCACGCCGGAGGGGAGAAGTCTGACGCGGCTGAATGTTGCACTCAACAACCTGTTGAAAGCTGTCGACAACGCGGACACCGCCCCCACTCCGGCCGAGCTAGAGACCTTTAAGGATGTGAGTCGCGTGCTCGATCAGCAGTTGGCGCACTGGAAGGAGATCAAGAGCATGAGATCTGAGAAATCCCAGTAAACGCTTAGTTAGGGCTTCGATGGACTGGCAGGCTCATCGTCTTGCAGCAGAACCCAAGTTATCAATCCTCCGACAGCGGCAGCTCCCACTCCTATGGCGACGGGCGAATCCAGTATGCCGCCGCCCGCCGCGGGAGGGGCTGCACCCCCTCCTCGCCGTTTTTTCTTCTTCCTGTCCTGGTCAGACTGGGAGTCATCCCGCGTGGTTTGCTCGCCCTGGGCCAGGGTGGAAGTCTGGCTCCCGTCGCTAACACTCAGGTCACCTTTGCGCGCTACGATCTGAATTGTTCCGTTCAAGTCGCTCACATCAAATTCCGTCAAGGCGTTTGAGGTGGGCGAGACCGTAACGTCCCCGGCGCGAGTCGTCATGCCCTTGGAGGTGGCTACTGTGACGCTACCGTGTTCAATCGAAACCGCCGCGCCTTCGAATTTGACCAGAGAATCCGGGAGTATGATCACACTGGAGCCCGCAGCATTGATGTTGGCCACGGAGTCGGGCTTGGTTTGCACCAGATCGCCAGAAAAAACCACCGAGGTCTTCGGCACACCGCTCCCATTAAGCCATGCCGTACCCCTCGCATAGAGCATCGCGGAGTCGGCGGCAAACATCGAGGCGGGAACTATTAAGATCAGAATCCAGCAGAAAGCGTTCCGCAGTGTAGTCACACTCATGCCGCGCTCCGCACAGATGTATTTGTCCAAATCCTAGCCCTAACACCAATGACCGTCAATTGCCTTTGTGTTGTCTGCTGAGGCTACGGAAGCCGTGCTGGTGACGACCAGCGTTTCATGAATCATTTTTCCTGTCCGCACTTTGGGAACAATTGTGCGGCGTTGCTGCAGTCGATCGTGCCCCGCATACGCATCTACCGTCGAAGATTTGGCTGCTCACACCCGAGGTTGGCGGGGCCAGACCTGATGCAGCCCGCGATCCGACGTCAGGAATCAGATTTCCCGAAACAGGCCCATCCCTACCCATCACTGTGCAAATTTTTACCACCAGTCACATGGGTTTTGGTAACATCTTTATACACAAAGCTAAGTAATTGCGAAATAACCTGCTTGCCTTTGTTATTTCCTCTGGGAAGTGGTCTTATTCGTGCTTTCATACATTGCGAAAGATCTTGCCGATCTCAGGTAGTCAGAAGGGTTCAGCCAGCGTTTTGGCCAACGCTCTTTGTATTTGGTCGAGAAAGCAGCCAGCGGGAATTATTAGGCATCGCATAGATTACTTCATGTCCCAAACTCCCGAGAGCGCATTGTTTGGCATGCTTCCCGAGAGGCGGCCCCCCTGGAAAGAGTTTGTTTTCAGCGTAGGCACCCAAAGCGTGGCGGTGTGGCTCCTAGCGTGGGTGGGGGTATTCCACCCGGAGGTTTGGGTTCCTCCCACCCACGATTATCATTTCGTCCAACTAGTGAATACGCCGTTGCCGGTTAATCATGAGCCTGCTCCGGTGCGGGTAATCCAGCCGACATCTCGGGCACGTCTGACAGACCCATCGCCGGATGCGCTGCGAGTTCCGGCAGAGGTCAAAACCAAGGCACGAGCGGACGATCCGCTGACGGCGCCAAAGATTCAGGTGGTCGCGAGCAAGACTCCGTCGGTTGCGCCCGCCGCGCCGGTGATTCCGCGCCAATTGGTGAAAACTAACGTCTTTTCGACCGGCAGTTCTGCTACACCCACGATAGCGACTGCGCCACAGCAAGTGCAGACCGGGGGCTTCGGCGATCCTAATGGTGTGCCCGCGCGGGACGGCCACGGCAAACCGGTTACAATCGCAGCATTAGGGTCATTCGACTTGCCATCCGGACCAGGCTACGGCAACGGCACCGGAGGCGAACGCGGCACCCGTGGCGTGGTAGCCAGCACCGGTTTCGGCAATGGCGCAGCGACCGGCGATGGCAGTGGCCGGGCGAACATCTCACGGGGGACGGTGCGGCAGAGTGGATTCGGTGATGCCGAGCCCGCTTCGACGGCGCAGCTCCGGCCTAAGCCTGCGGATCCGGCCGCCGCCAAACTGATACCCGCGGAAATCATTTCAAAACCAACTCCTGTCTACACCGATGAAGCCAGAAAACTTCACGTGGAAGGTGAAGTGCAACTCGAGGTAGTCTTCGAGTCTTCTGGAAAACTACGCATCCTGCGGGTCGTTCGGGGCCTCGGCCACGGACTGGACGAGGCAGCGGTTCGCGCCGCCGAACAAATCCGCTTCAAGCCTGCTTCGCAGGGTGGTCAACCCGCTGATTGCACTGCCGTGGTTCACATCGTGTTCCAACTGACCTAAAATAGATCGTCTTCGCGAAGGGGTTTCTATGCGCTTTTCTGTTTTCCTATTTCTCCCGGCAGTTCTCGCTTTATCGCTGTTTGCACTGGCCCAGGACACGAATTCCACCAGCGGTGCATCGCAGACTCAAGGGGCTGCAACGCAGTCGGGTACGCCATCCGCCCCTGCTTCTTTCGACCAGGTTATCGACCGGGTGGTGCAACGCGAACATTTCTTCAACGCCGAGATGCGACATCTGCACCCCATGGTCGAGACCTACATCCAAAATTTCAAGGGCAATGCCCAAGCCGGCGTAGTGCCGGTGAGCGATCAGTATTTCCTCGGCCGTCTCGATATGACGGAAGGAACCAAGGACCGTTCTTTCATGGGTGAGCCAGGACTCGGCCACAAGGTCCTGTCAAAGTTCACCAGTCTTTACTCCGTGAGGTTCTTGCCCCTTGGCTTTGCCCAAATGGCAATTCTGGATCAAGACTTCCAGCGTAAGTACTACAACATCACGTTCGCTCGGCGGGAGTTTTTGGGAGAAATTCGCTGTCTGGTGTTCGACGTGGAGCCCAGAAAAGGGTCAGGCAACGGACGCTTCATTGGCAGAATTTGGGTTGAAGATCAGGACTTCAACATCGTCCGCTTCAATGGCACCTACCAATCTCCATCGCATTCCAGCTACTACCTGCACTTTGATAGTTGGCGCCTGAATCTCCGTCCCGGGATGTGGCTACCAGCGTACGTTTACAGCGAAGAAACCGGTATGCATTCCGGGGTCACGAGTAATCTCAACTTCAAGGCGCAAACCCGGCTGTGGGGTTACGACCTAAAGAACCCAGGTCAGAGCGAGGAGTTTACTCAGATCCTGGTGGAGGCGCCGCAGACGGTGCGCGATCAGAGCACCGCGGCACAGGACGCCAGCCCCGTCGAAAGCCAGCGCCTCTGGGAGCGCCAAGCCGAAGACAATGCAGTCGAGCGGCTCCAGAAAATTGGTTTGATCGCTCCCGAGGGCGAAGTGGACAAGGTCCTACAAACGGTTGTCAACAATCTGGTCGTCACCAACAATCTCGAGATTGTGCCCGACGTGCGCACCCGCGTTCTGCTTACTTCACCGCTGGAATCTTTCACCATTGGGCACACCATTGTAGTCAGCCGCGGTCTGCTCGACGTGCTCCCCGACGAAGCTTCATTGGCAATGGTAATGGCCCATGAACTCGGT
The DNA here is from genome assembly GCA_013290025.1 of Acidobacteriota bacterium. Taxonomy (GTDB): domain Bacteria; phylum Acidobacteriota; class Terriglobia; order Terriglobales; family Acidobacteriaceae; genus JABCYV01. The sequence goes on from JABCYV010000009.1 coordinate 25,294, forward strand.
CATATCGTGTTGGGCCATGGCGGGGACACAAAGATGGCGTTTTATGATCGAATGTTCTTCCCCGACGTGCAGGCATTCGAGCAGCTAGATTTCACTCACACCCCGGCGGAAGAGGCTGCCGCGGATCAGAAGGCGCTTGACTTGCTCGGCCACTCGCCATACAAAGACAAACTGTCCAACGCCGGACTGTTCCTCAAGGCGCTTCAAGCGAATGCTCCGCAGCTCAAGAGCCTGATCCGGCCGCACATGGGTAACGGCCTGGCCTATAGTCAGTCGGTGCGGATGTCAGCTTTGCTCACCGCTGCTCCTCAGCTGGACACTAAGCGGACCGATCAGATTGCCGCCTTACCTCTGGGAGGGCGGATCAAGCTGGATCCTTGGACCAGCCGAATCGAGTTGTTGAAGACGAAGCCCGTCGCGCTGGTTTCAGCCAGTGAAAAGCTGCCTTTTGAGGTGACGCCTTTCTTTCCCTTCCTGACACGCTTGCCGGCCCCCAGCCCTGAAAAAGCTGCACTTACCGAGCCAGCGAAGTGAAGTCGAGGACGGCGCTTGAGCAGGGCTTTCGTCCATGCGGATCTGCCGGGAGAAATGGAAGAACAGGCAGAGAGCAGAGAAATGATTACAGTGCTGGAGGGAACGCGACGCGCCGAGGAAACGCGTCACTCACACTAGATATGTAATCTACTGAATCGAGCTGCCGACCGACGAAAATACGTTGTTGGCGTTAGATCCGATTAAGCGGATCGTGCCCACTACGATCACGAGAATCACAGCCAGCATCACCGCATACTCCGCGATGTCCTGACCTTGCTCGTCTGTCCAAAGTTGCCGCAAAAATCTTGCCACGAGGCCCCTCCTTAGCGCCTTAGGCGCTAACCGAATTTGACGCACTACTCGTTTGTAGTCTAAGGATCTTAGAGGTATCGTAGTTGTCCTGCTGACGCCTTGCCAATGGCCTAGAGGTGGCATCAATAGCACGAAAGTGCTATTACCTTAATTAGGCTATTGTTTTCAAAGGCAAAGCCTGATTGACGGCAAACAACGCCAGTTCGAGACGGGTGGAAACACCGAGCTTGTCAAAAATATTGCTCAGATGGTGTTTTACCGTGTCTTCGCTGATTTTGAAGTAGCTGGCGATTTCCTTATTGGAATATCCGGCAACCACTGCCGATACGATCTCCAATTCACGCGGGGTCAAGCCAAATTTCTTCTGCCGAGCATCTTCTCCTGAGGACTGCACCAGGGTTCGGAGATATTGCACCAGGTTAGAGACGCTTTCGCGTCCGACCCAATACTCTCCCGCCATGACTGTATGAATGCTCTTCAAGAGCAGTTGGGTGGCCGAATCCTTCAACACCACGCCACGGGCGCCGAGCTGCAATGCTTCCACAATCTGTTTTTTTTCGGCCGCCGCGGTAAGTAGGATGACGCGCATCGAATTGGAGCCGGAACTGGTGCTCAACTCGCGCAGCGCCTCCAGGCCGGGCTGGCGTGGCATGGCCAGATCCAGCAGGAGAATGTCAGGCTTGAGCTGTTGGGCGAGTTTGACAGCTTCGGCGCCGTCGCAAGCTTCGCCTATTACTTTCAGGTCGGACTCCGCCTCCAAAAGACGGCGCAATCCGTCGCGGAAGATAGGGTGATCGTCCGCGATGACGATGCGAATGGGCTGCGATCTTCTGTTATCCATGATTCGCTTCCCGCTTTTGCGGGACGTTGATTTCGAGCCGCGAACCCCGATCGGGTATTGATTCTACCGTGAGTTCGCCTTCAATCAAGCGAACTCGTTCCTTAATCACCAGCGGTCCCCTTCCCACGGCATCCAGCTGGAGGTGGGTAAGGCGACCAGCGAACGGAAACCCACGGCCATCGTCTTCAATCACCAGGCTCCACTTATCATTGCTCGCACCCAATCGGACCAGTACCTGGTGCGCTCGGCTATGCTTACGGACGTTGACGAGGCCTTCCTGCACGATCCGAGCTAGCTCCCGGCAAACTGGCTGCGGCATGTCGAGTTGGTCCAGGTCCGTAAGGAATCGCGCCGAAATGCCGGTTTCCCGCTGGAATCTTTCAACCGTATCGGCTAGAAATCCGATGAGTCTTCTGGAGTCTACATCCAGCGACTTCATTTGTTGCATGAGTTCGCGTAGTTTCAGAACCTCCTCGCGCAGCAGGCCCTGGATCCTTCCCAGTTCTGATGTGACTGCTTCGGACCCGGTCTCTGACTTGCCCGATTGGCGGCGCAGTACATCCACTTGCATCTCCACCGCGATGAGTGACTGAACGGCGCCATCGTGCAGTTCACGGGCAAAGCGTGCCCGTTCCACCGCTCCTGCACGCAGACGCAAACGGCGCAGCAGATATACGTTGTAGACCGCCGGCCCCACCTGGCGGACTAATTCCTGCAGGAAACGGAGCTCTTCCTCAATCTCGCCGGTCAAAGAAGGGTCCAGCAAGAAGACGCGGCCCCACCACTCGCGTCCAAAGTTGAAGGAAACCGTTATTAGATTGCGGAATTCATGCCGCTGCCCCAATCGATCAAGAAACTCAGGGGCAGAATTCCGGTGTCTGTTCCCTTCTGGATCCAGCCCCAACAACTCAAAGTGCGGGGTTTTGTCCCCGTCGCTACGCCAGACGTAGCAGGTCTCAGCCGGAGATTCGTAAAGATAAGCTTCACGATCGGAGGCCACACTATCCAACCAGCGGAAAGTCGAGGTCGTGTTGTTTTGCGAAAGCATCTCGCCAACAAAAACCCGCTGGTTGTAGGCTTCCTGCGAGGCTAGTACGGCCTTTCCAGCACCGTACATCCGTAGCAACTCCGCTACGATTTCCTGCAAGGTTCCGGTAAGACCGGCATCCACTCGCGCTTTCCCTAGAATCCGGGCAATCACGGCTTTTTCTGCCCGGAGTTGCTTTTGTTGCTCGGCGAGGTATCCGAGCAGAAGGCCCATAACCAGAAGATAGATCGAGCGCATGAAAAGACGTTTGGGTTCGAAATCGGACACATCGAGCCGCAGCGGCGGCAAGTGGTAGCGCGAAAGCAAGCGGCCTACCCAATCCAACAGACCCATCTGGAAGGCGAAGCTCTCGACCCAAAGTAGCACCACGGCGGAGGCGGCCGTCCCGACCGTCTCCCACAGACCCCAGCGGTACGCCGCAGCCGCAAGAACGAAAACGAAGAAGAGAAAGAAGGGATTGGCCTGGCCGGTCGCAAACACTGAAATCACCGCTGGCCAAATCACGTCGGCGGCGTGAACCAGCATGCGGAAGGATGCGGTCGACTGTTCGCGGCGCCGCAACAGCAGCATGATGATGACGCCCTGCGAAAGATAGAAGGCCATCAATCCGTATGCCCACATGGAATAACGGACTTCGCCCGGATCCATCCAGATGGCTATCAGGGCAGAAATGGCAAGAAAAACCCGGGCGGTGGCCAACCACCGTTCAGTGCGGCGTATTTCGCCGGGGCCGGTGGGGGCCCGCAATCTCCACAAGAACCGATGTCGAAGCGCTCGGAGTGACAATCAAGTACGACCAAAGAGGTGTAGAACCCAAGGATACTATTTCCCGGCTCGGCGAAGAGCAAGGAAATTGACCTAGGCATTTGGACTGCAAGGACTTGCGCAACCAGCGCGGCAGGAGCCGATCCCGTCACGCGCAGCCAGGATTACGGAAGTAACGTTTCTTTGCCGGCTTTGGTGTCTAGAATTGGCCGACGGACGTCTATGTCTCGGCGCTCAAAAGTATGGATTCTAGCGGTCACCGGCTTGGCCGTTGCCCAGGCCGCGGCGTCCATCCTTCTCCGCCCGAATTTCGGCCTTACCTGCATAAGCGACGTCACCCAGTGCATCCTTCTTCTTTCCGGTATTCTCGCGCTTCTGCCCAACGTACTCTCTAGTCGCGGACGAACCCGCCTGTTCTGGTCGTTAATGACGCTGGGAGTAGCGTTCTGGCTGACCTACCAATTGCTGTGGAACTACTTTGAAATTTTCTTGCGGCAGGACGTTCCCAATCCCTTCGTGGGCGACGCTGTTCTAGTTCTTCACATTGTTCCGATGATGGCTGCTTTAGCGCTGCAACCACACCTGCAGCAGGACGAGCGCACCACTCGACTCGGGTCGCTCGATTTCGCGCTGCTACTGGTCTGGTGGCTTTACCTTTATCTCTTCGCAGTGGTGCCCTGGCAATATGCGCATTTCAATGAGGCCGCCTACGCCCACAATCTGAACGCCCTGTACTTGGCGGAGAAAATCGTGTTTCTGATCGGACTGGCATTGGTGTGGTGGCGCAGCCACGGCCCGTGGCGAACTGTTTACGCGCAGTGGTTTGGGGCCAGTCTGGCCTACGCTTTGAGCTCCTACCTGGCGAATTGGGCCATCGAAAGAAACATTTATTACACGGGCAGCCTTTACGATATTCCTCTAGTTGCCTCCATGGCGTGGGTCACCGGGATCGGGATCCTGGCACACCATCTTTCCCCGCGTCAGCAAGTATCGCCACGCGGAAGCAGTCACGGCGTATGGGTAGCTCGCTTGGGAATGGTCGCGATCTTTTCGCTGCCTCTATTCGCGGCGTGGTCGGTCTTTGACCACCTGGCGCCGGCCGCGGTACGTAATTTTCGTCTGGTGGTCACCCTTGGCAGCATGTTGTTAATGGGGTCAATGGTGTTTCTGAAACAGCACTTGCTCGACCGTGAGCTCCTCGGGCTTTTGAATGCTTCTCGGGAATCATTTGAGAATCTTAGACGTCTGCAGGCGCAATTGGTGCAATCTGAAAAGCTGGCGTCGCTGGGGCAGCTTGTAGGCGGCGCGGCCCACGAACTGAATAATCCACTGACGGCCATGCTCGGCTACTCCGAACTGCTGACCGCGACCACTCTGGATGGGGAACAGCGTCAATTGGCGGAAAAAATTGGCAACCAGGTCCGGCGTACGAAATCTCTTATTGCCAGCTTGCTCAGTTTCGCCAAGCAAGTCTCAAGCGAAAAATCATTGCTCGACATCAATTCGCTGGCCCAGACTGCGGTGAAACTGTCGCAACCGCAACTGCGCGCTCGTGGAGTCCAGGTGCATACCGACCTGGCAAGCGATCTGCCCCAGATCCTGGGCGACTCCAATCAGTTGCTACAGGTCTGCCTGCATATCACCAACAATGCCCTCCACGCCATGAAGGAGACTGGCGGGGTTCTGACCGTGCGTACACGACGACTGGACGAGGCGGTGGTGCTGGAGTTTTCTGACGACGGTCCGGGAGCACAGGAGCCTGACCGCGTATTCGATCCCTTTTACACCACCAAGCCGGTTGGTCAGGGGACAGGATTGGGTCTGAGCGCCTGTTATGGAATTATTCAGGAGCACAGTGGAAAAATCATGTGTCAGAATCGGCCGGAAGGAGGAGCAACCTTCCGCATCGAACTACCCGCAGCTCCTATGACTACGGCTGCTGGTCTCCCTTCAGGGCTAGAGAAAAGCAGGTCCGGGCCCCCCAGTGGTGAATTACGGGCCACGGCGACTCTCACGCTGCCTCCTACTCCGTGAAGCAGCGCGCTCCTCGCTACTCTACGCTCGCTAACTTACAGAGCTATCTATCTCCACAGTTCGCTTCAGTTGGCCACAGGCGGCGTAAATGTCGCGTCCTCGCGGACGGCGGATGAAAGTGGGCACTCCAGCGGTGATCAGAATGTTTTGGAATTGCTCGACTTTATCCTGCGCCGGAGTCTGAAAGCTAATCCCCGGACCAGGGTTGAACGCAATCAGATTAACTTTGGCACGAACACCACGAATCAGTTCGACTAGTTCGCGGGCATTCTGCCCCGAATCGTTCACTTCATCCAGCAGGACATATTCGAACGTCAGGCGCTCGCGACTGCGCGCCGGAAAATCGCGTGCCGCAGCCATCAACTTCTCGAGGTTCCATTTGCGGTTTATCGGCATCAGCCGCGTACGGAGCTCATCGTTGGAGGCATTTAGAGAAATTGCCAGCTTGGGACGCACGGCCTCAGCGCCGAGATCATAGATGCGTGGCACAATGCCCGCCGTCGACACCGTCATGCGCGATTCTGGAATGCCAACGCCTTCCGCGAGCAAGCGGACAGCTTTTATGAAATTTTCATAGTTCAGGAACGGCTCTCCCATCCCCATGAAGACCAGATTCACCCGAGCCTGAGGCGGAGATACGCGATGATCGTTGAGAACGGCACAGACCTGCCCGACAATCTCTCCCGCCGTCAGATTCCGCTGCATTCCCAGCATCGCAGTCAGGCAGAACTGGCAATCCACCGCGCAACCTACTTGGCTGGATAAGCAAATTGTGGCGCGATCCCAGCTTCGGCTCGACGGTCCTGCTGGCTGATCGCCGGCGTCGCTGCCGTCGCCAGTCTCGCCGCCATCTCCTTCTGGCATCCAGACGGTTTCCACACTCTGGCCATCGGCAAAGGCCACTAAGTAACGGATCGCACCGTCCGTGGAGACGAATTTCTTTTCGATTTTAGGTAGGCCAACAGAAAACCCTCTCTCGGCCAGACTCCGGCGAAAGTCTTTCGGCAAAGTTGAAATCTGTTCAGCGGACTCAACCCTTTGCCCATAGACGCCCTGGAAAAGCTGATGCGCTCGGAACTGGGGCTGGCTCCATTCCTCCACCAGCGAAGCCAGCTCCTGAATCCCAAGACCCAAGAGTGTCTTATGTGTCGCTTCTGCCATGATTCGGACCGACAATTTCGCTCCCTGTCGATTGTAGAGGATTCCTCAACCAGAGGAGTTCAGGCTGGGAGCAGTAGCATGAATTATAGCTAAACATTTGATTCAAATATACTTACTATCGTTCGCACGGGTCTTCCGCATGTGTAACAATACTTAAAGGCCTCGGCTTCGGATTGTTCTGACGAACCGAGTTCGGAAAACCACATGGTGAAAGAAGTCCGCAACATCCATCGCGAGGTTCTGCCCAACGGCTTGACCATCCTGACCGAGGAGATGCAGCACATTCGTTCGGTTTCCATCGGGATCTGGATCAAGACCGGATCGCGGGACGAGGATTTGCAATGGAACGGAATCTCCCATTTCATCGAGCACATGGTTTTCAAGGGAACGAAGCATCGCTCCGCCGAAGACATTGCGCGTCAGATCGACTCCATCGGCGGCAACATGGATGCCTTCACCGCGAAGGAATGCATCTGCTTTAACGTGAAGGTTCTGGACGAGCATTTGCCGATCGCGATGGAGGTCCTCAGCGATCTGGTGCTGAATCCGGTGTTCGATGCCGCGGACATTGGCCGTGAACGCGGTGTGATCCTGGAAGAAATTAAGATGGACGAAGACAGCCCGGACTACCTCGTCCACGAAATCTTCACCCAAAATTTTTGGAAGGACCATGCCCTGGGCCAACCCATCCTTGGCACCAAGGAAACGGTGAGGAAGTTTGAGCGCGACCCGGTACTGGATTTTTACAAACAGCGCTTCGCCCCCGGGAACCTGATCGTTTGCGCCGCCGGCAATCTGAAGCATGCGCAGTTCGCCGAACTGGTCGCCAAGCACTTTGAGCACATGAAGCCGATGAAGAACGGCTTTCACAGCCCGCACCCAAAAACTGCTCCGCGCATCATCATGCGCAACAAAAAAGCGCTGGAGCAGGTGCAGATTTGCGTGGGCGTCCCCTCGCATCCGATTGCACACGAGAGACGGCATGCGTCATATATTTTGAATACGCTACTGGGCGGTGGAATGAGTTCGCGCCTCTTCCAGAACATTCGCGAGCGACAGGGTCTGGCCTATGCCATCTATAGCGATCTCAATCCCTACCGCGATACGGGCTGTCTCTCAGTTTATGCGGGGACTTCACGCGAGTCGGCTGGCAAAGTGGTGCAGTCCGTCGTTTCCGAGTTCAAAAAACTCAAAGTGAACGAAGTTCCGGCGGAGGAGTTGCGTCGCTCCAAGGACCAGTTGAAGGGAAGCTTAATGCTATCGCTGGAATCTTCTACCGCGCGCATGTCCAACCTCGCTCGGCAGGAAATGTATTTCGACCGCTTTTTCACCATGGATGAACTGCTGGAGAAGATCGAGAGCGTTACGGTGGAAGAGCTGAAAGAGTTGGCTAACGAGTTTTTCCGCACCGAATCGATTGCGGTGACCGTTCTCGGCAATCTGAACGGATTGAAACTCAACCGCGACCAACTGGCCTGCTGACGTGCTTTTCCGTCAGACGGCAAAAAACTCCGATTTGGATAGCGCAGTGCTTTAAGCGCTGCGATTAAGTGCTCCGAAATCAGCAAGGGCTTTAGCCCCTGAGATACCAACTCGAGTTTCCCCCAGCCTGTTTCCCGGCGGTGTCGTAACTTTCCTTGTGCTGATACATCTCACTTGTGCGTCCGGAGTGTGCGGCGCAATTCAATCTTAAACAGGAGACTTTATGAAGAGACTAGTTGGCCGGCTGATGGTGATGTGTGTCCTGGCAGCTTCAATGGCGGCGTTTGCCCAGTCCAGCGGTAACGCAAAGCAAGACGAGATGAAGCACGACGACATGAAACAGGACAACATGAAGCACGATGATATGAAGAAAGATGACATGAAGAACGACAAGAAGGCGAAGAAGACCAAGAAAGACAAAATGAAAAAAGACGAGATCAAGCACGATGATATGAAGCATGACGACATCAAGCACGACGACATGAGCAAGGACGACGCGAAGAAGAACTAAGCCGCTACCTGTTTTTCGTTTTCTGACTCCGCATGGCATTCGAGCCTGGCTGCAGCCACTCGCTGCCCGTGAAGCTCCCTTCAGCCTCGATTGCAATCGGTCAGACTTGAGCTTCCACTTCCCTGCCGCCGGACCGGATCAGACGCATCCGATGTACTGCGGCAGGCGCATTACTTCCAAGTAGTCCGCTCAGTCGTTGAGAACCGCCAGGTCGAGATCACTTAGGCGCGCTGGGTCGGCGATCACGTCGACCTCCACAATCTTCCCGCGCGTGATCGTGAAACGCCGCACCCTCAACAGCCGTCCACGCGGAGCCCACACGAGTGCCACATCGCCGTCGACCAGCATCGGTTGCACAGAACGGGCAAGGTGTGAGAAGGCGATCGCTCCCTTGGCCCAGTTCCGTGCACCCCGGATCTCTCTCAGTGCTTCTGGACGCGCCGCGGCTTCGTCCACTCGAACCACGACATCTGGGTCGAGCAGCGCGACCAAGCCCTCGAAGTCGCGGCCGCGTAAGGCCGTGAGGAAAGCATCGACGATTTGTCGTTGTTGGGTGAGACCGGCTTTGGCAGCCGTCGCCCCTCCTTGCACTCGGCGGCGTGCGCGGCTGGCCAGCTGTCTTGCCGCGGTCGGAGAACGGCACAATAGTAGCGATTTCCTCGAAGGATACGGCGAACATGTCGTGCAGCACGAACGCGAGCCGTTCAGCAGGCGTCAGCCTGTCGAGTACGACGAGCAAGGCGAGGCCGACTGAGTCGGCCAGAAGGACTTCATGTTCGGGGTCTGTGCGCTCGCTGTTCGCGACCAGCTCGGAAAGGCCTTCTCCCAGGGACTCCTCGCGCCGCGACGTACGGGAGCGCAACATATCGAGGCACACGCGTGCGACAACCGTCGTCAGCCATCCCCCGAGATTCTCGATTCCGCTGGCGTCAGACCGGCTGAGTTTTAGCCAGGCTTCCTGGACGGCGTCGTCTGCCTCGCTGACCGAGCCGAGCATCCGATACGCCACCGCTCGCAGGTGACTCCGGTTCTCCTCGAATCGTTCCGCCAACCATTTGTGTTCCACCACAGTCACATTTCCCCACCGCGTTCCGTCATAGTAGTGACGAACGAAATCTAGCGAATGTGACAAGGTCGCAAATCGAAGAAGCGGAACGCGTCTAAACAGCAGGACACGGCAAGAACGATGACCAGTCGATTTCTGCCTGGAATTTCTCGTCGGGCTGAAAGATGGTTTTGAACGTAAAAGCAAACTCGCTTGGACCACGCTGTTCCAGATGAGCAATGCGCTTCTTAGCTTCGTCAATGCCGGGGATGTGACCGGCCGGCACCCACCATAGCACAACGAACACGCCGGCAAACTTCTCGAACCACTCCTGCCGTTGCCGGAGTAGTTCGGCATGCGCCGTGCGATAGACATAGTCTCTGAGCGCTTCCACCGTTTCCCAGACCGACATATTCAAGAGTATGCGATCGTCATGATCGTATGGCCGAAAGTACGTTGCGTTCCCTTCGCCCGTTTGGAGACGCCATACGAATCCTGGGCTGTTATCGGCAAGGGCGTTGATTTCGTCCAGCCGCCCCATGAACCCGGCCATCGTGGGATGATCGAGCGGAGCCTTGATTCGACCAATGTTGACCTGAGCAATTTGATATTTATTCACCATTCTTTCCTTCCTTAGTCACATTTATTCGCTGCTGTTCGTCACAGTATTGACGAAGGAAATCGGCTGAAGTCACCGTCAACATCGCAACCTGATGTTCGACATCGTTTCAGCAAATATACCGGAAGAGTCCAGAAGGAGAATAATCATGCAAGCACGAATGAAAAACCCAGCAATGATCGTTCCCGGCGCCATGCAGGCGCTGCAAGCCCTTGGGAAGTCCGCGGAACAGGCCGGCGTGCCGTCGCGGACGCTCGCACTTGTCCACCTGCGCGCAAGCCAGATCAATGGCTGCAGCGTCTGCGTTGATATGGCATTTCGCTTTAAAAAGGCCGAGGACACAAACGAGCGTCTCTTCGCAGTGGCGGCCTGGCGGGAGACGCCGTATTTCAGCGACGCCGAGCGCGCCGCACTGGCGCTCGCCGAGGCCGTCACCAGGCTGAGCGACCGGGCGAATCCGGTTTCGGACGAGATCTGGGAGGAGGCCACCCGGCCTTATGGCGAGCCGGCGCTGGCGGCCCTGATCCTCTGGATCGCCATGACCAACGTCTGGAACCGCCTCAACGTCACCACCAGGCAGGTGGCGGGCGAGTGGGCGAAATCAGCAGAAGCAGAGAAATGGGTGAAAACCGGCTCGGCCGCCCGCTAAGCAGCGCGGGGCAGCGTGGTCATCGCTACGGCATGCGGTGATCGCCCGCCCTTGCGGCTATGGCGCCAGTTGCAGGCCGCGAGGCGTTGGCGAGAGCAAGTTTCCACAAAGATTCACAACAACAGAACAGCCCAAGCCTGTTTCCTTAAAAGATTCGCCAGGCGGCTTAGGTATTCGCCAAGACAACGCGTACAGGGTGTGTAACCTTCCTTGATCGCTTCCCCCGCTGTCATGGAACGGACTGGTCCATCTTTCTCATGAATAAATGTACAGCCCGCGATATGGAAAAGCTTTCCATGTCCCGCGACCAGCACCGTCAAACCTGAGGGAATTCCCTTCCCAGGTTGCGCATGCTCTGACCGCGCTGTGGGTGGCGCGGACGCGGCGGACCTGGCCAGGCCGAGAGTTGCGGTGAACAAACCCAGGGCGGCGACTGCGATCAACCATCCGTAGGCGGTGCCTCTACGACCTGGCATGTAGTCAGCAAGCCTTCGCCGCAGGCGCCAACCGTAGCCCATGGGAACTTGGAAAAGCCGATCGTCGCCGTACAACTGGATAATGTTTCGAGTGCCGTCAAGGACCGCGGTGCAACGTTTACATCCCCGAACGTGTTCTTCAATTGAAGCGCGAAGGGAGGGATCGACTTCGTTTTCCAAATAATTGGAAATCTCCTGCCATACCTGCTCGCAACTGATTACCATGGCTTATTTCCCTTCTGAAAAGGCTCTCGTCCGAACCACCCCGCGGCCACCCTTGGAGCGAGAAAGTCCCGCAACATCAAGCGGGCCCGCAGCAATCTGGTCTTGACCGACGCTCGCGAAATTTCGAGGATCGCGGCCACCTCTTCGATGCTCAGATGGTGTATGTCCCGCAAGACGAAGACCTCGCGATATTTGCTCTTCAGCGAGGCCAGCGCTTCCAGCAGAAGTTGACGTATCTCGCTTCTCTCCAGAGCCTCGGAGGGAAGCTCGCGCCAGTCCGCAAATTCGCGGGGAGTGTAGGTGCCCTCATCGTCCTGACGTTCGCCGATTGGTTCCATGACCTCCGAATGGTCCTTCCTCAAGCGCATGCGGGCTTCGTTGACTGCAATCTGAATCAGCCAGGTGCTGAAGCGCGCCTCCGCCCGGAATTGCTTAAGGTGCGTGAATGCCTTAAGCATGGCTTCCTGCGCCACCTCCTCCGCGTCTGCTGGATTGCGCAAAATCGCGAACGCTGCCGTGTAGACCCGGCGCTCGTGAGGCTTGACCAGTTCGTAAAATAATTCCTGCTCGCCATTCTGAATGCGCCGGATCAGGCTTTCCTCGTGCGCATCCACTTTGGGGGCGAGTCGATCCACCGAACTGGCTCCTTCCAGCATCGCCATTGCAAAATAACCTCGATCAGCCGCAAAGGCAGTCAGCGGGGAGTGTAGTCAGGATTCTTCTTCCAACCGGTCAGCATCGACACGAAATTATTCCAACCGTGCAGGACAACCATCACCAGGTGTCCGAAGATAAAAAGCAAAATGGCCCACATAACGAGAAAATGCCACAGCCGAGCCATATGAAATCCGCCCATGAGCCACGCCAGCCACGAAAACTGAACTGGCTTCCAGATGACGAGCCCGGTCAGCACCGACAAGATGCCGAGGATGATCGCGGAGGTGTAGGCCTGCTTCTGCAGCGGGTTGTAAGCTTCCCGCGACGGCGGCTTGGGGCCCAAGAAGAAATAGTGCCGTACCATCGGCCAGACGCCGGGAACATCACGCGTCGTGAAAAGAATCTGCCGGTAGTTTCCACTGAATATTTGATAACCGAGATAGAAGAGCCCGGTGCCGATGTAGATCCACATGAAAGTCAGGTGCCATTGCAACGCGCCTCCTAGCCATCCGCCTATAGCCAATGATTTTGGCCAATCCAGCAAGTTTTTCTGCGGGACTTTGGCGCCGAAGCTGGGAAAGGCGCGAAAAATCTGCAGCCCGCTCCCCACCATCACGAACAGCGCGACTGCGTTCAACCAGTGGCAGAATCGCACGGGCCAGGGATGCTCATAGATTGCGGGCGTGGTCTCATCCGACTTCGCGGATTCGATTTCAATCACTGCTTCAGGCATGCTTCGCGTCTCCAAATTTCGTTACAGTCCGTAGAACTCCGAATAGCCCTGGTCTTCCCAATAACCGACCTTCTGCAGCACGTTGGTCACTTTCAGATCGGTCAGATACTTGGCTTGTTTGTAACCAACTTTGGTGGGAATCTGCAGCCGCAGAGGCGCACCATGCTCCCGAGTCAGCGGCTGGTGATACATCTCGTAGCAAAGCAAAGTCTGGGGATGCAGCGCCGTGGCCATGTCGAGCGACTCGTAGTAATCGTCGGCGCATTCAAAGTAGACAACGCGAGAGGTAGTGTCAGCTCCAATCACTCGCAGGAAATCAGAAAGTCGCGCGCCGCCAAAGCTTCCGATCACATCCCAACCTTCCACACAAACGTGTCGCGTATTGTGCCGGATTTTCGGCAGAGCCTGGATTTGCGCCAGCGTATAGTCCCCTGGTTTTTGTACGGATCCGCTAACGGTGAGCGTCCACTTATCAAAATCCACCCCGGGATCATCGACGTCGTAGTCATTTACATAAAACTTTTCGATGGGTGCCACTTCAGAGTCGGCGTAGGTTGGCGCTAAGAGCCCCTTGCGGAAAAGTAACGCTGATGCCCAATCGCTGAATCCCAGGCCGGCTTTCAGCAGGGGCGCTTGTAATTTTGGGAGGGCAAACGCGCCCAGCGCCACGACCGGAGCAAGTTTTAGCAATTCACGCCGATTGATTCGTTTGAATTTACGTTCGTTGATTCGTGACTCCATTCTCTGTTCTCCACGGACTTCAGACAGTTGTGTGCCCCTCCACCCTTCACATGCGATGTCTGGGGTGCAGAAAAGTTACCACCAATGTAGGAAGACTTGAAAGCAGGAACTGGCGTTCAGTCAGCTACTTGGAGGCCGTGGTTGACTGCGAACCGGTCTTGGCCCGTTTATCCTGCAACCCGCATCTAAATAGGTAATTGAAGCAGACGCCTATCGCGGTGATGCTTTAGATGACGATGGGCGAGCTGCTGTGGATCGGAGGATGGTTATGGCCAAGGTGATTGAGTTCTATATTCCGTCTCGATTTCAGAAGAGAGTGAAATGGATTCCCACGGAACTTCGCGGGCAAGTTATCGAGTTCCCGGTCGAGATAAAGAAATCGGCCTGAGAGGAGGTGGACAGGTCGCGCATTCATAGCGCCCGGGCAGCGAGCTGGGCGCTTTTTTGTCTCCGGCTGAATTAAGACTCACTCGGAACGTCTGGATCCGGTTGGGATGTGACTTTGGTACTCTCATTTTCGTACCGGGCGCGGAAAATATTTGGTTTTACTGGCTTCGGCTCAAATTTTTAGGCATACTATGGCGGCGAGCCCATCCTCCCCGGGCAAGAGGTTGGAATCATGCCCATACTGCAGCAGAACCCGCCACCGGAAATCAGCGACCTCCCAATTGAGGCGGGTTTCGAGCAGAAACAGCGCCGTCAGATGCTGATCGCGCTGGCGCTTCTGCTGGTCGCCTTGATTGCAGTTTTCCTGAAAGATCGAGCGTTCTGGGAGCAGTTCTTCTTCCCTGCCACGGCCGCAGGTGCCACGGAACCAGAACCGACAGACCAGACTGCGTACGGCGACACGACACAAGCGGGCACGCACACGCGAAGTGGGCCGGGTGCGGCAACGCAATCGAAGGCGAAGGCGCGCGCCGCGGCTGCCGTTCCAGTCCCGGAAACGACTTTGGCCCCGGTAATTACCAATCGTGCTGTACTCCCCCCGCTGGAAGTTGAAGTGGTCGCCGGGGATGAGCACCGAACCATTCTGCCTGGCAACAGTTCCGTGAAGGTCGACCTCCAGCCCCGGACGGCCCCGTCGTCTGCCGCAGCCGTTCCCTCCCGCGCGGCCAGCGAAAGCACCGGCTCGGTGGCGGACAACGCCACAGCGCAAGTGCATCTTTCACCAGGGACTGCGCAAGTGGTATCGCGGCCAGTTGATCCGACCTATCCGCTGCTAGCCAAGCAAATGAAAGTACAGGGGTCGGTGGTGCTGCAGGCTCTAATCGGCAGGGATGGCAACATTCAGGAACTGAGGGTTGTCAGCGGTCCGACGATTCTGTCTGCTGCGGCCCGAGAAGCGGTGAAGCAATGGCGTTTTAAACCCTATTTGCAGGCCGGCCAGGCAGTCGAGACTGAAGCCCGCATCACCGTAAATTTCACCATCTCCACGCAATGACCTTTCCGGCTGGTCGGAGTGGATTGTGCATCGAAACCAATTCTCACCAGCAACCTTCGTGAAGTTGATCTCCGTTCTGGTCTTGGCCGCTCCGAGGTTTGTGGCGCTCACAAGCGGGCCTATTGCGGTCGCCGCTGAATCCGTCTGGCTCAATGCATCACAAGGAGCACGCACTATGGCATTCGCGATCTCTAGCACGAGCTTTCAGAATGGCGGCGACATCCCAAAGAAATTTAGCTGCGACAGCGCCGACGTCTCGCCTGAACTCTCCTGGACTGAACCGCCAGCCGGTACACAAAGCTTCGCTCTCATCGCGGATGATCCCGACGCTCCTGCCGGCAGCTGGACTCACTGGGTCCTATTCGATCTACAACCGGCGACCAAAAATCTTCCTGAAGGTGTAAGCAAGATCGATGAGTTGCCCGACGGCGCTCGCCAGGGCCGCAACGACTTTCACAAGATCGGGTACAACGGACCCTGCCCGCCTCCCGGCAAGCCTCATCGCTACTTTTTCAAACTCTATGCGCTGGATCGCAAACTTGATCTAAAGCCTGCAACCAGTAAGCAGGAAGTCGAGCAGGCCATGCAGGGTCACATTCTCGGCAAAGCTGAGTGGACGGGAAAATATCAGCGCTGATGCGCGCCTTTTCGAACAACTGGTAACCTGAAATTACGCCCAAAAATTTAACAGGCGTCCCGACTCTTTCGAGTCATTGGACGCCCGGGCAGCCCTCCCCCAGAACTGCTCGCCCACCAAACTAAATCCTCTTCGCATTCGTGGGAATAGCACTTCTGTGCCAGAACTAGCCCACCAACGTGCCATGCTTTGACAAGTCCGTGCACTTGGCATTAACGGTGCCAGACTTAGGTACCACCCCTACCGGCGCGACATACGACCGGAGCGACCTCCGCGCGATTCCGGCCATTGGCTTTGGCGCAGTAAAGGGCCGAATCGGCGGCACGCACCAACTCTTCGGGAACCAGTGAGTCAGGCCCGTCCGCAATCGCACAAACCAACCCCAGGCTGATCGTCACCGAAACCCGGACTGTGCCCATGTCCACCGGGCATTCCGCGATGTGGTGTCGGACCCTTTCCGCAGTGGCATTAAGATCCGCGGCTGCGCATTCTTCGAGGACGATCAAGAACTCCTCGCCTCCATAGCGGCCAACGTAGTCATAACTTCTCACCGCACCCTTTTCAGAACGAGCTTGGGATTCCATAGACTCCTTCGGCTGCCGTCGATCTCTTCTTTACTTTGGTCTGATCCGAGATGGGTTCCAGGGTGAGCGAAGCAGGGTGCACGAATTACTTCAGTTCCGCCCAAGGTACAAGGCCTTATGTCAGCCCGCAGCAGGCCGTGCGGTGTCCTTTGGGCAGGCCAACCACCGTCTGGAGGCTAATGGCCCTGCCGATTGCCGCCGATTCTAAATAGGCATGCGTATGTTCTGGTCATTTCGTCCTCTGGTCACTCGTGTCGCTAACGACCTTACTATGAGAGAACTACGCCGAATGGCCGGCCAATGTGATCCGCATCTGGGCAGACGGCTGGATTCACTTGCCTTACTCGCCAGGTGCGCCTTCGCTTTCCTCGGAGTCGCAGTTTTATTGGCGTGTACGTTTTACGTTACATCCCTGAAGGGCTGGGCGGACACGGTCCCAAACGGCCAAAAAACTGAAAACCTCAGGCGACTGAGCCTCGAACAACTCGGTGATGTCGAAGTGACGACAGCCTCGAAAGAGCCGGAACAGGTTTGGCGGACGCCGGCTGCAGTCTACGTTATCACTCAGGAGGACATTCGGCGGTCTGGTGTCACGAGCTTGCCGGAAGCGCTGCGGTTGGCGCCTGGGGTTGAGGTGGCTCGGGTGGACTCCGATCACTGGTCGGTGGGCATTCGCGGGTTTGGAGTGACGTTAGCCAGTAAATTGCTGGTCCTGATCGACGGACGGAGCGTTTATACCCCCCTCTTCGCGGGTATCTATTGGCAGGTGCAGGCCACTCCGCTCGAGGATATTGAGCGCATCGAAGTAATCCGGGGGCCTGGCGGCACCATCTGGGGAGCGAATGCCGTCGACGGCGTCATCAATATCATCACCAGGAGCGCCAAAGATACTCACGGATCGATTGTGTCGTTGGGCGGCGGTAATGCTGACGAGGGTACCACTACCGCCCGCTATGGAAGCGGGAGCGAACGGGGCTTCAACTATCGGGTGTATGGGATGGGCTTCGCCCGCCGACCCGAGTTTCATCTGGAAGGCAGGAAGTTCGACGGTTGGCGAATGGGCCAGGCTGGGTTCCGTACAGACTGGGACCGGGGCGCCGGCGATGCCTTCACATTTCAAGGTGACACTTATCGCGAGAGTGCTGGTGAAACGACCACGTTCGGACTGTATTCGCCACCCTCTCAGGCCACAGTTGTTGGGAACGCAGAGCTTGCATACCCACACCGAATATTCCGGCAACGGAATCGGGTTAGCGATCTGCAAAAAAATCATCGAACGGCACGGCGGAAGGATCTGGGTCGCAGCTCAGCCCGATCGTGGCTGCACCTTCAAATTTACTTTACCCGCAAACGGCCAAGGAACCAGGGAAAAACCAAATAATGAGGAGAATCACTGAAGTGTTATTGGTTGATGACAATCCAGCGAACACCGATTTGATCGGCGACGTGCTGGCGCGCAACCGCTGTCTCACCAACGTTCATGCCGTGCTCGACGGGGTGGAGGCGATCGCATTTCTTCATCGCCAGGGAAAGTACTCTGGCGAGTCTCTTCCCGATCTAGTGGTACTAGACCTCAACTTACCAGGAAAAGACGGCCGTGCCGTGCTGGCCGAGATCAAAGCCGACCCGCTTCTGCGAATGACTCCCATCGTGATCTTCAGCAGCTCCGAAGCCAGGGACGACATTGTCCACAGTTACGAATTGGGGGCGAACAGCTATGTCAACAAGCCCGGCAACCTGCAGGACTTCATCTTGGCCGTTACATCCATTGGAGAGTTCTGGTTTTGTAGCGCGCGTATGCCACGCGAGGAGGAACAATGACCAATCACAGCCCCCATGTTTTGCTGATCGAGGATAACCCTGGAGACGCTGACCTGGTTCGCTTGCGCCTGGTGGAAGCCAACTCCGACGTCTCCGTATCTTGTGTGGATCGTCTCTCCACCGGCCTGGAGTCCATGGCGGTCGAGGTACCGTCCATGGTACTGCTGGACCTCAACCTTCCCGACAGTCACGGAGCCGCAACTTTCCGCAGTGTGTTGAGCCGGGCGCCTGGCGTTCCGGTAGTAGTCCTGTCGGGACAGGATGATGAGGAACTGGCGGTCAAAGCCGTCCATCAGGGCGTCCAGGATTACCTGGTGAAAGGGAGTTTTGACAGCAAGCAACTGGCGCGCGCTATGCGCTACGCCATTGAGCGCCAGGGCTTGCTGACTTCTCTCGACATCAGCCGCAAACAGCAATTGCGGTTCAAAGATGAATTTCTATCCCATGTTTCACATGAGCTGCGCACTCCGCTGACTTGCATCCACCAGTTTGTCACTATTCTGCTCGATGAGTTGGCGGGCCCAGTCGCTCCCGAACAACGCGAGCATCTCGGCACCGTCTTGCGAAGTGTGAACCAGCTTCGCGGCATGATCGGAGATCTGCTGGAAGCCACGCGAGCGGAGTCCGGGAAAATCACCATCGAACCCCGCTGCATCGTGGTCGGCGATGTCATTCGTGATGCAGTCGCGATGCTGCGAGCAGTCGCACGGGAAAAACAGATTGGCCTGGAGATGGCCGTAGACGCCAGGATCCCTCTGGTGCTGGCGGACTCCGATCGAATCTTCCAAGTGCTCACCAATCTCATCGAGAATGCCATCAAGTTCACTGCGCCCGACGGGTCGGTCATGGTGAAAGCCTGCCTGGCCGACGCGGACCCGGATTTCGTCTATATCTCAGTGGCTGATACTGGCCGCGGTATTACACCAGAGGCGAAAGCGCTGATCTTTGAACGCCTGTATCAGGACCCGAATTCCATTGATGACAGCCGCAAAGGCCTGGGCCTGGGACTGTATATCGCGAAGGAATTGGTGCGACTCCATGGTGGACGAATCTGGGTGGAGAGCCAACCCGGCCACGGGAGTCTGTTTACGTTTGCCTTGCCACTGTTTTCCCTAAGCAAGCTTCTTCTCCCCTTCATTACCGATCACGGCTGCCTGCGCGATGCGGTGTCTGTGGTGACGATCGTCCTTAGGCCCCGGCTGACAGCCGCGGCGGGCAACTGGAAAGAGATTCGGCAGAGTTGCCTGCCGATCCTGCGCCCTTGCATTCAGGCCGACAAGGACATCATTTTGCCGGCGCTGGGAGATACCAGCCAGGGCGAGTCGTTCGTAATCGTGGCCTCTACCGGTGAGCAGGGCGCGGAAATCATGCAGAAACGTATTTATGACCGCCTCCGTCGCTCCGAGGAACTGAATCTGCTCTGTGCTTTCACGGTCTCTACGAGAACCCTACAGCTCCCCTCACAGCAAGCGGGGAAATCCTTGCAACAGTTAGTGCAGGTAATTGCCGATGATATTACCCAAACGGCGATGAGCACGGTTCACCGCGGATGACTTCCAAGGATCGCTAAAGTATGTCCAATGAGAGTCACACTGATGGCATCCTGCGTGTAGTTTCCGAGACCATGAGAAGCGGGCTGCGTCCCAGCGATTTTCTCGGCCGCTGGACGGACGACCAATTCCTGGCAATTTTAATGGATTGTGGCGTCGCTGGAATGGAGGAGGCGGGAGCGCGGATGCGGAAAGTTGTCGGTTGCGCAGGGCTGCAATGGTGGCGTGATGAGCTTTCGGCAACTATTTCCCTGGGCTACTCAGCCGCCCAAACGGGGGACACGATGGAGTCGCTACTGGAGCGGGCCCAGCGCTCGCTGGAGGAGAAATCGGCCAGCTGTGTCCTGGCTGCCTCTGCGGGAAACGAAGGCCGTTCCAAAGAGCTGAACAATGTTTGCAATCATCGGCATCGTCGTCGTCTTCGGCGCGGTAGTGGCCGGCTACCTCATGGAGCACGGCAACCTTAAAGTACTGATGCAACCCGCCGAGCTGGTCATCATCGGTGGCGCCGCCATCGGAACCGTGCTGGTCGCAAATCCGTTGCACATCCTAAAGGAGATTGTCGGCGGGATTCTAGGTGTGATTGGAGGATCAAAATTCA
>JABCYV010000010.1 GCA_013290025.1 Acidobacteriota bacterium
GTTTGTGTTGTGGCCAAAGGAGCTATCCTCGTCGCTGTGGCGGAGGGTCCGCCAGTGTCAGATCAGATCTCATTTTACCCAAAAGAATCCACTGTCGCATTTCAACGTTGAATCTTCCCTTTCCCCAGAAGGACACCTGCCGCCCTTAGCCCTCCCTGCAATCGTCGGCCCAGCGCACCCGCAAACTGCAAATCGAGAAAACCCTCCATCTGCCGGGTGAATGTTTCCCCGTACCCGTACCACCAGACTTTCTTCACGGAGGGCAAGCGATCGGAATCCACATACTTGATTCGCACCATTTCTTCCAGGCCAAACCGCCCATGCGTGCGTCCCAAGCCGCTGGCTTTCACTCCGCCATGGGGAGCCTCACTGATGCCGAAGCACGAAACTGTGTCGTTCACCATCACGGTCCCGGCCTGGATACGGCTGGCAAGCGCTTCTCCTCGGGCGCGATCCCGAGTCCACACGCTGGCCGCCAAACCATACTCGGAGTCATTGGCCAGCCGGAGGGCCTCGTCATCACTATCAAACGGCATGACCGGGAGAACAGGCCCAAACGTTTCCTCGCGCATGATGCGCATTTCATGGGTGACGTCAGCCAGCACCGTCGGCGCATAAAAATTCGGGCCCAGTTGAGAAAGTCGAACACCACCGGTCAGAACTCGCGCGCCACGGGACCGGGCGTCTTCCACGTGCAGTTCCACATTGCGGAGTTGACGTTCGTGGATCAAGGGTCCGACTTCAGTCTCCGAATGCATACCGTTGCCCACGCGAAGTTGCTTCGTTTTGCGCACGCAATCTTGCAGGAACGGCTCGTACAGACTGCGATGAACATAGCAGCGCTCAACCGAGAGACACGCCTGTCCGGCGTTCACAAACGCACCCCACGCCGCGCCACTCGACGCCACCTCGATGTCTGCGTCGCTCAGCACCAGCATAGGATCTTTCCCGCCCAACTCCAGAGTCACCGGAAGCAACCGCGCCGCCGCGCCCTGTGCGATGCTCCTGCCAGTCGGTACGCTTCCGGTGAAAACCAACTTGTCGACTCCAGAATTGATCAAAGCAGCGCCGGTTGCCCCATCGCCCAAGACAACTTGAAACACATCCCTCGGCACGCCGGCCGTATGCAGTAACGACTCGAGTTCCAGTGCCACGAGCGAGGTGAGTTCCGAGGGCTTCAGCACGACAGCATTTCCGGTTATCAGCGCAGACATGCTCTCAGTAGCGGGAATCGAAAAGGGATAATTCCAGGGTGAGATGATTCCAATCACGCCGTAAGGTTCGCGGACGATGCTGCCCTTCTTAGTCTTCATCGCGAGGTTGCCGTGTGGAATCCGCTCCTGGCGCAGAAACCGATAGGCATTTTCGATGCAGAAGCGGGCGGCGTCGAGAACGACCACGATCTCCGTAAGCAGAGCTTCGACATAGGGCTTGCCAGCCTCTCGCGTGATCAGTCGAGCAATGTCGGATTTCTGCTCATGCAGATGGTGCTGGAATTCACGCAGGATGGCAGTGCGACGGCTTGCCCCGACCCCGCTCCAGGCCGGCTGCGCTGCGTGGGCCCTGGCAACAGCCGCCTGCACTTCGGGTTCCGAGGTGCACTCGAATTCACGCAGAGTCTCGCCGGTCGCAGGATTTACGGACGCAAATCGACGTTGTGCGATTTGAAGATCGGTAGTCATAGTTCTAGGAAAGTCTACGCGGCCGACGGTACGCGCGCCACACGAGGATTCAGTACTCGACGCCGACCAAATACAGTCCATTTGCCGGCGCAGTGGCTCCCGCCGCTGAACGATTGCGAGCCGCCAAGATTCTCGTCATATCCAAAGGCCGTAATGTGCCCTTGCCCACCAGCACGAAGGTTCCCACCAGGTTCCTCACCATATGGTGTAGAAATCCGCCGCCGCGGATCGTAAAGATCAATTCCTCGCCATCCCGCTTCCAACTCGAGCAGAAGACCTCTCGTACATTCGAAGCTTCTTCTTCTCCGCGCTCCGGATCCACCGCCGCAAACGAAGTGAAATCGTGTTCTCCCACGAGCACCGCTGCGGCCTGCTTCATCGCGTCTTCGTTCAGCGGATAAGGATGGTGCCACACGTAGCGGGCCAAAAAGGGTGGACAAATCGCACCGCGATACATGCGATAGCGATAGGTCTTGGCACGCGCTGATTTGCGAGCATGAAATTGGGCGGAGGCTTCGATGGCTTCCAGCACCCGAATCGAAGCCGGCAGAATATCATTGAGCGCTTTCCCCAAGTTCTCCGCCGGGATCGACGATTCCAGCCCAAATGTGGCCACTTGGCCCAGAGCATGGACGCCGGCGTCGGTTCGTCCTGAGCCCTGGGGCAAGACCTTTTCTCCTGTCACTCGTCCAATAGCCCAGGCCAGTGTGCCTTGGATGGTGGTCGCGGAGGGCTGCACCTGCCAGCCTGAAAAATCCGTGCCGTCGTAAGCCAGAACCAGTTTGATATTGCGCATGACAATTCTTTGGAGTCTTCCCGAAGGAGGTGCTCATCCAAGGCCTTTTACGGAACCTGCAACCACCGGGGAGTATTCTCACGAGTTCAAGGCGAGGATGTTCTGTCAGATATACTATTTTATTTCCCGCAGGAACCTGGGTGAAAGCAGCTTCTTTAGTCCGGGAACTGCGAAAAATGAAACCCCGGCTTCCGATTTTGCGTAACAACGGTTGATAGAGAAGCTCTGCCATCTTCAACAGCAGCTTTCATCCATGGAGATAAACGAATGCGTTTGCCTGGTTTGAAGTCCGCCGCGCGGTGGATCGTTGCCGTTATGATCGCGTGTATGTTGTCCATCATCGGCTGGACGCAAGATTCGTCTCAATCCGCGCCTGCCGTGCCGCCTCAGGCACCGGAGCCGCAGCATTTCGTCTTAAAGGATTATGCCAAACCACGCTCGCACTTTCCCAATCCGATTGGGCCGTATCTGTCGCAGCACGTCGCACCACCCGACCTGCGCAATACGCCGCGCATCGAGCAGTTGCTGCAAAACGGCAAACTCATGCTTTCGATGGACGATGCCGTCGCTCTGACGCTGGAGAACAATCTGGATATCGCCATCGCCCGTTATAACTTAAATATTGCGGACACAGATATCATGCGCACCAAAGCCGGAGCCAACTTTCTGGGCGTCAATAGCGGCCTGGTACAAGGCACGCCAGGGGGAGGCACCGGCGGTCTCAGCGGGACAGTAGGCTCAGGAACCGGCGGCACCAGCGCTGGAGCGGGTGGCGCGGGCACCGGTACTGGCGGCCTGGTTATCTCCACGCTAGGCAGTGGTCCGCAGATTACCAGCTACGATCCTATCCTCACCGCCACGCTGCAAATGGACCGGGCTTTCGCTCAATCGACCAGCATTTTCAACCCGCTGCCGATTGCGAATCAGAATACAGGAACGGCAAACTTCAGTTACCTGCAAGGCTTCAAAACCGGGACCAACCTGTCGGTGGGATTCAACAATAGTCACATCACAACCGACAATCCAACGACCACTTACAGCCCGGTTCTAACGTCCGGGTTTCAGTTCAGGCTTACCCAACACCTGCTGCAGGGCTTCGGTTTCGCGCCCAACGAACGCTATATCAGGATTGCCAAGAATAACCGTGAAATCACTGATGTCGCTTTCCGCCTGCAAGTCATCACCACCGTCGACCAGATCGAGAATATTTACTGGGATTTGGTGTTTGCCTACGAGAATGTGCGGGTGCAACAGGAGTCGTTGGCCTTCGCACAGAAAACTCTCTCCGATACCAGGAAGCAAGTGGACATCGGTACATTGGCGCCTATCGAAGTCGTGCGTGCTCAGAGTACCGTCGCCACTGACCAGCAGGCCTTGACCCTGGCTCAAACTAATCTTGAGTTGCAGCAGTTGCTGATGAAAAACGCGCTCAGCCGTACTCTGGTGGACCCGAGACTGGCTGATGCCGAGGTAGTCCCGACTTCCAGCATGCAGCTTCCGCCGCAGGAGGCGATTGTCCCCACCGAAGACCTGGTCAACGACGCGCTCGGCCATCGCGCCGAGTTGGCGGAAGCGCGCATCAATTTGACCAATACCGAGATCAGCAACAAAGCAGTCCGCAACTCACTGTTTCCGAGCCTTGACCTCTACGCTTACTACGGAGGCTCTGGAATTGGAGGAAATGTCGCTCTTCCCATCTGTGCGCCGGGGCAGAGCCCTTTTATCAATCAGTGCTTCTCGACGGCGTCAGCGGCCCCCCCATTTCGTAACGGTGGTCCAGTCAGCTACAGTAATGCGCTAAATCAACTCGTAAATTCCAGTTCTCCTGACAAAGGCGTCGGTTTGAGCGTAAGCATCCCCATTCGCAACCGCGTCGCCCAGGCAACCCAGATTCGCTCCGAATTGGAATACCGTCAGGCGCAGATGAGGTTGCAGCAGATTGAGAACCAGATTCGCATTGAGGTGCGCAACGCGCAATTCGCGGTGCAGCAGAACCGCGCCAGCGTGGAGGCCGCTCGGGCCGCCGTTGAGCTTGGGCATCAGTCCTTGGACGCGGAACAGAAGAAGTACGCCCTGGGCGCTTCCACCACCACTCTCGTTCTGCAAAACCAAACCACCTTGGCCCAGGCTGAATCCACTCTGGTTTCAGCAATGGCCGCCTACGAGAAATCGCGGGTTGAACTGGATCGCGCCACAGGATCTTTGCTAGACCACAGCGGAATCCAAATTGCGGACGCCGAGCGCGGAGAAGTCACGCATATGCCCAGTGTGCCTTTCGTTGCGCCCCGGCAGGAAACTCAGCCAGTGACACCGCCGCCACCGACCGAGCCGCCCGAGGCTCCGCCACAAACAACGCCGCAAACGCCCCAACGATAAGCTGTGGCGCAGCGTTAGCCGAGAGAATCTGCTTTCGTACGACCTAGCAGATTCCTCGGCTGTTCAACATCGCCATCCGAATAGCAAAAACCCTTACTAAGTTTGCCCCATCTCGCGCAAACACTTCTTTACAATTCCCCGAGATCAAACTCGGCCTCGCGACCGCTAGTATTGAGATGGATTCCGCCCATTTTGCGGGAGCACTAAATCCGAGATCAGAGCAGCCTCGTCATTTTTTTCAGCCTCGATCCAAGGAGATAAGTCATGCCTTTCGCTCGTTCGAAATCTACCGCCCGCCTGATTGCGGGGGTTGTGTTGACGGTGATATTGTTGGCCAGCGTTTGGGCACAACAGTCGCAGTCTGTGCCATCAGCTCCACTACCGCAGGCGCCTCAACCGGGGCAACTGCAGGTGCAGACCCCCGGTCAGTTCGGTCTCAAGGATTATTCCAAGCCGCGTTCCGCATTCCCCAACGTCAGCGCGCCTTACGCACCGCAACCCGTCGCGCCGCCGAATCTGAACAACACGCCACGCGTTGATCAGTTATTCCACGATGGCAAGATCATGCTCTCGATCGATGACGCAGTCGCGCTGGCGCTGGAAAACAATCTCGACATCATGTTGGCGCGCTACAACCTGAACATCGCCGACACCGATATTCTGCGCGCCAAGGCTGGAGATTCAATCTTGGGAGTGAACGCCGGCGTCGTACAAAACACGCCGGGTGGGGGCACGGGTGGACTCAGCGGGACCGTCGGCTCCGGACCCGTTGGCTCTGGCCCCGGTGGTACTACCGCCGGGTCGGCAGGGGCCGGCACAGGCACAAACGGATTAGTGAGCTCTACGCTGGGCATCGGCGCCCCTATCACCAGCTTCGATCCCGTTCTCAGCAGCACCCTGCAAATTGACCACAACAACATCTTGTCCAGTAGTTCCTTCGCGGTCCCATCGACGGCCCAAAACACCGGCACAGCGGATTTCTCTTATTTGCAAGGATTCCACTGGGGCACGAATCTCGCGGTAGGATTCAATAACAGTCGCCTCACCAGCAGCTCGCCGTTCGCTTCTCTAAGCCCGAACTTGAGCGCCAATTTCCAGGCCAGAGTCACTCAGACTCTGCTGCAAGGCTTCGGCTTCCTGCCCAACACGCGCTTCATCCGCATCGCCAAGAACAATCGCGAGATCTCGGATGTCGCCTTCCGCTTGCAAGTCATTACCACGGTCGATCAGATCGAAAATATTTACTGGGACCTGGTCTACGCGTATGAAAACGTGAGGGTGCAACAGGAAGCGCTGGCTTTCGCTCAGAAAACATTGGACGATGACAAAAAACAGGTGAAATTCGGAACCTTGCCACCCATCCAGGTGGTGAGCGCGGAGAGCACCGTTGCAACCGATCAGCAGGCCGTCATCCTCGCCCAAACCAACCTTGAGCTGCAACAGTTGCTCATAAAAAACGCTCTCAGCCGTAACCTGGAGGATCCTGCGCTTGGGGAAGCCGCAGTGGTCCCGACCTCTACCATGCAAGTGCCTCAGCAGGAGCCGATCGTTCCCATACAAGACATGATCAACGACGCTTTGAGTCACCGTGCCGAATTAGCTGAGTCGCGTATTGACTTGAACAGTCGGGAGATCAATATCAAAGCTGTCCGGAATGCCATGCTGCCGACACTCGACCTGTTCGCCTATTACGGAGGCTCGGGTTTGGGTGGAACGCAAAATCCCGCGAACATTTGTCCGCCGCCGCCGCAAACCAGGTTTGGCTGTCATATTGCCGGCAGTATCTCGCCGGTCGGTTACGGGGGGACGCTCAACGATTTGGTCAATTCCGCGGCGCCAGATAAAGGTGTCGGGCTGACCCTCAACATTCCGCTGCGCAACCGGGCGGCGCAAGGCAACCAGGTACGCGCTGAATTGGAATATCATCAGGCGCAGGTACGGCGGCAGCAGATTGAAAATCAGGTGCGCATCGAGGTGCGCAACGCTCAATTTACTTTGCGGCAGAACCGGGCAGCAGTTGAAGCCGCTCGGGCCGCGGTTGAATTCGCCCGGCAGTCGCTGGATTCTGAGCAGAAAAAACTGCAGGCCGGCGTTTCCACCCCGACTTTGGTTTTGCAGAATCAGTCTGCCTTGACCACGAATGAGTCCAATCTGGTTTCCGCCATGGCCGCTTACGAGAAATCGCGAGTGGAGCTGGACCGGGCCACCGGCACGCTGTTGGACCATGCCGGAATTCAGGTTGCCGACGCCGAGCGCGGCCAGGTGACCCACATGCCGAATGTGCCCTATGTCGCACCGCGTCAGGACCTGCAGCCCCAGGTGCCGCCAGAGCAGCCACAACAGCAGGTGCCCCCGACGCCGCAATCTGGCCAGATGTAAAGAAGTTCGCATTCTGGATAAGTGCTGCTATTGTTGGCACGCGCGCATCGTTGAGGTCAAACTGCTTGGGCTGGAGATGATTACTTGAAGATCGCCAAGGACGTCACGGAACTCATCGGCCACACGCCGCTGGTCTATCTAAACAAAGTCACAGCCGGCTGCCATGGAAAGGTCGCAGCAAAGCTCGAGAGCGGTAATCCCTGTGGCAGCGTGAAAGACCGCATCGGCGTCAGCATGATCGTCGAAGCCGAACGGGCGGGAAAGATACATCCGGGAAAAACCGTTCTGATCGAGCCCACCAGCGGCAACACTGGGATCGGCCTGGCCTTCACTGCCGCCGTCAAGGGGTACCGCCTCATACTCACCATGCCCGACAGCATGAGCATGGAACGCCGTGTTCTCCTCATGGCACTGGGGGCGGAAATCGTGCTGACCCCCGGACCCAAAGGAATGAAAGGCGCTATGGCCAAGGCACAAGAGATTCTCGCCAGCACGCCAGGTGGTGTCATCCTGCAGCAGTTCTCTAACCCGGCGAATCCCAAGATCCATCGCGAGACCACCGGACCAGAAATCTGGCACGACACCGACGGCAAGATCGATATATTGGTTTGCGGTGCCGGAACTGGCGGAACTTTGACGGGCGTGACCGAGTTTATTCGGCCGAAGAAGCCGGCCTTCAAAGTGATTGCGGTCGAACCGAAGGACAGCCCTGTGCTCTCTGGCGGGCAGCCCAGCCCGCACAAGATACAGGGCATCGGCCCAGGCTTTATCCCTGAAATCTTGCGGGTGGATCTGATCGATGAAGTCATCCAGGCCTCGACTGAAGATTCCGTCGCTATGGCCCGACGCCTGCCCCGTGAAGAGGGCCTGCTAGTCGGGATTTCCGGCGGGGCGGTGGCCCACGCTGCCGTGGAAGTGGCCAAGCGTCCAGGAAATGCAGGGAAGCTGGTTGTGGTTGTTTTGCCAGATTTTGGCGAACGCTACTTGAGCACGATATTGTTTGAAGGACTCCGCAACGAGGCCCAGCAATTGGCGACGGCTGAGGTAGCGGTGTAATCGTCGTCACTCCGGGCGAAGTTGTCATGCTGAGCGGAGCCGGCCTCTCGCCTGCGGGAGGCCAGAGAAGCCGAAGCATCCCTATCGTCACCACTTCCCTCTTAGGACAAGTATCCCTGGCGCACCAGCCTCTCTTCCGGTTTCTTGCGCCAGCAATGTATCCTTCCAGCCGTGACTCTGTCGGTCGTCGTCATCACCTACAACGAAGAAGCCAACATCGGCCGCACGCTGGAGAGTGTGAAGCCCCTGGTCGGCGACGGCAAAGGGGAGATCATCGTCGTTGACTCCGGCTCAACTGACCGCACCGTTGAGATCGCGCGATCGCACGGCGCGAAGGTCTTCGTCGAGGAATGGAAGGGCTACGCCGCGCAGAAGAACTCGGCGATTGAGAAGGCGACGGGGGATTGGATTCTGAGCTTGGACGCGGATGAGGAGGTAAGTGCTGATTTAGCCGCTCACATCAACCGTTCGGCCGCCGATGACCATCGCAGTCCTTTCGAGTGGAATATCGCGCCCGCGTTAGACGTTGAATATGAGAACCTCCGTACCGACCTTAGGCCGCTTCCGCAAGCTTTTTGGATTGCTCGCAAGAACTATTTTCTCGGCCGCTGGATCGAGCACGGCGGATACTTCCCCGATCAAAAGCTCCGCCTATTTCCGCGAGGTAGCGCTCGATTCGACGAGAATCGTGCGGTCCACGAAGACGCCCATACGAATCGCCGAACCGCCGTCGTGAAAGTTGGCGCCCTCCTCCACCACTCCTACCCCACGCTCTCCGAGTACATTGACCACATGAATCGCTACTCGTCGCTGGCGGCGGAGATGATGGTGGCGACAGGAAGAGTCCGGTTCAACGTGATTAACATTGTCGTGCGTCCACTGGCAGCATTCGTCTATAACTACCTTTTCCGCCTTGGCTTCCTCGACGGCGGCGAGGGACTGCTGTTGCACCTCTACCATGCCGCTTACGTCTCCTGGAAGTATGCCAAGGCCTGGGACCTGGGAAGGAGGTCGTCATCCGGCGATCCCGCATGAGTCCTGGACAACAGAGACTGTTCGTGGTTGACCGACCGCCGGAAGCATGGCGCAGCTTTCGGCGGTCAGTCAAAGAATCAGTGGCTAATATGAGGTAGGGAGGTTGCGGACTTAGGCCAAGGGTCAGGGCCATCAGCCCAGATGCGGTTGTGCGCTGACATCGTGATTGTGAGAGTTGCGAGAATCGCTAAAGCATGGAGCAGTTTTTTCATGGTTAGCCCTCTGCGAGTGAAGGCTAGGGGAATAAGCGACCGGATGGAGAAACATTTGAATCGTGTTCGGTGTTCTGAAGATGAAACTATGGCCGTGGAGGCCGAAGTTCGGGTTCATGTATAGTAAAATTGGTGTGGTTTGCAACCACCGGTGGCTGTAAAGTACGGAACAATTCCACCGGCGTTCCGTGTTAAGACAAAAATCCCTCGCGTTGATCCCTTCCGATCGTGAGCACCTGGAAAACTGAGGCACACAGCACTCTAGCACCTTGAGGGCAAATATAAAGCGAACACACGGTTCATCGACTGCTTCTTCAGGTCCCTAAAATATTGATTCTAGACCTAGCTTTGCATCACCCTAGCCTGTCTTTAACGCCCCGGGAACTTCTTGTTCTGAAAGTGGAACGGATTTCGCAGGCGCGCGCGAGTTACGAGATCAAGCAGTATGGTAGGAGCAAGTATCGGCCGAAAGTTGCCCATGATACGTGATGTTTCTTTGCCCAAAATGGGTCCGGACTATGAAAACACACAGAATGATTCTGATGTCGGCGCTTGACGATTTTGTGGGGACTACCCTACCGGCAGTCTCGGGAATTCTTGCGAGGCTGGAGTACATTTCTGGCCTACGGAAGGCTAGGACAGAGCGATACTCGCATTGGGGTCTTAGCAGGGTTTACGGGGAACGGGCGGCACAGAACGCGCTTGCGGAAGCACATCGGTTATTGTTCCTACAGGTACTAAATACCCCAATCGGGGAGCTGCACAACGACATCATGGTGTCGAGCCAGGCGTCGCAAATGAAGCCCTATGAGTATCTGGAGCATCTGCGTAGTCATCTTCGCGTCTTGGTGCCGTCAGATCCGGGCGGCGGATCTGCGCGGCACCTCAGTTCAATGCTTGAGGCTCTTTCGAGTCTGGCTTCGCATCGGCTAGGGATTCCAATGGACGCCAGTCCCCCAATTTGAGTGCGATGCCAACCACCTGACCGATCACCTCCGCATCCTGAGGATGACTCAAGATCCGCACCGGTGCCGGGGATAAGGAATGCGGTTGTAGGACGATGTTTTCGCCACTCATCGTGCACCAGCAACAGGTGTAGCCTTGCCGTGTTTCCACGAAGTAAATCGGACGCTCATATTCAGATCGCCACATCCCGTAGACAACCTCGTCCCTGGACTCATCCACCTGCAGAAAAGTACCGGGCGGAAGGATTGGATACATGGTGAAATCTTCACTGCCGATGTAGCCATAAGTGTAATGATCGCTGGCGAATTGCGCTAAGTATGTCAGTGGAACTAGTCCCCACTTTTCTATCATGCGCCCTAGGTTGCAGGTCCGGCGCGGGTCAAATGCGGGATCTAGCCGAGTCGGCATCTGTACTGCGGAAGCACTCTGTAGGATCTCGCAGCGATGCGATTTTGGCGGGAGGTTCAGGTTCACGTCCGCCATGGCGGTATTGAGGTCAACGCCATACCACGACAACACCTCCCGCAGGTCGCGACGGTAAATTACGGCGAGAGCGTAAAGCCGAAAAATGCTAGGAATGAGGCCCTTCGTCTCAATATCGGAGAGACGACTGGGGCTGACAGCGAATTCACCATTGCCGTGCCTCTCCGCAATGCGCGCGCTTGCAGTTTCGACATCACGCATGGTGAGGCCGAGATGCTCACGTAATAAGCGTAGATGCAGCCCGGCTTCGAGCATTAAAGTAACCTTGCAGGAGATGGCGCTTATATCAGAGTAATCGCGCACGGGCAAAAATCCTCTCTTTCCAACTCAATCGTCGAGCCACGAATCTACTCGTGGACATTGGTCTCGTCCGAGGCCCATACGGTTTGGGTTCCGATCTCAAAGGAGTCTAACTGAAATCGTCGAATGTTTGTTCCATTTTCAGGACAGTATCTAGAAATGCGCATCCATACCAGATCGACTAGAATAGAAAAGTGGACGACTTCCGGTCAAGCTACTACGCACCGAGCTTTCTGAGACTGTGGATTCCTTCTCGCACGCGAGTTTACATCAATCATCTAGCGGAACTGATTCTCCCACTGGCATTAAGCTCCGCAGACCCCTGGACGACGAATCTTACCGTTGGCAGGCGCGTAAGACCACGCCTGCTACTCAGAAAGACAAAAACATCGGACAGTCCAGATGTGCAGCCGCTGCTTGTTCTGTTTTCAGAACAAGAACATTGCCGTTCAGATTTCCAGGTGACGGATAGATATTGTCGGCGGGGAGGTCGTATGAGCGAGCACGAACCCAAGAAGAAGCCGTATACCCCACCTAGCTTTGCTCGACTTGACGCGAAGGCAGCCAAAACAGCCCTGGAGACTAAAGCAGTTCCGGGCGACGTGAATGCCAAGGCGATGTTGAAGTTAGTCAGCGCTTCGACGGCAGAGCAACCACGCCAGATTAATATTGCGATTCAGTTGCCGTCTGGGGGCCACAGCGGCGAGATGACCCTATCCGCCCAGGCACTGCAGGTCAGTGACCTCGAAGTCCTGCGCAAAATACTAGGACTAGCCGAGGAAGTTCTGCGTCTGGAAAAGAGTGCTTAAGTGGGTGGTAGCGCGCCGATGACGACCTTCTTGACCGTTCTTGTGGAAAACGCTGGGGGGTTCGCGGGCCGATTCGCGCCTTCGAGCCTTCAAAGCGAACTCAGATTGGAGACCGGATGTCTGGATCCGGCCTGCCCGTAATCAGGCGGAAGTCGTCTTGAATGGAAAAACTTGACCGCCTAGGCTGGGCGGAGACAGTTTCCTTCACGGTATTCGGCGTGCGCATAGGCGTTCGTGTGAATGCAGCGGAATTACTCGCCCCCCTTGTCTCTCATCTTCCGGTAGCGCGGAAACCTGCGAGTTTTGGCATCGTCGACCGCCTCTATTCCTTGATCGGAGGCGATCCCGCGTCACGACCTCCTGTGCGGTGTTTCAGTCTCTTGTATGGAGACACTCAACAGCTTGCTCGAACTCTGAATCTGGAAGAATTATACTGGGCACTGGAATCTGATGTCGATTTTTACGTCGGACAAGTTGCGCGCCGACGATTATTTGTTCACGCTGGCGTGGTGGGTTGGAAGGGGCGCGCCATCGTCATCCCGGGCCAAAGCCACAGCGGGAAGAGCACTCTGGTAAAAGCTTTCGTGCAGGCGGGGGCTAGTTACTATTCTGATGAATACGCGGTACTCGATCAGCATGGCGCCGTGTATCCGTTTCCAAGGCGTATCTCTCTTAGAGACCGTACTGATGAAACCGTAACCAAGATCACCCCAGAAGAACTGGGGGGCAAGACCGGTGCCAGACCGCTCCCGGTTGGGCTCTTGCTTTTAACCCACTACAAGCCCGGCGAGCAGTGGCGGCCAAAGGTGTTGTCTTCGGGAAGAGGGGTCCTCGGCCTGATTGCGAACGCTTTGGCCGCGCGCAAGCAACCGAAGCGGGCCCTCGCCACCTTGGAAAAGGCAGTATGCCAAGCCCAAGTGCTAAGCGGCACCCGTGGTGAGGCAAATCAAACGGCAGAATCGATCTTGAAACGGTTTGGATAGTGGTTCGCAACACTTGGAGAGTCGTTTGAGATCGCGAGGACTAGAAATCGTGCTGGTTCCGGAGCAGTGCGGCTCGTAGATCTATCATCGCATGAGACTTGCAGGACCATTGCCAAGAACTGAATCACCAGGTCATACGGTTGCGGCTGCGCTCACTGGAGCCTGGCGCAAGTCATTCCCGAAATCAATAATCACCGCAGCGGATGCGGCCACAATGGTTCCATTGCTTCTGAGATCGGGCGCAGGGGCATTGGGTTGGTGGCGATTTCAGAATTCTCACGGACCCTTTCTATCCACCGTACGGCCGTTGCGCGAAACTTACTTGCAGTATGCGATTCACGCGGCTGAGCATGAGAATAACGTGGCGGAAGTCTTCCGGGTGTTGCGCTCGGCCGGAATGGAGCCCATGCTGCTTAAGGGATGGGCGATCGCCCGAACATACCCAGAGATCGGCCTGCGTCCATCGGGGGATATCGACCTGTATGTGCCGCCGGAGCAGTTTGCCAAAGCTCAGGCTGTACTGAACCTTCCTGAGTATCAACGGTACTGGGTAGATTTGGACCATGATGAGATCACACGATTTAACGAGCTGAGCTTTGAGGATTTGTACGGCGCTTCGGAGGTGGTTAATCTAGACGGCACGGAAGTACGGATCCTCGGTGCTGAGGACCATCTTCGCATCCTTTGCTTGCACCTGCTTAAGCATGGCGCCTGGCGCCCACTCTGGTTGTGTGACGTTGCGGCTGCCCTAGAGGCGAGGCCCCCAACCTTTGACTGGCATCGTTGCTTGGGAAAGAGCAAGCGGCATGGCGATTGGGTGCTTTGCACTCTTGGGCTGGCGAGCTCGCTTCTTGGAGCAGTGATAGAAGACACGCCGGCGAAGCAAAGGCTCAGCAGTTTGCCCGGCTGGCTCACACGGACCGTTCTGAAGCAGTGGAGCACTCCGTACGCGCAGAACCAGTCTTTGTTCGTCGATCAAGTGAGAGGAAGTTGGTGGAAACCCAGCATTCTCGAATCAGTCCGCCAGCGTTGGCCGAATTCCATCCAGGCGACCATAGACGTCGATGGAGAGTTCGATCATATGGTACGGCTGCCATTTCAGCTCAGGAACTGCGCCGCGCGGTCAGCCAAGTTATGTCGGCAGCTACCAACGCTGATGCGCAAATAGCCGATTGGTCTCAGCACCTGCTCAATCAAGTTGCGTCCAACCATCCGCACAGCTTCAAATTGCGTTTCTTGGTCAGCGGGGTGAATCATCTCCTCGAAAGTCGCGCCGTTGGGCCAAACTGTAGCCTGACTCATGTCGCCTGCACGCTTGGGCTTTCGCAATTGCGGATACTAGAAGCTAATCTAGGTGACACCACGAGATTGTTGCAAAATACACGGCGGGTTCCGGGATCTCTGGCAACCTGTTGATCCAGCGCGATGCTAACGTCGCTATCGGGACGGCCACGTGATGCGGAGGAGCCTTGAAGTAGTCCTGCACGCAAGAATCGATTGACGGACAAAAGGTTTCGGATTACCATCGCGCCAGGTCATTTCTCAAAGGGTAGAAGGATTTGCAACATGAGGACCCTGTACTTAAAGATCCTGAGCTGCGTGATGGCTGTGATTTTCCCGGCCGCTTCGTTTGCAGCCGACCAGCCTAGTGCGATGCTCTACAGTCATGGGAGCGCTTTGCTCAATGGCAGCAGCATCGCCAAGTCGTCGGCTATCTTTTCCGGCGATCTTGTACAGACGAATAAGGGCTCCGTCGCCAACATCAACGCGACAGGTTCAACCGTCCTCGTTCTCAACGACTCGCTGGTTCAGTATCAAGGGGGCGCTGTCAAGTTAGAGCACGGAGGCGTGACTGTATCGACCTCGAAATTGCTGGCAACTCAAGCCGGCAACGTCACCGTATCTCCGGCCGCTAGTGTTTGGACCGAATTTGAAGTCAGAGATATGGATGGTAGGGTCCAGATCGACGCGCGCAAGGGCGACCTGAAGATCAGCGATGAAGCTGGCACCACCATGCTAGCCCAAGGTCAGCAGACCACTCGAGACGACTCGACCCAGGCTCAAGAGACGCCGGAAAAGAAAGACAGGAAGAAGAGAGGTGGTGCGGCGGCCCCTGCTGCTGGCGGAGGCGGGGTCCTGAACGCCAAGGTGGCGATCGGGGTTGGTGTCGCCGCGATCGCTGGCGTAACGGCGTGGGTGTTGGTCCAGGGCGACGAGCCCGTAAGCCCTGCGAAGTGAAACCGAGCGAACGGCGGCTTAATGCCGGCGCGCCCCACTCCTCGGATTAATTCAACAATCCACTCACAGAAGTCCAGTTCAGAAATGCCAGACGTTCGCCGGGTCCGAAAATTGGAAGGGTCGTGCCATAGGGTCGGCTCCTGACTTCCCCACATTCTTCATCTTCCCGGAACCCAGCTCTGTCCAAGACTTCAGATTGATAGGTCCGGTCGAATGCCCTTCGATGTTGGCCGTCCCAAAAACCGCAAATTTAGGAGCTTCAGGAGTCGGGCGCTAAAAGTGATCTAACTGGAAACAATGGGCTTGTTGGGTTCGTTTCGTCAATTGGGTTCGTTAGGTCACAATGATGGTCCGTACAGACTCAGCAGGACGATGCCTAAACAGGGCATATGGGGCGATGCGGACGCGTACCGGCCCCGCGCTCCTGATCAGCCCGGACCACGATCGCGAGCAGAGCCGCGATAAGGTGTTCCAGCAACTCTCGTCGCTCACCACCGTTTCTTCTCAACTCGCGGGACTTTGGTTTTTATATATCGTAATACGATGTTATGGGAGAAACGAGTCGTCGCATTATTACCCTTGGGAATTCATTCAGAGGTTGTGCCATGGCGTTTACTTCAGCCACAGGCTGTCCAAATTGCGACGTTGGCCAACGGTCCAGATCACATGAACCCCGCAATTAGGCAAAGAATTGAAATCAGCGGTCAAACCTTTACAACCCTCTCCCTTTTCGCACTACGCAACAACAGCCCTAAAACTGCGTTTCGGGGTGGCGAGTTGAACGCATCAAAACACCATTCTCCGCTTAAAAATATCCCTACCGCACCGAGCCCGTGATGAGCGTGGGTTACAGCCCGTAATGTATTCTGCGGTTCGAAACGAAACGAATCCAACACACCTGACGTCGACTGCCGTTACCTTGGTTATCTCCAGATCATGCCCGCTTGCGACTAAGCTCGAGCTTCCGCGAATGCCTGACTATGAAACGCTGGATTACTATCGCCCTCTTGGTTTTTTCATCGGCAAGCGTCGTCCTTTCACACCGTTCCTCATTCGCCCAGCAGAACGAGCCAGAAGTTGAGCGTCAGGTGCTCAGCAAGGTGGCACCGACTTACCCCGCTTTAGCCCGCAAGGCCAACATCCGTGGGACCGTGAAGCTAGGAGTCGTAATTGCGTCCGACGGTAGAGTAGAGTCCACAACAGTGATTGGTGGGAATCCCGTACTCATCCAGGCTGCGGTCGACGCGGTTCGCAAATGGAGATACGCGGCCGGTCCACAGCGGACCACAGAAGTGGTCGAACTGAAGTTTAGTGCTCCCTGAATACGCACACTCTTTCATTGGCGCGACGCTACAAATTGCGCGGCATCTCAGCGAATGACTCGAGGGGATGCGTCCAGGTTTGCTCGGCTTCCACGAGGAGCGACCCCTTCTTCGTCTGCTCGGACCGAAGGTGGACCGAGCAGCTTGATCCCCCGGATGGCGGTGCCAAATCTACACCCTAATTTCTTCTTGTCGAGGGTGAGCGTTGAAGGAATGCACGTGGGATACGCATTCCACGCGAAAAGCTAAACCTCTGTAAAGATCCTCTTCACCTACGTCTAGCCTTTTGTACGAAGGCGCTGCATCTAGTTTGGGCGGAGGCGTTGTGCGGGCGCGTTGCTGACGATCGTTCTCGTTAGCCTGCTCATTCCAGAAACCAGGGACCGCTCGCGCGAAGAGATTACGAAGTTCTGGACGTCGCAACGACAAAGACCGGCAAGTCCCGCTCACGGCGCCTGAGCAATCACATGGAATTGATTTTCCGGCTGGCCTGCGACTTCGGTAGGAATGGCGAACAAACCGCCTGCGAGTCGGTCTCCTGGGGGGGCTTCGATCCGTGCCGTCGTAACATACAGAGTCTTAAGGCCCGGTCCTCCAAATGTGCAAGTGGTGATGTTCTGCACCGGCATTTCTACGACGCGGTCAATCGCTCCGTCCGGCGCGGCACGCACGATGCACCCCCCAAAAAAGCGGCAATTCCAGAGATAGCCTTCTGAGTCCACGGTCGATCCGTCAGGCAAACCTCGCGCGAAGCCTTGCAGAAAAGGCCTCTCATTGGCAATTGTTCCCGTGTTGGAGTCGTAGTCATAAACCCAAATCATATTCGCCATCGTATCGCCGAAATAGAAACGCCGGTGATCCGGGCTCCACGCTAGTGTGTTCGCAATTCCGATATTCTTGCGCCATACTTTTGACTTGTGATTCGGTTCCAGGCTGAGCAAAACGCCATCTTGTCCGCCAACCTCGCAGGACGAACCATCTGGACAGACGTTGTTGCACATCGAACCCAGCCAGAGTGCGCCACGCGGGTCGGCTCGCGCATCGTTCAAACGCACTCGGGGCCATCCCTCAAGATGAAAGAGAGGATCATGACGCGCGTCGGTTTCGGAATCCCACATGATCACACGCGAGCCGAGAACGACAAGCAGCGTATCCGGCCGGGTTGTCAAAGTGAGAGCCGTGACCGGCTCATCGAACAACCACGTGCGTACGCACAAATCGGAGGGTCGGAAGCGATGAATGAGGAAGCGATTAATGTCCGTCCAGTACAGCGCTTCGTGCCCGGCATGCCAGACCGCTCCCTCACCGCAGACGTCTCCGGTGGGTGCAACGCAAACGGGAGTACCCTTCATGCTACGCCGATCCCCGCGAGGAGCCCGCCATCCACCAGATAGTCGCCACCCGTGCAGATCCCTGACTTGTCAGAAGCCAGAAAGGCGGCCAGCTCTGCAACTTCCTCAGGCGTGCCGATTCGCCCCATCGGATGCGCTGCTCCAAAGCGGTCGAACACAGTTTCGAGGGGCAGATCGGGTCCAAAGTGTGCTGCCGCCCGCGCTAGCATGGGGGTGCGTATGGAACCCGGGCTGATGGAATTCACCCGTATATGATCGGCAGCGTGGTCGAGCGCGAGCGCCCGCGTGAGGCTGTGCACGGCTCCCTTTGATGCGGCATAAGCCACAACGCCGCGCTGGCAAGCATGGCCCTGCACGGAAGAAAGGTTGATGATCGAGCCGCCGCCGCTCTTCTGCATCTCTGGAAGTCCAAAATGCGCCAGCAGAAAAATACTGCCCACATTGACCATCATGCAGCGGTTCCAAGTTTCCGGGTCGGTCTCGATCGCGGTGCCGAAAGGATGAATCGCGGCGGCATTGACGATGATGTCGAGCCTTCTGTACAGTTCGACTGTCTTAGCTACGACCGAACAGACTTCATGGGGCTGACTGACGTCGCAAAGCTCGACCCTCAGAGACAAACCAAGTTTCTTCGCTTCTTGCTGTAGTTCCGCGTTGCCTACTGTTTCGATGCCACAGGACACGACACGGCATCCGCCCGTCGCAAGCCGCTTAGCGATGGCTCGCGCAATACCCGTCGTGCCAGTGACAATCGCAACTCGATTTTCAAATTCTTCCATCCGATGGCTCCTCGATTTGCTGACGTTCCCTAAGCGGCTATCAGTGTATCGCGCCCTTCTTGAGTAAGGCCTTGACACCTTGTTTCAATTCAAAACCTAGAGAATAATTCTGGTACTTAAGAATATATATAGAGGACACGATGAAGGAAACTTGGCGCTGGTTCGGGCCGCAAGACCCGATCACACTTCAAGACGTCAAGCAGGCTGGGGCCACCGGCATTGTGACGGCACTCCACCATCTTTATCGCGGCGAGGCGTGGCCGTTCGCCGATGTTCTCGAGCGCAAAATGGAAATCGAAGCGGCCGGGCTTGACTGGTCGGTAGTGGAGAGCATTCCAGTTCATAATTCGATCAAGTTGCGATCAGCGCAGCACTCACACTTCATCGGCGCGTGGAAAGATTCTCTCAATGCGGTCGCGAAGGCTGGCATCAAAATCGTCTGCTACAACTTCATGCCGGTTGTGGACTGGACGCGCACTGACTTACTGTGGCGACTGCCCAACACCGCGTACGCCTTGCGTTTCGATGTGACCGATTTTGCGGTTTATGACATCTTTATCCTTCAGCGCAAACATGCCGAAGCTGACTACACTCCCGAACAATTTGCCGCTGCCCGGTTTCGGTTTGAGACAATGCCTGATATCCGGCGGGGCGATCTGGAGCGAACCATTGTCACCGGATTACCCGGCGCTGAAGCCTCCTATAATCGCGAAACATTTCGCAAAATGCTGGCCGATTACGAAGGCGTCACGCCTGGTGACCTTCGCGCAAATCTGCTCGCCTTCTTACAGGAAGTGGTTCCCGTCGCGGAAGAAGCAGGTGTCCGACTAGCTATTCATCCCGATGATCCGCCATGGTCACTCTTCGGTTTGCCGCGTGTAGTGTCGACAGCCAATGATGCACGACAGATTCTCCTTGGCTACGATACTCTGGCGAACGGTCTTACGTTCTGCGTCGGGTCGTACGGAGCGAGAGCGGACAATGACCTGCTCGCCATGATCCGAGAATTTGGCTCGAAGATCCAGTTTGCCCATCTTCGCCAAGTGACTCGCGAGGCCGATGGTTCGTTTTGTGAAGCGGAACATCTGCGCGGCAGTTCGGACATGGTTGGGGTAATTCGTGGACTCCTCGAAGAAGAGGCCCGCAGGCGCCACGAAAGTCGTTCCGATCACCAGATTCCCATGCGCCCCGATCATGGGCATCTTTTAACTGCGGATGCGAACAAAAACGTGAATCCCGGTTATTCGTTGCTAGGCAGATTGAAGGGACTCGCGGAACTGCGCGGTGTCGTCCACGGCCTACAACACGCGATTCCCCAACTGGCCCATTAATCGGAGGTCCGCGACGCGGTCGGAGTCTTGAATCTCCTGCGCCCGCGGTCTAGAATTCTGCTGCCATTCTTCTCAAACTGTGGGAGGTTCGTATGCCCCACTACGAGTTTTTCTGCCACACCTGTAAGAAAACGTTCTCGAAGATTTTGACCGTTGCCGAACATGAGACGGGAAAGATCGTCTGCCCGCAGTGCGGCAGCAAGAATGTCGAGCAGGGCTGGTCTGCCTTCTCCGCCATCACCTCCAGGAAAAGCGCGTGAAGGGGCTCCCGAGGAAGCGTGTATGCGAGCTCCGATATGAAGCCCATTGCGCTGGTGGAAGTCTTGCTTTTGGTCCTGGGACTGTTTGCCTTCTTCATCCCGGTCGTAAAGAGAAGCATGGTGTGAAGATCGGAGATACCAAAATCGGTGTGCAAACCGAAAATAGCGACGGGCACCCTACGGTGTGACGAGGTCTGGCGTTCGGAACAAAGACCTGTTCCAGAATCAGGACAATCAAAGAATCCCGTCTCCGTACGCCGATTTTCATGTTGGAATTCCGTCCAGGCCGAGCATGGATTGAGGCCTCGCGCGAAAGAAGTGGGAGACGTGGGGCCTCAGGATACTGGGTCGTTAGCGGCCCGAACGCGCACTGCATTCACTCTTCTCGGAGACGGCGACTATGGATGAGCGGATCCGGTTCATCACTCATGAGGGTAAACGAATTCTACTAGTCGACCTCACACACTGCCCGGCCCATGAGGTCGAACAAATTGCCCGGAACGTTCCCAACCACGTGACTGCCCAGCCGCGCGGTTCGGTCCTGCTGCTCGCAGATTTTACCGGAGCATCGATTGATGCGGAAGCCATTCGTGCGATGAAGGAAAGTGCAGTCTTCGACAAGCCCTACATAAAGAGGTCAGCATGGGTAGGAGCAGAGAAGTTCCCTGAGGTGTTGTACGAGAACCTAAAGAGCTTCTCGCGACGCGAATTTCCTATGTTCAAAACATGCCAAGACGCCCTGTCGTGGTTGGTAAAAGACTGAATGAAACGGGGCCATGTTCGGTGTTGCGCATCGCAAGAAAAGGAAACCTCGAAAACGGCTCCAACAAAGCCCTCTTTGTTTCTATTGGCGCCAAGAGTCTAGGGTTTCTATTGGCGCCAAGGGTCTAGGCAAGGGCGCATGAGAGTCCGCAGGCAGCAGGTTCGCCGCAGGCGCGTAAAGACCGCGAAGCCCTAGTTACAGGCTTTGGTGAACGTGAGTTGAATCCTCGGTCCAGGATCACCATGAAGTTAGGTGGGGTGCGGCGACGAGCAAAGTGCCTCCACCGCTCCCCAGAACGGCTTCGCACACGACCCAGGCCGGCCTACCCCACTTAAAGATTACGTCTGTATGCGCTTGGTATCACGGCACGTTAGTCACTAGACTTTCGGGTTTGGGGTGAGTTTTTGGGCGGAGTACAGACTTCTTGGGCAAGGACTAGTTGTTAGGAAAAACCGTATCGAACAACCATTCGGGAATGTGCGAGATTGAGAGCACTCTGGCCCTCTTTGCTGCATGCACCGGCCGCAGGAAGATCGCATCCGGGAACTCTGTGCACAAAGCCAGATAACGACAGGGATCGGCACTAGTTCGGCAAGCCCCAGAGGCGTTCTGTTCGCTTTTCGGAACAAACAAGGAATTCTGCTTTGGAACTCGGGCGAATGGGTTAGATTCGTGTCGAAAGTATCCGACAGCAGTCGCACAACCGGCATCTGAACACCCATAGAGGTGACAGATGCCGTCATCTCCCGCCGCAAAATCAAAACAGTCCGCTCTTAGTGGCGACGCCGTCAGTGCTGGGGCTCGTCCACACATACTGGGCCGCTCGGTGAAAATGGTCCAGCCCAATTTCCACATAATCTCTGCACTTCAAAAATATGCTAGAAGATGAAAAAAGAACACGGATCCACCCATCTAATGCCCGATCTCCAAGGCCGCCGTCTCTTCCCAGTCATCGGGCGGCAACGGCACTCCCCAGATGTTTCGTGGCTCATCAAGTTCGATCCCGCAGTGCAGCGGGTTCTTAGGATCGATGTAGACAACCCGAGCCGCAGCACGCTTATCCGTGAGGTAGACGTGAATCGAGACTCTCATTCCGCAACTCAACTCAATCGCGGTTGCGATCAATGATCCATGAAGGTTGACGACGATGGTCTCGCCCTCGCAGGTCCTACTGTCAGCGCCACTCTCGATGGCGGTTACCACTTTTAGAGGGACGCGAGTACTTCGTCGTGACTCCCGAAATGTCGCCGTTGGGAGCATCAGCGAAAGGATACATGCGACGGACAACCGATGAATGCCCCAATGGAGTCACAGAATAAATGAGACCGTAGGAATACTGGGCACGTGCCCCGGTTTGCTGTACCAATCACAATGTAAGTTCTCGGTTGATTGACCCGCCCCACTTTTCTGTACCAATCGAAACTAGAGTTTTAAGCGTCAACAGTCCAATTGCCCTGATTTCATGCGGGTTTCGCGCACTCCAGAGACTCCATGAAGAGGCTCTGGAGTGCGCGCCCCATCGATGTACTAGTTTTTTCTGTCGCACGCCTGTGTAGCTCCGCGAATGCCGCCGGCGTTCGGTCCGCCAGGGCGCTGTGCGGCCGTTCGTGATTGTAATGTTCGCGGAACTTCGCCAGCTTCTGCCGCGCATCATCCAGCGAAACAAACCATTCCACGTTCAGACACTCGTCTCGCAATCGCTCGTTGAAACTTTCGATGAACCCGTTTTCCACCGGACGGCCCGGACGAATGAAACACAACTGCACGTCGTGGCCCATCACCCAAGCTTCCAGGGCCCGACTACTGAACTCACTGCCATTGTCCACCGTAATGCTGCCCGGCAGACGTCCTCGCTCTGCTTTGGCTCTCTCCAGCGCCTGGGCTACTTGCATTCCGGTCATGGCACGATCCGCTTCCAAACAGACGCACTCCCGCGTGAACTGGTCCACCACCGTCAAAATGCGGAACGAACGGCCGTCGGCGAACTTGTCGCTCATAAAGTCCATGCTCCAACATTGGTTCGGAGCTGTCGCTGTTGCTCTGGCTCCACGCTGACGACGGGCGATCTTCCGCCGCTGCTTGGTGCGCACGATCAACTGTTCCTCGCTGTACAACCGGTAGATCCGTTTCGCGTTCACCTTCCATCCGTCTCGGCGCAACAACACGGTCAAACGCCGGTAGCCATAGCGCACGTGGCTGGCCGCCATCTCGCACAAGCGCCGCCGCAACACCGCATCGAACCGCCGCACTTTTTTCTTGTACATCCAGGTTGACCAACCAATCTTCATCAGCCTCGCCACTGCCCGATCTGGTAGGTTTGCTGAGCCCATTGCCCCAGCTTCCGTCGCAGGCCAGGCTTTACAGCTTTTTTGGCACAATCTCCTGCAGGATCTGGCGATCCAGGCTGAGATCCGCCACCAGCCGCTTCAAGCGCCCGTTCTCTTCCCGCAGCTGCCGTAACTCTCGCAGCTCATTGATCCCCAACCCGGCATATTGTTTCTTCCACGCGTAGTAGGTCCCCTCGCTGATTCCCACCTTGCGGCAAATATCGGCCACCTTCTCGCCCGCTTCTCCCTGGCGCAGAACCGCCACGATCTGCTCTTCGCTGTGAGCCTTCTTCGGCATCGTCCCTTCTCCTCTCCAGGACTGGTCTGTGCCTAAGATACCTCTAGTTTCCCTTGGTATAGTTTTTGGGTTTTGGGTCAGATGTTCAGCGGGGATGAGGTCTGGAGCAGGGGATGGCGCTTGAATCCCCGCTCCAGCATCCTTGTACTAGCTTTCCTCATGCCCACATCTCCGCTCGTGTTCGTGCAAACTCTGCGGGCGGCAAGTAATCCTGGAAATAATGCTCCGCACTATTCAGGCGCCTCCGCGCGGGAAGGAAGCCTAGCAGCCCCAGTCCGCCTCGCCA
Organism: Acidobacteriota bacterium; assembly: GCA_013290025.1. Classification (GTDB taxonomy): domain Bacteria; phylum Acidobacteriota; class Terriglobia; order Terriglobales; family Acidobacteriaceae; genus JABCYV01. Next base: position 24,034 of record JABCYV010000010.1, read on the forward strand.
GGCTTCGCGAAATACTGACGATTAGCTCGTTCTTCCTCGAACGTCGCAGCCAACTCCAGCAGGGTCAGCCGAGCCGCCGCGATCATCAATTTGCATTCGTTTTCCGGAGCCTGCTCCCAGGAAAAAGCTGCTTCCTGGCTCGCGTGACCATGAAAGTCATGTGCAAGGGCCTCGTGATAGTGATGAAAAAGTTTTGCCAAATCTTCCGCGGATACCTTCTGAATAGACGACATAAAATTGCCGAGCCTTTCTTGTACGACTTCTACCTACCGATGAGCCATCCTGATGTGTGATGACTAATCCCATTGGACAGCACTAGCGATAAGTTGTGTGTAAGGCGTACATAAAAAAATCGTAAAAAATGGATCTTCCGAGAGTGCGTGCCCAGGCAGCTTCATTCTCATCGAAGCCAGGGATTTGAATGAAGCCATTCAGATCGCGTCGAAGATGCCGTCGATCCGTTTGGGAGGTATCGAAGTGCTGACCGGTCAAGGAATTGACTTCCAGCGCCGGTCGCGGGCAAAGCCAGTAGGAGAAATCCAACCCCTTCTGGCTGCGGGCTTGTGTTCAAACTCACCCACTGATTGGGACGATGACAAAAATAGGTCGGAAGATGGCCGCGCTACCCAGCACCTAAAGCGTAGGCCTGGTGAAAGAGACCGAAAGGAAGTAATTAAGTCGTTTCAAATTTATGGCGGAAGTGACAGGATTCGGAACCTGCGGTACGCCCTTAAGGGAAAAGATAGATACGTCCGTCCTCCAAGACGGTGAGTCTTCTCGCAAACGATACGTCCGAGTATCAATCGGATGCAATAGGCCGCTCTGCCACACTCCCGGTATAAATGTGAACACTCGTCGGACGTTCCGCACAGTTGTAAAAATCGGTCTCGTCGATCTTGGTGTGACCAGCGGATTCATGCGCGTGTCCAAAGAGGTGGACGCGAGGCTTAAGCCGTTGGACGGCGGTCAAGAGCCGTGGGCAGCCAAGAGCCTTTCCGTAGAGCCCTTTGTCGAGCACACCCGCAGGCGGGACATGTGACATCAAGACGTCACACGGCTGTATGTCCGTTGCGCCATACGAAACGCCATAGAAGCGAACGCCGTCAACGTCAATCGAGTTGTTATTCAGGAGAGTGATGCCCTGCTCAGCCAGCAGCTCTTCCGCGTTCGATTGCATCTTCAGAACCAAATCATGATTGCCTTGGACGAATAGCTTTCTCTTATGAGGGAGCGAACCAAGCCAGCGTAAATCACTCCGAAGAGACTGCAGATCATCTCCGCAAAAGACATCACCAGCGACGCATAAAACGTCACCCTCAGGGATCGTAGGACGTGCTCCGTGCGAATCACTGAACATCACGAGGTTCATGTCATCAGTATAGATGTGCCTGCAGGCATGGCCAAATGGCACGAAATAATAGGACGCAGGCACGCCAACGCAAGCAATTGCACTTGCAGTCGCTGACATTCACAGAATCAGCGGAGTCAGCAAAGCAGCGAGTGACACGCTAGAGGCCGCCTTATTGGGTGGCTGTTCTCGCCAGTTATCCTTACAGCATCGTGCTTTTGGGCGAGGTAGTGACCAGAGTAATGACCGGCCTTTCAGGCTTGAACGCTATAATCCCGCTCAAGTGAACTTTTCAATTCAAGGTCGGCGCCAGTGAACTCGTGCTTTCGAATTACGGGACATTGGCCTGAAGATGTCACCCTTCGCCTCGTGCTTGCTCGCCGATGTGTGGTGTCCTTACTGATAATGCTGGTCGCGCATCTGGTGGGTTGTGGGGGTGTCGGTCGGATAGTCCCTACAGCTCCCACTGCTCCAGCACCGCCGCCCGAGTTCCTGTACGTGACTAATTATAGTTCAAACAACATCTCTGCATTCAGCATCAACACCGCCACGGGTGTCTTGACTCCGGTGGTCGGCTCACCGTTTACCGCAGGGACTGGGCCCAACCCCGCGGCCGTAGCTTCCGGCAAATTTCTGTATGTCGGCAACTCCACTTCAAACAGCGTTTCTGGCTATACCATCGACCAGAGCAGCGGTGCACTTACATCGGTGCCCGGATCCCCCTTTGCAGCTGGCACTGGTCCTCAGGCAATCGCGGTGGATTCCTCGGCGAGGTTCGTGTACCTGGCCAATTTCTGGTCTGCGAACATTTCCGCTTACTCTATCAACGCGAGTACCGGCGCACTGAGCCCGGTGCCGGGTTCGCCATTTGGATCTGGTGGGACCTTCTACGGCATCACAGCTGACCCCGCCGGCAAATTTGTATACGTCAGCGATAACGGATTCCTACGGATTTCTGCTTTTGCCATTGATGCAACCAGCGGTGCGCTCACCGCGGTGCCTGGAGGCCCTTTTCCGGCAGGAAGTAATCCTTTGGGCCTAGTGGTCCATCCTTCGGGTAAATTTCTGTACGTGACGGACGTGCCTCCTGCCTCGAATGGCAATGTCTTGGCCTACAGCATTGATGGAACAACCGGAGCCCTGGCTCCTTTAACCGGGTCACCATTTGCCGTAGGACCTCAGCCGCTGGCCGTTAGCATTGAGCCACAAGGCAAGTTCGCTTACGTCAGCCTCATTGGGGGGCCGACTATTGCCGGTTTGACCATAAATTCAACCAGCGGAGCCTTGACTCAAATGGCAGCTTCGCCTTTCCCTGCACAAAACCCGTTAGGAGTTGGGATTGATTTCTCGGGCAAGTTCCTGTACGTAAGCAATCCGAATCTGAACAGCGTGGGGGCATACACGATTGATGGGACTACTGGTGCGCTGACTGCCATTGGCTCACCAACGGCGGCCGGCACCGGTCCTATCGGCATCGCGGTCTCACCTGCGCATTAGCTCGTAGTGTTCGCCAGCGACGGGTTTCCTTGGACAAACTCGCCATCAATTCGCAATCAAAACTAGGCTGTTTGGGGGTATTTTCGGACGGCAGAAAATGGCACGTCGGACTTTGGTGGCGCTTGGACAGCCATGGCGGCGCTACCCACCACCCTAAAGCGTAGGCCTGGCTGGAGTATCGGGGACTCACGAACCCCGCAGGTGGCACCCTTTGCTTCTCCGCCGCTCCGAGAAAAAAGAACGTGTACGATCGTACTCTTTGGGCACGTAGTCCATTACTTGTAATGTCGGGATTGGGGATGAATTGTTGTGTTCGACGACGCCGCGCCACCGGAAACAAAAGCCAAAAGGGTAAAGGGAATCATGTCAGATTTGAACGAGACGCAAAACCCCACATTCTATCGAGTCCGAATCAAAGACGGCCACGACGCTATTGGGTTGTTGGTAAGTGCGGCGGGCAAGCGCTGCATCCCATCAACCCAGTTTTGGTTGACCGTCGATGCATGTGCCGCCTATCGTTTCCCGCATAGTGCTGCGCTGCACGTGCAGGTACGGCTTCGGAATATGGGATTCACGACAGCGTTAGAAGAAATTCAGGATTAGTCCGCCAAGGATTGACTTTTCTCCCTCTGACACGCCTCCTACGCCAAAAATTCCGATTTACTCCGGCGTTAATGAGAACGTCACACACGTGGTCGTGATTAGCGAGCGTGGACCGAATCGTCGCAAGCCAGGACCTCAGAAATGAACACCAGCCGAGTACCGTACGAACAGCAAGAGACGCGGATGCATGTCGGCCCCCGCTCCTGATCAGCCCAGGGCCAGGATCGCGAGCAGAACGGGATAAATCTCCGGCAACTGTGGTCGCTGCCACAACAGCTCCTTCTCAGCTCGCAGGGGCTTTCGTGTTTTTATATATATCCTAATACGATGTGTTATGGGACTTGCGTTCGCGAAGCCTTTTGCAACCGAGTTGAAGACGCGGCCTCGGCTGCCGTGGCCACTCGATCCAGCGCGTCTTCCGCGCCAGCAATGACCTCACTCATGGGTTCCGTCATCGATCGCGGTAGACTTTGCGATCAGTCGGCATGCGAGTAAGTCTGAAAATCCTAGGGACGAAACGCCTGGAACCACAACGCGTGGTGTAGACTCTCACATCGATACTGCTAAAGATCGGTCAGGTTAAATCCGTCCCGCCCGTAAATCCCGGAGGAATGATGATCTATAGGGCTCTGTTGATTTTGTTGGTCGCCACAACGATCAACCCCGCGCTCACATGTTTGCATGAGTGCTCCTTTTGTCGATAAGCCGCCTCTCTCACCGCTTTCCGCCGGACGGTGCGCGACGTAAGAAAGATTTTCGTGTATCGCTTAAACGATTTGTGACCATGACTCTGTTCATAAGTTGCCCCCAAGATACTCACCTGTGAAGGCGTTGGAGATCACCACAGTATGCTCCTGCTGATGGCGAAGATAGTTTAGAGCCTGGGTTGTGCTATCCACAGCATCATCGTGAGCACCGGTCGAGCGTTTCCGCGGAGCTGGCGTCGCAGGGGATTCGGGTCAACCTCGTGTGTCCAGGATTCATCGATACGCCGATGTATCAGCGGGCCCGAGGTATCGCCGGCGACGACTTGTTCGACAAGGTTCTCATACCACGTGTTCATACGAGGCGCGCAGGTCGCCCGGAGGAGATCGCCCATACTGTAGTCTTCCTGTGCTCGGACGAGGCTAGCTACATCTCGGGAACCACGCTGACACCCGATGGAGGGTTCACTCTGACGATCTGATTTGGATTATTTCGTACCAGCCAACTCTTAACTTGTACCCTGAATCTTAGCCGCTATTCGCGTCCCTTCGTGGGGGGGCGATGGTTCACAGGCCCCGCCGAGAAACTCCTATCGAAAGCATCTTCCGCGAAGTGACTGGCCGCAAGATGAGCGCAGCGCTGAAGCGGATTTTGCTACGCAGACCAAGAGGCAAACGCAAATCTGCATAGATTAAAACTGTCCGCAAAGAATCAGCAAAAGGAGGCAGCGTCGCCTCCCTTTTCTATCACGGACCACCTCGCAACTTTTTACGCCGCTGCACGAGTGCTGATCTTGTGGAAGGTCGAAGAGGCGACCTCAAGAGTTCTTACCTCAGGAGTGGGATCAATCACTTTTTCTAAGGTCTTCAACACTTCTGGATAAGTTGTGCGATTGTAAGTCTCCGCGTTCTGTTTCGAGTCCCACAGGCTGATGGCGACAACTTCCGGTCCACCCGGATCAACAAACAACATTTCATCCGTAAAGCCCTGCTGTTTTCGAAGGGTCGGAATGATTTGGCTCTCAAACACTCGCGCAAATTCTTGACGTGAGTTCGGCTTTAACTGCATGGAAATAATACGAGCGAACATGGTCAACCTCCAAGGATTGATGGGAAATCTAAGAGGGACGGCTTCAGATGGGCTGACTTAGCTCAGGAGACCTGAAAGAGTAAGAAGAGGTAGCTTGCTCGATCAGAATGCTAGGCCTTTGCTCGACAACTGTCAAACACAAGCCCTCCTACGGAATCAACAGCATTGGAATGGACGATTGTCGCTAAAGTTGGCCACGCGGCTTCAACTCCCCGGCACTGAACGATTCAGGCAGCAGTGGATTCGGAATCGCTCCTGAACATCCATTTGGCGAGAAAGTCAAGTCGCTCTCGTCATCGGTTGGTGATCGCCTGGCATTCGCCCGCTAGAGTCATTGAAACCGGACTGCGCGTCAGCTCTGCAGAGAAAGACGATTAGCCTATAATTGCCGCCTGTGCCGAAACAGGCCAGGGCACGGCGTTTGGTGCCTGGAGGTGGCGCATGAAAGATCCTTACGAGCTTCTGAGAGAGAAGGAGACGGTCATTCTGCGGTTGCGGCAAGAGATTGAGGCACTACGCTGCGTCATTCCGCTCCTGGCCGACGATCTAGAGCAAGCTGACTATGAGACTTCAGAGTGGCAGCCCGTTGATGCTCCCGGAACTGGAACTGCGGGAAAGAAATTCTGGCCATGACCCAGCTCCCGGCGACCGAGGGCATTCCCTAGTTTTTAGCTCTTTCCGGCGGGGGGTGTAGCAGCCCTGCTTTCCCTAGGGCGTGGAGCATCGCTGAGCCTACATTGTCCTTCTCCTTCTCAGGATGGGCCGCCATGTATGCTACAAAGACTTGTCTTATTTGCTCAAGAGTGAGATCTTCCCCCACCGTTAAGGCGGGCGATTTTCCTGGCGCACTGACCTGCCCTCCCCAAAACCCTTCCACCATCCTAGAAGGTAGCCATTGCAAAAAGACCTCGGAACATCTGAATCCCGACTGGAGGCCTCACATGACTTGAGCAACTCACCTGCCTTTGGCTGAGCCCATGCTGTTGTCGCAAGCAATAGTGTTGCAATGGCAATTAACTTCATTTCTTTTCCCCCGGCTCCTTTCACGTTGTCATGGTCGGGGGGAGGTGCAAGTCACGGAAGTAACTTCCAGGGCCGGTCGAAAGGCGAAGGCCTGGCGATCACCGCACGGAGTCGCCGTCCGGTGGGACCCTTCGACTCTCAACAGGGTTAGCAATCGGACTGCCCGCTAACCGGACATCCGAGAGCGAAGAATCTCTCCCTATAAGGCACCGCCGGAACAGGGATTCGAGCGAATTTCTTGCACGGTTCCTTCCGTGCCATTGATCAGGAGGCTTTTCCAAGCTACCGCACGCTTTAGATCGTCTGCCATTCCGCGATTTCTGTGAAGCCAAATTGGGTTCCAGGGAGGCAGTGCTACTCGGGCAGGCGCATAGTAGGCACCCCGTCACGGCCCGTGCAGACCAGCTGCGGCCCGAGACCCTGCTTTTGCACTCGATCGCACGCTGCTTTGGGTTCCTACCGGCCGAACAACAACAGGCATTTGTGGCCCATGCCCTTGAGAAGGCGTCGTGAACCGAATTCGACCCAAGAACCCTCGGCTGCGACTCACCCCCGAGTTGTACGACCAAGCATGTCAGCACGTACTTCGTCGAGACGGTTGGCGATGCCAGAGTTGCGGCACCATGTCGAATCTTGAAGTGCACCACCAGGCATTTCGCAGCCACGCCGGCGACGACTCGGAGGAGAATCTGATCACTCTTTGCGCAGGCTGCCATGCCGGTATCCACACGGGCACACAGCTTTGTCATTAAGACGGTGGAGCGATTTTTGGCATGGCTGTACGGGAAACCGTACCGACGGTTCAAATCTACCTCGCTCCGCCACGTAGTCTGGGTCCAGAGAAACCCGGCTGCATTCCGGCTAAAAATCGCTGAAAATCGGCGCAATTCTGCGATTCTCTTCCTGAACCGCACCGGAGAAAGGGTCGCTCTTCGTTGCGCAGGCGAGCTTTGGTGCCTTTTTCTCTACATGGCTCTCCCCCAGTCCGGTTTCAATGACTCCATCGTGTGCCTGTGTTGTAGACTCGGCCACCCGCTGGAGATCCGTGCTACTTCGTGCGCCGATGCCCCTGTTGCGACCAAGTGAACTTTTGACTCCCGTTAAGCGTGCCCTGAACAAAATCGTTGTTTGCTATTGGCCTCTGTTCGTATCGGGATTGCCAGGTGGGAGATGGTGACTTTCGTGGTTATAGGTCGCGCAATCGGCAGTTAAGAATCACGATCGACAATCCGCCCCTCATCTCTTCTTGGGTGGCAGATACTTTTTCTCGATCGACGCCACTACCACGTAATTCGGATCCACCATCTCATTCAGATGAATCTTTGCCACCTTCGACAGTAATTCATACGCATCCAGCTCCGACAAGCCATAATCGTGGTGGATCCACCCAACCAGCTCCGTAAAAGCGATGCGCAGGCAATCATCCAGCGGGCGGTAGGCCCCGACGGTCATGATGGCTTCGTCATTCTCGAATCGCGGCCAGTTGATCTTTTGGTTCTTAATCACGTTGACTTGTATACGTGCTTTCAGCGGTACTTCCACCGCCGTACCGGCGATTTCGCCATCACCCATGGCGGCGTGTCCATCGCCAAGGTACAGAAGACCTCCCCGGACATTGACCGGAAAGTAGACAGTATTGCCCACGCTCGCTTCTGGCGAATCCATGTTGCCGCCGAATTCTGCTGGCACAATCGAGCTGCGCGCCTCCCCATTCGCCGGAGCCACGCCAATGCAGCCAAAAAACGGATGCATGGGAATTTTTACCGAAAAATCCGAATCCAGCGCCTTGAACGTCGCCGTATTCGAGGTGTGGTCAATGGGATAGAACCAGATTTTTTCCGGCAGCGGTCGATGAAGCATGGGAGTGTAGTTGGTTTCATTCAGCGCGCCGAAACCAGGCGCAAATGCTCCCACGCCGGTGTCGCCGTCCACTTGCAAATCCAGGATTTTCACCGCCAGGGTATCCCCGGGCTCGGCTCCTTCGATGTAAAACGGCCCGCTCAACGGATTGTCACCCTTGGCCATGCTGACCGTGTCGCCCGGCTTCTTGAGCGCATTGCCAAAGCAATCCAGTGTGTTGGTGTCGAGTATGTCTCCTGGCTTAAGCCGCGCCACCGGCTCGGCAACACCATAGACATACTTCACGTTGTCGATAGTTGCGTGATATTTCACCACCTTACCGCCCACGTCTTGTGCCGGGGCGTTTCCCGCACCGGCGACCAGCAATAAACCAGCCAAAATGTGAGCCTTCACTTCAACCTCCGATGTGGATTGTTGATTTTTGATCTTGGTAGTACACGAAATAAATCAGAAATCTGCTGAATCAAACCCATCAAATAACGACAGCTTACTTCACCCAGACCAACCACGCAATTAACCCGCATTGTGGCAGCGCGGCATTTGCGATTCGTGTGCTTCATATGAACTAAGAGAGAAATGTGAGCAATGAAATAACCAGCTCTGTTTCTGAAACTACGATTTCATAACGTCGTCGAGAGGAAAATAGATACAGAACACCTGTCGTTTGTGAGGCCAAGAAGGATCCAAACAAATTGGATGCCCCGCATTCATCCTTAAGAATATACTGTCGGTCTCACAACGAATTGAACGAGGAGGAAACATGTTCAGCATCCGAAAGTGGATCGCTTTGGGCGTGTTCATCACCTGCTTCAGCGAGTTCATGTTGTCACAGGGCGGCGCTACCGGAGCCATTACCGGCACCGTTCAAGATTCGTCCGGGGCCGTGCTTTCTGGCACCAAAGTGGATATTGTGAACGAGGCAACGGGGCAGGTGGAGCGCCATCTTACGACTGACTCCTCCGGAGGCTTCACCGCCACCCTCTTGCCTGTCGGCAGCTATGCAGTGCAGGTTAGCGCCGCCGGATTTGCCACTACTAAGTTTCCCGGCATCCTCGTGAATATCACGGAAACCACCCGCATGACGGCGGTGCTGAAGGTAACGTCGGTTAACGAGGTGGTCGAAGTTCAGTCCCAGGTCGCCCAAGTGGACACGACCGACGCGACCACGGGGCAGTCGCTTGGCAGCACTACGATTACCAACCTTCCACTGGCCACCAGGAATTTTCAACAATTGCTGACCCTCTCGGCCGGTGCTTCTTCCGACTTGAACAATGCATCCCAGTTGGGTCGCGGGCAGGTATTCATTCACGTAAATGGTGGGAGAGAAGACAACAACAACTACCTGATCGAGGGCATTTCCGTCGCCGACTACTCGTTCGGAGAATTGACCTACACCCCCCTTCCCAATCCCGACTCCATTCAGGAATTCAAGGTGAGCACCAGCCTCTACGACGCAACTCAGGGGCGCAATGGAGGGGGCAACATCAATGCCACCCTGAAGAGTGGCACAGCCAGTTTCCACGGCGATGCATGGGAGTATTTCCGCAATACCGTGCTCGATGCTAACGACTTCTTCCTTAATCGCGCAGGGCTGCCCAGGCCGGTGATCCAGCAGAACATCTTTGGTGGCGACTTAGGCGGACCCGTCGGGCCTAAGGCGAAACTCGGCTACTTTTACGTGAACTATCAGGGCACACGGCAGCGCAGCGGCGCCTCTCCGGGAACGTTCATCAACACAAGTATCCCGGTGATTCCGACCGACCGCTCCGAAGGAAACCTGCTCAAGACATTCTTTCCCAGCGGAGGGCTCACCAACATTGATCCGGTGGCGTTAGCCCTGCTGAATTTCAAGAGCAACCAGTTCGGCGGAGGAGGTGGAGGCTGGCTCCTGCCCACCGTGCCGGGGACTCCGGGTTTCACCAACGGCAAACTGAACTTTGGCCCGCTCATCCTGACCAGTACTGGCAAGTTCACCGACGATCAGTTCACCACCAACTGGGACCGCGAGTTCCGCGGCGGCAAAGATCGCGTCGCATTCCGCTTCTTCTGGGCTAATTCCGACACCTTTCAGCCATTTGGCGCCGATTCTTTCCAGATTCAGACGGGCGGCGTCCCCACGCCGAACAATCTTAATTTTCCGCTGGACATCCCGCTGCATAACCGGGTGGGCAGCATCACTGAGACGCATTTGTTTTCCAATAAGATCGTGAACGAGTTGAGATTTGGGGTAAATATCATTAGCGACAAATTAAACAACCAACCTCCCGTCACCAATTCGCAAGTGGGAATCAACATCCCTACCGCGAATCAGGATCCGAATATATACCGCTTTACTTTTGGAAGCTGGGCCTTCGGCCCCTTTCCGCAACAGTTGCAAAGCGCGCTTTCGGACACCTTCGTTTTGCTCGATACTCTGGGATGGAGCTATGGTGCCCATCAGTTCCGCTTCGGCGGGGAACTGGACCGTACCACCATCCGCCGTAACCTGCCGGTCGCCGACAACGGGCTCTTGTTCTTTTCGCCGCCTACGCAGGGCACGGACTTTCAGAGCTTCCTGGCTGGCGCCCCCTTCTTCGGTGAGGCTGGGGGTGGCCTGGGCAATCACGACTATCGTATCCCTTCTTACTCCTGGTTCGCCCAGGATGACTATCGAGCTAGCAAGACGTTGACGCTGAACCTCGGTTTCCGCAACGAGTTTGTCGGCGCTCCCTACGATGAGCTTTGCCACCTCGGGAATACTGATCCTCCGCTGGCCAACACCACCGGGCAACCCTTTGTTTACCCCACATGCGTAAGTCAATTCAAGCTTCCCGGCTTGAGTGGAACGCTTAATCGGGCTGCCCTGAACAACGAATTCGCCACGGTTTGGGAGCCCCGCATCGGCTTCGCCTACGATTTTCTTGGCCGTCACAACACCACGATCCGCGGCGGCTACGGCATCTACAGCGTGCGCGAGGACTTGGGCGCGGTAGATAACTTGTCATTTTCGGCGCCATTTTTCCCCATCGCGGTCAACTTCTTGCCTGGGGCGGGCAGCCTGACCAATCTCTTCCAGCCAAACCCGAAAACAGGATTCACGGGAATTCCGCCCTTGGGTGTTCTAAGTCCTACTTTCGTACCTCAGGCTGCGTTATTTAGTGGGTTTGCCCCAAGCTGCACTCTGGGGAATGGAAATCCGTCGACCAATCCGGAGCAATGCGGCCCGACGTTTACTGGCAACGTAAACAGCTTTATTGGCCTCCAGGTGCCGCTCCACTGGATCGCAGCGACCACCCAGCAGTGGAACTTCACAGTACAGCATGAACTGGGCAGGAATTGGTTCTTCGAGATCGGATATGTCGGAACCAAGGGCACCCACCTACGCTCGACATTCGATCCTGACCAAGCGACTTTGGCCACTCTCCAGCACCCGGTTACGATCCCGGGGGTCAGTTGCGCCGGGGTAAGGGCCCCGGGGAAGTCATGTCAGATCGTTGATACTACGGCGGAGAACGCCAACGCGCGCGCCCCTTTCCTGGGCCTTGCTCCTAGCGCATTCGAGTCGTTCTCCCCCAATTCCGACTCGCACTACCATTCGCTTCAGGCAACTGTCTCGCACCGCTTCTCGGGAGGATTGTATTGGCAGAGCGCGTATACTTTTTCCAAAGCGATCGACGATGTTTCGACGGCGACGGTGGCCTTCGATACCCGTTTCAACGATCAGAACAATGCACGCGCCTCTCGCGGTCTCTCAGATTTCGACCGTCGGCACCGGTTCGTCACCAGCGCGGTCTACCAGTTGCCGTTCTTCTCCCATGCAGGCGGCTTTACCCGCGGGGCGCTGGGCGGTTGGGAAATCAGCGGAGTGCTCACGCTGCAATCAGGTTTGCCATTCACGCCTATCGATTCGGCTGGCGGGAGCGCTTACGCTCTCAGCAGTCCGAACCTCGCGACCCCGACCTTCACCCCCGGGTCCAGTTGTGCCAGCGCTCCCACATCAGGTGGCGTGGAGTCACGGCTCGGCCACTGGGTGAACCCCGCGGCCTACATGCCGGACGCGGTGATACCACTGGCCAACGGCGCGCCAGGGGATGCCACAGGCTATGGCAACGCTCCGCGCAACTGCGTGATCGGACCGCCCCAGAAGAATGTGGACTTTACGCTCGGGAAGACCTTCAAGCTGACCGAGCGTCAGAGTCTACGCTTCCGTGCCGACTTTTTTAATTTGTTCAATCACCCTTCGTTTGCCAATCCGTCGGCGACCGACGTTGAAAGTCCGAGCTCGTTTACACAGATCACCTCGGTGGTGGGCACTCCGCGGCTGATCCAGTTCTCTTTGAAATATGGGTTCTGAGGAAGTGGGAGCCCAGCCTGCGAACCCGGTCAATGAGTTCTATAAAAAGGGATGCCAAGAGAACAGCTCCGCCTCGACCGGAGGTCGAGATGGTTCCTCGAGATCCAGCCCACTGTAGTCAACATCCCTTTCACAAAGAAATACCAGCCACATCGGAATGCCAAAAGAACCATATTTTGAAGGGTGAGCTCTTCCCTTCTCCCAACCAAATAGCACTCTCTCAATCTGAAGTAATTGGTAGTGGTGGGCCCACCTGGGTCACCGCTCTTGGATCGGCCGGGATCTTGAGACGAACTTCACAGAGATCCCCGATCAGGTTTCCTGCCCAGCGGTAAATGTTTCCCTCCTTAACTATCTTGCGCATCCGCCGCATACGAGCACCTCGTTCTTCGGGGTCCATCTCCAGAGCATAACGGATAGCATCAGCGGTGCGTTCGATATCATACGGATTCACCAGCAACGCATCCCGCAGTTCTCTGGCCGCTCCGGTAAAACGGCTGAGAATCAGGACTCCCTGTTCATCATCGCGGGCCGCGACAAACTCCTTAGCTACGAGGTTCATTCCATCATGCAAGGACGTGACCAGACAAACATCGGCACTCCGGTAGTAGCGCTCAATTTCGATGTGACTATGGTGCCGGTTCAGAAAGATAATCGGCTTCCACTTGCCAGTTCGAAAACGCCAGTTGATTCTTTCAGATTCGGCTTCTACGTCGGCAAAGAAGTCGTGATAGCGCTTAATATGCGTGCGGCTTGGGGCGCCAATCTGCACAAAGGTGAACTTCTCCCGATAGAGGGGATATTTCTCTAACAATCGCTCAATAGCCAGGAAGCGCTCCAAGATACCCTTGGTGTAATCGACGCGGTCCACGCCCACTCCGACGAAGAGGGCCTCGACACCGGATTCCTGTAGCAGCGATGCCCGTTCCAGATAAATGTTCTGTTCAGGTTGCGCTCGTGGGTCGCCAGTGAAGTCCACGCTGATCGGAAATGGCTTCACTGCGGTGCGATGATCTTCGCGGTTCACGGCAAAGTGATCCCAGTCGATGCGTGATTCCAGGGTGCGATCTACGGTCTGCAGAAAGTTTGTACAGTGCGACTGAATGTGGAACCCGATCAGGTCGGCACCTAGCAGACCCTCTAATAATTCGCGTTGCCACGGGCAGATCCCGAAAGTTTCGGGGTTTGGCCATGGGATATGCCAAAAAATGGCTACACGGGCGTCCGGACGGTTTTCCTTCACCAGACGCGGCAATAGTCCAAAGTGGTAGTCCTGGACCAGGAGCACTGGCTGTTCTGTGCCAGACATCTCCTCCAGTGCAGCTTTTGCGAACTTCACGTTTGCCTGGCGATAGTGCTCCCAGTCAGACACCCGGAACATCGGTCGTGTATGAGCAATATGGCAAAGCGGCCAGAGACCTTCGTTGGCGAAACCGTAGTAATAACCCTCTTCTTGCTCTTTTGTTAGCCAGACTCTTCGCAGCGTGTACTTCGGCTCTTCGGGAGGAACACGCAGGCGATCGTGTTCGTCGACTGTTTCCAAATCTGCGTCGCCGCTGCCGTGCGCCACCCACGTCCCGTCACAAGCACACAGCACAGGCTGCAATGCGGTTACAAGTCCACTGGCCGGAACCACGGCCTGCACCGAGTTACCCCGTCGAATGTGACTGTAAGGTTCGCGGTTGGAAACTACAAACAATCGACCATCAGCAAGCTTGCCGCGCACGTGCACTGAGAGGCGCTCTGGTGTCCACACCGATTCCCCGGCTTCGCGCAATTGCGCCTCTTTCTCCACCGCCGAACGGGCGGCCGTCAGGCTTTCCGCCAGAGTCTCCATCTCCCGCGCTAACGGTCGCAACAGATCCAGGTCGGGCATAGCGCTCTGAACAACGCCAACTTTGGCCGTCCGTAGAGCTTTCATCCATTGCGCTGCCCGAGCAATGGGCCCGGCAATGCTCCAGCGGACAATCAAGAGCGTAATCAATGCGATCAGAACGACCTGTATCAGCACTCGCAAAAAGGTTTCGCGCCAGACATGCGCAGTCTGTGCATCGATATAGTTGGCGTCATGAACGATGATTAGCTCGCCCACAGCTTCATCATTGCGATGGAGGGGAAGTATATAGATATGCTGAGCCTTGCCAGCTTTGTGAATGAACCGGCTTTCTTTTTTGTTGTCCGCGATTACCCGAGGGTCTGCGAAGGACCGGATTTCCGCCTGTTGAACAAGTCCCACAGACGCGGCGATGGGTTCCAGCTTGGTGTTCAAGACGGCGACTCCAACTAGGTGTTCTCGATTGCTGAATCGCCCGACGATCCGCTGAAGTTGTTTGAGTGACCTCTCATCGAGGTAGGGCTCTACATTTCCGGCCAAGCTCTCCGCAAGCACCTCTGCTCTAAGCTCCAGTTCTTTCCGCAATCCGCGCTTCTGTGCGCGAACCTCATAGTATGAGGAGAGCAAAGAGACGAGCGTAACCCCCAGGATGAGCGAAATGATCAAGCGAACGCTGAGTAGTCGCATAGAACCTCTGCTAAGGCGGCTTGCTTCATCTTGCTTGCGGGTCTCTGCGGCGCGAAACAGTCCTAGCCCGCCCGTCTGCGGCAAAATATTTGCTAGGGTCAGCGTCCAGGCAAGGGCGCAGCCACTCTTCGTCTTCCGGACGAATCACATCGAGCCTAGCATAGTGTCACGCCGGCGACGACTCGGAAGAGAATCTGATCACTCTTTGCGCAGAATGCCACACCAGTATCCACAAGGGAACACAGCTTTGTGATTGAGAGCGGTGGACCGATGTTTGGTGAACGGAAGGTCCAGAAGGCTCCCCTCAGTGAGTATTGGAAGCAGAAGGTGTAGACGCCTCGGGCTTGGTCCCACCGAGATAGCGCATACTCATTTGGGTGTGAGGGTGGACTCCAGGCCTTTTTTCTAATTGACCTTCTTTCCCTTGGAGCCCTTGGCAAATACCGGGTTGTCGATGGTCCCGCCGATATGAAACGGAAACGACAGCTTGCCATTTTTCAGCGTACCTCCGGCCAGTCGCGCAATCAGATTCGTCACAAAACCTTGCTGGGAGACAATTTCCGCCACACCCTGATAATTCAGTTCGTCGGAGCCGGATAGGCTTACGGTGCCTGAGCCATCAAGATCGACTCCGTAGCCGTCGATATCGATGACCTTACTCGTAATCCGCTCGTGATCTAGCTCGAGGTCGGTTGAAACAAAATTGAAAGAGGAAGGATCGTTCTTAGCGGGTCCGAGATCGTTGTAATGTGCCAGCTTCATCAGGTTCGCATTGAGCTTCAAGCTCGGCACATCACCGTTGCGCACCGTCAAATGCCCGCTGCCGTGTAACCCCTCCAACGGATGGCGCGAGTGCTCGATTTCCCCGGCGATCTTCAATTCACCCTCCATCTTTCCCGTCATTTTCCCGCGAGCACTCGGAAATGCCGTCAGAAGGTGTGCCACATCAATCCCCTTCATTCGTGTGTCGGTCTTGAAGCTGGCGTTCTTTCCCGACAATTTAATCGAGAGTTCTCCCGTCGCGTTTCCCGCATACGCTTCCGCTTTCACGTCGGTGAATAAAACCTGTCGAGCTTGCAGCCGGATATTAGAATTCAGATTTTTCGCCTCGATTGAGCCGAACCGCAGCAGCCTGGCGTTCAATGTCCCCTCTCCATCGAGTGTGGTGGAAGCGGGATTGGCAATGGCGTCTACGTTTACGTTTTCTAGTTCGCTGAAGACGTCGTGCGCCTCGAAAAAGACCGGACCCGCCGCATCGGAAGGCAGAAGATTTGAAACAGTCACGTGCCCCCGTTTGATCTCCACTCGCGAGACCACTCCGAAAAGAAACGTGCTGGGCGTATTTTGGGCCCCCGGATTCTCGAAGTTCCATGGCCCGTCCGGGTCCGAAATCAGATTGATGGTGGGCTGTTCGAGCACAAGCGACTTGATCACCACCTGCCGATGCAGTAGCGCCCCCACGTCAAGCTGCGCATCGATCCGCACCACCTTTACGATGTAACTCGGGGGAAACAACGGTGGACTCTTCACCCCGAAATCGTCCACCTGAATCGCTAGCCTGGGGGAAAACGTCACCGCCAGCCGCCCGATCTCCACGTTCTTCCCGGTCTTCTCTTCCAGATAGGAGACCACCTTCGTCCGGTAGCGATCCGCATTGAGTAGGATGGGCAGAAGAAAAATCAGCACAACGAGCAGCGCGCAGGCGATGCCAACCAGAATAAACCCAGTCCTGCGACGGATTGTCATGGCAGCCTCACGCTCGCGGCGACGAAGGTGTCTTTCACCCATGACGGAATGAATCCCCAGCGCACCAGCAACAGTTCCCGAACGGGCTCTTTCGGGTTCTGCCGAATGATTAGGACAAATTGGGTCGGGGCGATGTTATCGCGTTGGCTCCACACTGTTCTGCCCCGAGAGGCTATCGAAGTATTCTTCAACAATCTGCGTTCTCCGCGACGGTGATAGAACCCGCACTTGGTGAGATTATGGCAGATAGGGCTGTTTGTGTGGCCTCGGTGGAGGAGGCTTTTTGGAAAAGTCTGATCCGCAGCCCACGTCCCCGGAGTGCGCCGGAAGGCCCGTCAGGCGAGCTGTTAGTCGCAGGTCCTACGGGAGAATTCTTGGCACCATATGGTTTCCACACGCTGAAGCTCAGTTTCTGGATCGGCCCTCACCCGATCGATATCGACAGCAAAAGGCAATGAAACGGCATGGCGATGTAGCTCTCACGCCGATCGCAAAGCGTCACTCGAGGCGCAACGCATCGATAGGACTTAAGTTCGCCGCTTCGCTAGCCGGTCGGAAACCGAACAACACCCCGACCCCGCTGGAAACCACGAGTGCGACCGCGACGGCCGTCCAGGAAATGCTAAGGGGTACTGTGTTCTTGATCCACTCGGTGACTGACCAGATGAATCCAAGCGCAATCACCACGCCCAGGACGGCGCCGGCAAAGCTGATGAAGAACGCCTCCAACAAGAACTGCAGCCGGATCTCAGCCGGTGTGGCGCCTAGGGCTTTCCTCAGCCCAATCTCGTGCGTTCGCTGAGAAACATTGACGAGCATGATATTCATGATGCCCGTTCCTGCAATGGTCAGGGTCAAGACGGCAAGGGCGATGAGCACGGAGCTCATCGCGACCGAAACTTTGCCAGCCGTCCGAAGAAGGGAAGACAGGTTCTCGACGGAGTAACGCGCCTCCTTGCGGTGGCGGCTGTGCAATAAATGGTCCATCTGTTGGGTCATGGCGGGCACCTCGCTGGAGGATGCTGTCTGGGCATACAGGACCTGGAAAAAGTTGTCGCCCGTGATGTCCTTCACCAGGGAGAACGGAATGAGCAACGTTTCATCCTGTATCTCGGACTGCCCGAAGGTGGGCACTCCCTCTTTGAAGGTTCCGATGATGGTGCAACGAAATTGGTCAAGCTGAATGGTGTTACCCACGGCAGGGTCGAGGCCAAAAGCGATCTGGGCAGTATGGTCAGTGACGAGGCAAACCTTGAAGTGGGCCAAGAAGTCTTCCGCGTCGAAATACCTACCCGAAGTAATTCGCAGGCTCCGGATTTTCTCAAAGTCCTCGGTAATGCCGACGAGGCGTGCGTGGAGCAGCTTACCGCGGAGTTGGAAATCAACTGGCACGTCGTAGGTACCGGCGCCCGCGCTGACTGTGGGCAGGGTGTGGCGCACGGCTACGAGGTCGTCAGGTGTCAATTCATCTTCGAGCACAGAAGAGGCTCCGCTGCGATCAAGTGTGGCGTAAGCGAGGTTGGCACCGATCCCCTCGATCTGAGAGACCATGTAGACCTTACCGGTGGAGACAATTGTGACCACCAGCACGATCGCGGCACTGCCGATAACAACGCCGAGCGTGGTGAGAGAAGCCTTTAGCTTATCGACGGCAAGGGCCCACAAGGCAAAGCGTATGCTCTCCCCCCAATGGATCATGCGTTCTGTCGTGCCTCATGGAAGCGCATGGTTGGTCAACAAATAGTTACCGGCGTTCTCGGCTACAACCTGCAGGTCGGACCGCCCGACAAGTTGCTCGAGATGCGGCATTTCCGTGCCATAAGCAAGAAGGTAGCATCGTTCCGACCCCCTCCACAGCGACTCGAACTTGCCGTCATCGATGAACACGTTGGGAGCGCCGGGTGCGTAAGAGCCATATTCCAGATTGTTGTTCCGGCCGTTCAGTAGCAGAGCCGTTCGGCCCGTATAGAAGAACACCGACGAGAAGGCGTAGAAAGAATTGGCTTCAATCAACTGTCCTGGCGGACTCTGCTGCAGGCGCTCTGCCAGTGGGTAGGAGCCTAGATATGAGTCGAAGCGGATGAGGGCAATCCTAGCAGCCTGGAAGAAGACGACCATGCTGGCGGCGACTACGAGAACGGTTCTCCGCACGTCCGTCCGCGCCACCGCCAAGCCTAAAGCTCCCGCTCCGAAGCCGAGGGCCGCAAACCCTAGCGGCAGCTTCAGGTAGGCGAAGGCGTTGAGGGTTAGATCCCGGATGTGGCCCAGCGACAGGGTGTAAAGATCGGGATGTTGGGTTAGGGCGCTGGCGATGCCCGCGCCGGTAGGCAACCGCCAGACGAGCAGGAGCACGAGTAAAAGCGCGGCAGACAGTAGGGTGAAGACAGTCAGCAGAATTCGGGTACCTAGGGGCACCCAGCGGCTGCGGGAGCTGAGGGCCGACCCGATCAACAAAGCCAGCGCTGGGTAGACCGGCAGCGAGTAGTACTCCTGCGTGGTCGAGAATGTGAAGAACAACATGACTACACCGATCCAGCAAAAGGCCATCAACCGCACACGTCCGCCGCGCGTACTCGGCTGGTAGGAAAGGGTGGGAGAGGCGAGAAGGTAGACCGACCAGGGGAATATCCAAACCAGGTTCAGTAGCCAAAACCATAGTCTGGGCACGGTGTTGTAGTCGCGCGGGTATCGCAAGTTCAGAAAACGCAAAAGATGTTCGTTGATGAAGTAGAACCAGAAGAATCCGTGGTATTCGCCCGGCCCGCTATGCATGGAGAACGCAAAGTAAGGTGGGTTACGTAGAGTGGCGAGCGCATGCCAGGGGGCAGCGATCGCCAACGCGACGGCGACAACTATCGCCACATGTAATCGACGCCATGCCACAGGAGAGAACAGTTGTCGAGTGATCGCCATGTAGACTAGGCCGGCCATCACAGGAAAGACCACGGCAATGAGGCCCTTTAGCAACAGGCCGAGTCCTAAGCACAGCCCCAGGATGAGGGACCAACCGAGGGGATGCTCGCCTTCTGGTTCAAGCAGCCGCAACCAGGCCCAAACGGCGCCGGTGATGGCCAGAGTCAGCGTGGCATCTGGGATCAGGATCCGTGTGAACAAAAACAATCCAACCGACGTAGCGAGCGCGACGCTAGCGTAGACTCCCGCCTCCTCATCAAAAGCCCAGCGTGCGAAGCGGTAGGTGACCCAACACAAAAGTACCACCGCGATAGCAAGCGGCAAACGCGCAGCCCAGTCGTGGACCCCCAAGATGCGGTACGATCCTGCCATCATCCAGTAGATCAGCGGCGCTTTTTCGAGATAGGCGACGCCATCGAGTCGGGCCGTCACCCAGTCTCCCGACGCTAGCATGTTCCGGGCAATCTGCGCCTGGACCGCATCAACATCGTCCATTAGACGAGGTGGACTGGCGATATTTACGACGAAGACGAGACAAGCTGCTGCGACAACGATCCAACCGCCCCAACCGCTTCGACGAGTGGGCTCGGCATTGTGGCTTCCGCCGGTATTAGCTCGATGTTCCACCGTCTCATCCAGATCAACAGAACCATCAAACCCCATAAGTGATACCCCAAGTTCGCTCTCCTCGCCAGGTGTTCTCGTATTAGGTGCTCGACGGCAGGCCAGTGGAATAGCTTACTAGCCGACACCGCCTCCTGGGATAGCGTATCCAGGAGCAGGGGTCGAAGAACTCCCCGAAACCATTCGTGGATAGGGATGTCGAAACCAATTTTGGGCCGACGCAGCACCTCGGGTGGCAATTTGTGCTTCATCATGCGTCGCAAAACGTATTTAGACTTCGACCCCCGCAGCATAAAGTTCGCTGGCAGGCGGTTGGCAAAATCGACGATACGCGGATCGAGGAAGGGGGGCCGGACCTCCAGCGAATGAGCCATGCTCATTCGGTCCACTTTATAAAGGATGTCATCAGGCAAGTAGTACCGTTGGTCGAAGTCAAGATAACGCTGCAATCCGGTATTGGTCGCCCTTCCAGCGACTACTGCGGCCAGTGGAGTGGGATCCGCGTAGAGAAATAGCTCCCGCTTTTCAACTTCGGAAAAGGTTCCGTTCCAAAACACGTGTGCCAGTTCCGGCGAAAGCAGCGAGCCTTGCAGAAATCGCTTGAGCTTGTACTCGGAACTGATTTTTTCGTCTGACACGGGCAGATGCCTGGCACA
>JABCYV010000011.1 GCA_013290025.1 Acidobacteriota bacterium
ATGCAACCCGCCGAGCTGGTCATCATCGGTGGCGCCGCCATCGGAACCGTGCTGGTCGCAAATCCGTTGCACATCCTAAAGGAGATTGTCGGCGGGATTCTAGGTGTGATTGGAGGATCAAAATTCACTAAGCAACTCTATCTCGATTCCCTGAAAACCATGTATGAACTTTTCAACAAGGCGCGACGGGAAGGCTTGGTCGCGCTGGAGAACGACATTGAGGATCCCGCCAAAAGTCCGATCCTCTCCAAAAATCCGGCCTTTCTCAAGAATCACCACGTAAGAGATTTTTTCTGTGACACCATGCGGATGGCGATTAGCGGGATGGAGCCTTTCGACCTCGATCAGCTTATGGAACTCGACATGGAAGTCCATCACCATGAAGCGGGTCAACCCATCGCCGCGTTGAGCAGCATGGCCGATTCTCTCCCCGGCCTGGGTATAGTAGCGGCAGTGCTCGGGGTAGTCATCACTATGGGAGCACTGGGTGGACCACCAGAAGAAATCGGCCATAAAGTGGCGGCCGCATTGGTGGGAACATTTCTCGGCATCTTGCTGTGTTATGGATTGGTGGGTCCACTAGCCGCCAACATGATGAAGACCGCCGAAGACGAGCGCGCCTATCTGCACGTTCTCCGGGTGTTGATGTATACCTTTCTGAAAGGAACCGCCCCCATCATGGCGGCGGAGGTAGCGCGTCGTGCGATTCCAGGGCACGTCCGCCCCTCCTTCAAAGAAGTTGAGCAGACTTGCCGTGGCGGGGGCGCGACTGACGCTGCCGCCCCCGCCGCTACCGAAGCTGAAGCAGCCCCCGCATAGGACCGGAAGCAAATTGCATGGAAAACAGCGCTCGCCCTATCATCATCGTCAAAAAGAAAAACGGACATACTGGACACCACGGAGGAGCGTGGAAAGTAGCTTATGCTGATTTTGTCACCGCCATGATGGCACTATTTATCGTCCTCTGGCTGCTCAATACCAGCAAACCCGTACGCGAGGCTGTGGGCGGCTACTTCAAGGACCCTTCGGCCACGGCCAAGAAAGTCGGAACCAATCAGAGCGGCTCAGGAGAAAACTTCTCCCTATCTAAAGACAACATGCCGAAGCTCAAGGAGGAACTGCAGAAGTCGATCCGCCAGATGAACGACTTTGACAAATTCAAGAACCAGATTGAGATGACTGTGACTTCTGAGGGATTGCGCATCGAACTGCTGGAATCCGCTTCCGGTACCTTCTTCGACAGCGGGAGTCATTCCCCGAACCGCGACGGCACGGAGTTACTGAGCATGCTCTCCCAAGAACTGAGCAAGCTTCCAAACAAGATATCTATCGAAGGTCACACGGACTCCAAACCGTACTCTGGTACCCGCGACTATGGAAACTGGGAGCTCTCAACGGATCGAGCCAACGCTGCCCGCCGCCTAATGCAGCAGAGCGGGCTCAGGCAGGACCAAGTATCGCAAGTCAGGGGCTTTTCTGATCAGAAGCTGCGTAAACCGAGCGATCCTCTCGACCCTTCCAACCGTCGAATCACCCTCATTGTGCAATACGTCGTGAAGAGCGACGAAGAACACGATAGCCCCGCACGGACCGCAGCAGACGAGAAATCCGTGGGGAGCGGAACCGCGGAACACTAATTCATCGTCCCTTCTCGAAAGATCCGTCATCGATATAGACGAGCCGCAAAATAGTTTTCGGGAGTGTTCTAATAAGGTCATGACACAGGAAGAAATTCGGCTGGCCGAGTCGCGTGCGCGTAGAAAGCACTGGAAACGCTGGGGCCCATATCTAAGTGAGCGCGCTTGGGGCACGGTGCGCGAAGACTACAGCCCTGACGGCAGCGCCTGGGAATATTTACCGCACGACCACGCCCGTTCGCGAGCGTACCGCTGGAACGAGGACGGGCTCGCGGGAATTTGTGATCGCCGTCAAATGATCTGCTTTGCCCTGGCTTTGTGGAATGAGCGCGATGCTATCTTGAAGGAGCGCATTTTCGGCGTGACTGGCAACCAAGGTAATCATGGCGAGGACGTAAAGGAGTATTACTTTTACCTGGACAGCACTCCCACTCACTCCTACATGAAGTATCTCTACAAGTATCCTCAAGCGGAGTTCCCTTACGACCAACTGGTGGAAGAAAATCGCCGTCGCGATAAACGCCAGCCTGAGTTCGAACTGTTCGATACCGGTGTGTTCAGCCACGGCCGTTACTTCGATGTGGTTGTGGAATACGCCAAGGGCGACACTGAGGACATTCTGATCAAGATGACGGTTACGAACCGTGGCCCAGAGCCCGCCAATCTTCGCGTGCTACCCACGGTGTGGCTCCGCAACACTTGGTCTTGGGGACGCCAAGATTACCGACCCGAACTGCGCCAGGCGCGCCTTGCACCCAACCCGATGATCGAACTGAATGTTGATCAGCCCGGTACCCGCTGGCTCCATTGCGAAGGTTCTCCGGAGTTGCTGTTCACGGAAAATGAAACCAACTTTCGCCGCATCTTTGGAGTGGAGAATCACACTCTCTACGTGAAGGATGGCATCAACGACTACATCGTGCATGGCGCTAACGATGCGGTCAATCCTCGGCACTTCGGCACCAAGGCCGCGGCCCATTACAAGCTCGACCTGGAAGCAGGAGAATCGGTAGTCCTCCGCATGCGCCTGGCGGACTCCGATTTCAAAAACAAGAATGCATTCGCCGATTTCGACGCAATTTTTTCACTCCGTTATCGGGAAGCCGATGAGTATTACGCGACCGTTATTCCGCAGCATCTCTCACCGGACGCACAAAACGTGATGCGCCAAGGTTTTGCCGGTATGCTCTGGTCCAAGCAGTTCTACTACTACGTCATCAAGGATTGGTTGGAAGGCGACCCGGGTAACCCGGTCCCACCTCAGGAGCGTCTCACGGGCCGCAATTGCGACTGGACCCATCTTTATAACGCAGACGTAATTTCGATGCCCGATAAGTGGGAGTATCCCTGGTACGCGGCGTGGGACCTGGCATTCCACTGCATTCCGCTCGCACTCCTGGATTCCGACTTCGCTAAAGAACAACTGACGCTCATGCTCCGCGAGTGGTACATGCATCCCAATGGGCAGATTCCTGCTTACGAGTGGGCGTTGAGCGATGTCAATCCTCCGGTGCATGCCTGGGCTGCCTGGCGCGTCTACAAGATCGACAAGAAGCGTAAAGGCAAAGGCGATCGCGCCTTTCTCGAACGCGTCTTCCACAAGCTGATGCTGAACTTTACCTGGTGGGTAAACCGCAAGGATGCGGACGGCAAGAACATCTTCCAGGGCGGTTTCCTGGGTCTGGACAATATCGGGGTCTTCGATCGCAGCAAACCTTTGCCCACGGGCGGCTACATCGAACAGTCTGACGGAACTAGTTGGATGGCGATGTACACACTGAATTTATTGGCCATCGCCCTCGAGTTGGCCAAAGACGATCCCGCCTACGAAGACGTGGCCAGCAAGTTCTGGGAGCACTTCATCTATATCGCTCATGCGATGAGCCATCGCGGCCAAGATGGCGTGGGATTGTGGAACGAAGAGGATGGCTTCTTCTACGACGTGCTGCGGCTGCCCGACGGCGCCAAGTTCCCCATGAAGATCCGCTCCATGGTGGGATTGATTCCGCTGTTCGCGGTGGAAACCCTGGAGCCGGAAGTGCTCGAGCGCTTGCCGGATTTCAAGCGGCGGCTGGAGTGGTTCATCGAAAACCGTTCTGACCTCACGGACAATGTGGCTTGTATGAACGAACCCGGACGCGGCGAACGCCGGTTACTCTCGATTGCCAACGCGGACCAGCTCCGTCGCATCCTCAAGTTCATGCTCGACGAACACGAATTTCTCTCGCCCTACGGCATCCGTGCTTTGTCCCAGTTTCACCGCGACCATCCATATAAGCTCGAGGTCAACGGAATGGAGCACCGCGTGGATTACGAGCCCGGCGAATCCGCAACCGGATTGTTTGGAGGGAACTCCAATTGGCGAGGGCCGATCTGGTTCCCGGTAAACTATTTGCTAGTCGAATCGCTGCAAAAGTTCTACCACTATCTTGGGGACAATTTCACCGTCGAGTTTCCAACCGGCTCCGGCAAGATGCTGACCTTGTGGGAGGTCGCGGGCGAATTGTCGCGGCGTATGACCAGCATTTTTGTTCGGGATGAGAACGGTCGCCGGCCGTCGTTGGGAAATCTAGAGAAGTTCCAGACCGATCCCCATTGGCGCGACCTGTTGCTGTTCCACGAATACTTCCACGGGGATTCCGGTGCCGGCATCGGAGCCAACCATCAGACCGGATGGACCGGAATCGTCACCAAGCTGATGCAGCAAAGTGGTGAATCACCCCGCCGGAAGAGGCCGATGCATGCTATGGCGATCCCCGCGGACTAAGTTCAGCAGCGTGCTTCAAATCTCGTCCCCGTACACCGGAATCACCGCTCCGTTGACGTCTTTGCCGGCATCACGCGCCAGCCAAATAATCAGACTCGCAATCGTCGCTGGCTGAACCCACTTGGAGAAATCCGCCTTGGGCATGAACCGGCGATTGGCCGGCGTGTCCATCGTACCTGGCAAGATCACGTTGGCCGTGATTCCAACATCTTTATTCTCCACGGCCACTGTGCGTATCAGGGACACCATGGCAGCCTTGGATGCGCTGTAGGCCCCGACGCCCGCGCCGGGTTCCAGCGCCGCCCGACTGCCTGTCGCGATAATGCGTCCATTGCCGGCCTTCCTCATGACTGGAAGCACGGCACGCAAAACATAGAATGTGCTATTCAGATTAACGTCAAACATTCGCTGAAACGTCGTGTCATCGGTTTCCGCAATGGACGTTCCGCCCGAGAAAGCACCGACGGTGTGGGCCAGAATATCCAGTCTGCCGAAACGCGCGACGATGCTGTCCACTACACTCTTTGCCCCGCCTGTCGTTGACATCTCCCCGGGCAGGGCCGTAAAGGACGGATTGTTAAAGTCCGATTGCTGGATCTTTCGAGACACTCCAACGACGGTTGCGCCGGCATCGAGCAGTGCCCGTGTAACGAAACTTCCCAGCCCGCCATTAGCTCCGGTCACGAGCGCGATTTTGTTTTTCATCCCATGTGCTCCGATCTGCGCCATAGCGCCGTCAGATTCTGACGCTGATAAAAGGTTACGACGATTGGCAGGGAATGGCGAACCGTAGGGACGGGCCAGATTCGCCAGACTGGCGCCGAATTCCTCATTTCGGAGCTTCTGACGCAGCCGGCGCGTCGTGCATACTCAAGATGTACCAGCGATCGCCGGACTTGCGGCAGATCATCATTCCACGTCCGGCCTCGTGCACTGCTTCCGATTCGACCGAGAAATCGTACAGCGCCCACACCACGTTGCCCACCGCCCGCTGATCGCTCATTTTCATCTCCAGGTGCGCACGCGGAGCTCCCTGAAAATACCGCTCACGAAGATACTGCCCAACTTGTTCGCGTCCTCGGTACTCAGCCGTCGGCACAGTCATTACGAAGTCCCGGTCGAAGCACTGCTCCAACGTGTCGGTCTCCGCGTTGTTGAAAGCCTTCCAGCAACCCTGCATGGCCGACTCCATGTCTGAAATAACCGACGCTTCCGGAAACGCATGCCGCGGCTCCATGCGCGCCACGCTTCGTTGCAGGTCGATCGTTACTCCCAATTTCTCCAGCAGGTCCACACCGAGGATTCCATCAATTTGTCCGCGGCATGCGTGCGCAATCGGGGTCAGATCCACCGCTTCGAGCGTGAGATCGTAGACCGTGTGATTGCCCAGCGAAAGCTCCCGTACGAATACCTCCCGCGCGTTCGTTACCGCGGTGCCAGTCCACGAAGTGATCTGTACTTTCTTGGACTGCCCCGACGAAATCGATTTGATGTTGAGCATCGAAGTCGCCGCCGTATCCACCAGGAATCGCGCTTCGGCCCCGCCGATCTTGAGTTTCACAATTGGAAGGCGGTCGCAGCGCTCCAGAGGAATTTCTATGGAAGGATGCGTCTGGGCGCAGACAGACGGCGCGATCGATATCAGAGTAAGCCACAGAAGAATCGACCCCGCTCGCGCCAACCTCTGTCGCATTTATTTCCTCGCAGGCGTCGCGCCGGCGATTTCTCGGATGCGGTCGAAGATCGCGCGTCCTGCCAAGCGGAACGCCGTCTGGTCCCGGAACAGCCGCGCCCTCCAATTTCCGCCCATTGCCAGCGCGTGAATTTCGAATGCCACTTGACGTGCGCCAATATCTCTGCGGATTTCGCCGCTGGACTGGCCCTCCCGCACCGCGTCTTCGAGCAAGAGCAGCCAGTGGTTCATACAGTGCACGATCCGGTCGCGTACCTTTCCGGGCCGGTCGTCGAACTCCAACGACGCGGCGGAAAAAAAACAGCCCCCCGGAAACACCCTTCGTTCTGCATACAGACCCCAGCGTTCACAAAGCATTTCGAGCCGTTTGAGCCCGTGCGTGCCGTTGGCCGGACGAATCACTTCCTCGACAAAGATCCGGCTCGCCTCGTCCACCACCGCGCACTGTAATTCTTCCTTCGACCCAAAGTGAGCAAAGAGCCCGCTCTTGCTGATCTTCAGCAGGGCGGCGAGCTTCCCGATCGTCAGCCCTTCGAGGCCTTCCACCGACGCAATATTCACAGCCCTCCGCAAGATGGCATCGCGCGTTTTTTGCCCGCGCGGCCGCCCGTTTTTCGAAATGGTGCGAGACTCGGTCAATTGAACTCGTCCACATAATAGCACGATCGTTCGTTCTATGACAAGGATAAAGAAATAACTAAAGACAAAGAAATCCCTTTTCCAGCGCATCGTCCGCGCGAACCGCTCCAGGAATTGAAAGCGAAAATAGGGCGCCGGCTAGTATGCTCTTCGCCGATTCGAGCTTAAGCTAGCCTTCCTTCTCGAGTTCCAGCTTGGCAATTGCCTCGCTGTGCACCTCATCTGGGCCATCGGCCAATCGCAGTGCGCGTACACCAGCCCACGCGGCAGCCAGAAATGTGTCTTGCGAAACACCCGCGCCTCCATGCGCCTGGATGGCCCGATCCAGCACTCGGAGCGCAACATTGGGCGCCACGACCTTGATGGCCGCAATCTCGGCCCGGGCCGCCTTGTTTCCAGTCGTATCCATCATGTAGGCAGCCTTCAGCGTCAGCAGGCGGGCTTGTTCGATCTCCATGCGAGAGTTCGCAATGTCGGCCCGTATCGTTCCCTGCTCGGCAAGAGGCTTACCGAAAGCGATCCGCGATTTCACACGTTTGCACATGGCTTCAAGCGCTCGCTCGGCAACTCCGATGCAACGCATGCAGTGATGAATGCGGCCCGGGCCCAGCCTGCCTTGAGCGATCTCAAAGCCCCGTCCTTCGCCAAGCAAGATGTTCGAGACCGGTACGCGAACATCGTCAAATGTGATCTCGCCATGCCCATGCGGGGCATGGTCGTAGCCGAACACGGTCAGCCGTCTTTGGATCTTCACTCCTGGGGAGTCCATCGGGACCAGGATCATCGATTGTTGTTGGTGCCGCGGAGCCGTGGGATTTGTTTTTCCCAAGAAAATCGCTACCTTGCAACGGGGGTCACCGGCCCCAGACGACCACCACTTTCTGCCGTTGATGACGTATTCGCCGCCGTGACGGACGATGCTGGCCTCGATATTGGTTGCGTCCGAGGAGGCAACAGCGGGCTCGGTCATCGCGAAGCAAGAGCGAATCTCACCCGCGAGCAGCGGCTTCAGCCACCGTTCCTTCTGTTCCGGGGAGCCATATCGGGCCAGAACTTCCATGTTGCCCGTATCCGGCGCGGAGCAATTAAAAACTTCGGGCGCCATGGCACTGCGGCCCATAATTTCGCAAAGCGGCGCATACTCGAGATTCGTCAGTCCCTCGCCTTGTTCAGCGTCGCGCAAAAACAGATTCCACAGGCGAGCAGATTGAGCCTTCGGCTTAAGTTCTTCAATTACGCGGGTCGGGGACCATCGGGCGCGTGCGACTTCGTCGGCGAAACGCTGTTCATTGGGATAGATGTGCTCATCCATGAATGCCAACAAACGCTGTTGTAGGGCTTTCACTTTGTCGCTGAATTCGAAGTCCATTGGGATTGCCTCTTCCGACAGGTGAGGATCACGGTTACACAACAAGATGGCTATGTCGGTCGGATTTCTTGGCTAGCGTCCTGCCCGGGACCCGAACTCGCACGTCACGTCCAGTAGCCTGGATTCTGAATTTATCGTTGGCGCGTTTCGAAAGAGTTGTCCAGGCGCCCGCCGCCGTAAGTCCCACCTTATTCCGGCGTCGGTTTTGCGGTTTCAGCAATCCGGCTACGAGGAAATCGGCAAACGAACGGCTGATCTGATCAGAATCGGCTGGTCCCGATGGATCCACCCATGTCGGCGTCCAGTTCACCGCGCCGAGGATCGCAAACGTGATTAGTTTAGGATCGCCGGCCTGGAAAACACCGCGGTCCATGCCCCGCTTAATAATGCGACGAATGCCCTGCTCGAATTCGTCGCGCTTGGCGCATATCTTGCCGTATTGCGACGCCGACAGCGCGGTCGAATTTCCCGCCAGCATAGTTCCGGCGTGGAGCGGAAGCTCGTCTATCATCAGGCGAACGAACGACATCAGCAAAGCATGCAGCTCATCTACGGGAGAGGAGTAGTTCTCCTCCACGTTGTGGAGTAATTCGAGAAGACAATCCATCACGTAGTCGTGACAGAAGTAAAGAACCTGCCGCTTATTTTTGAAATAGTAGTAGAAATTGCTCTTGGTCATCTTGGAAGCGCGGGCGATCGCGGTAAGACTCGAGCCGTGGTAGCCATGCCGGCGAAACTGGATCGCCGCGCATTTCAAAATCTCGAGCTTCTTCTTGGTGAATTTGTCGGCCAGATACATAGTTTTCTTTAAACTTGCCCCAAAGCACAAAGATAGTCCGGGCCGCGGAACCGAAGAAAAGTTTAGCATGAAAAATTATTCCGACCGGTCTACATTATGTCGATCGTGCCCTCTGACACTGCTCCCGTCCGCCTAGGAGAAGAACTGAGCGTTGCTTCGCTCGGCGATTATTTGCAGGGCAAGATCGATGGCGCAGAGCAAGGAATTACCGTCGAACAATTTCCAGACGGGCATTCCAACCTGACCTACCTGTTGCGGGCTGGTGGAGGCGAGTACGTGCTGCGGCGGGGGCCATTAGGGCCGGTGGCGGCGAAGGCCCACGACATGGCAAGAGAGTATCGCGTCCTGGAGGCGGTGCATCCGCACTTTCCTCAAGCGCCCGAGGTCTTTCACCTGTGTGAGGATCCGTTAGTGCTCGGCGCGGCCTTCTTCTTGATGGAGCGTCGACACGGAGTCATACTGCGCGACCGCGTTCCTCTCGAAGTTGCGACGATCCCGGACTACGCTCGGCAGGTGAGCGAAGCTTTCATCGATTGCTTGGTGAGACTTCATGCCATCGATATTGCCGAAAAGGGATTGACCGCGTTGGGAAAGCCGGAAGGCTTCGTGGAGCGCCAGGTGCGAGGCTGGACGGAGCGTTGGAATCGGGCAAAGACCAAAGACATGCCTGAGGTGGACAGCGTAATTCAGTGGCTTGTCGATCACCTACCGATATCGCCAGCTCCGACGCTGGTGCACAACGATTACAAACTGGACAACGTGATGTTGCCACACGGTTCGGCGGATCGCATTGAAGCTGTTCTTGACTGGGAGATGGCGACGGTGGGCGACCCCCTGGCCGACCTGGGGCTGACTCTTTGCTACTGGTCATGGGTAAATGTGTCGCAGTTACAGACGAATGGCATTTCCGCGATCACGTCCCATCCAGGCTGGTACACTCGCGAGCAGTTTATCAAACGTTACGAGGAACGAACCGGGCGTGACCTGACCCACATCAGATATTACGAAGTATTGGGAATCTTCAAGCTTTCGGTGGTCTTGCAGCAGATCTACTATCGGTTTCATCGTGGGCAAACAAAGGACGCGCGATTCCGGAATTTCGGCGACCGCGTTGACGGGCTCGTGACGCTGGCCGCTCGACTGACGGGACAGTCCAGTTGAGCACGGTCTATCTAGTTCGACACGGGCAGGCGGGCACGCGTGACTCGTATGATTCGCTTTCGGAGCTGGGCAGCAGGCAAGCGCGCTTGCTGGGCGAATATTTCGTCTCGCAGACAATTGAGTTTTCCCGAGCCTTTGCCGGTGGGATGTTGCGGCATCAGAAGACAGCCGCCGAAGTCCGTGCAGCCTACGCAGCCTCCGGAATCAACTTCCCTGACATTGTCGTCGAACCCAACTGGAACGAGTTCGATCTCGACCGCATATATCGAGAAATAGGAACGCAGTTATCAATCGCAGATGCCGGGTTTCGCCGTGAGCTCGAGGCTCTTACCGAGGAGATTCGCGCCAACGCCGGTTCAACTAAGGCGCGAATCCATCGCCGGTGGATGCCATGCGACACGAAGGTGGTTTCGGCATGGATGGGAGGCCACTATTCGTCCGCTGGTGAGACGTGGGAGGATTTTCGCAATCGCGTAGCAGCATGTCGGCTCGCAATCCGCGGGACGCAAAAGAATGAGAACATCGTAGTGTTTACGTCGGCGATGCCGATTGCCATCTGGACCGGAATGGCGCTTGATATTGCTGATGAGCGCGTGATGCAACTGGCTGGCGTGTTGTACAACGCTTCCTATACGGTTCTACGAGTTCGGGACGAACACTTGCAACTGTTCATGTTCAACGCCGTGCCGCACTTGACGACTCCGGAGTTGCGAACTCATCGCTGAGGCAGTGCGTCTCACGTGCTGACCGTACGGTCAAATTCCGCCAGCGTCCCCGAGCGATCGTTCAAATCACGTATCGCTCTGCGTCAAGCAGCCGACCAGCAATCTTCCGTCGCAGACCACTCGCATCCACCGGGTCGTACTTGGCGAAGCGCTGCAGGATTGCCATTGCCTCACCGAGAGCCTGGCCCGTTGCGCAAGTGCCGATAACATTTCGCGCCGAGACCTCGACGCGGGCCATCGCGTCGCGCAAATAAACGGCCGTCATATCGGCAGCATTCGTCCCGTGTGCATTGGCTGAAAGCTTGCGGCTGCGCAGCAGGCTCGACTCCATCGCGAAAGCCTCCATAATAATGTCCGCGATATTCATGAGCACTTCCTGCTGCTTCTCCAGCTCCGCCTTGTACTTCTGTAAGGCGATGGCGATAGTCGCGAGCGCAATCTTCTTCGCGTTGCGCACCAACCGTATCTCTTCATCGCCGTCGTCTGCTGTGACCGGATCAGTGAGTATTGCCTGCGCGGCTGGCAGGAGATCCAATTGACCCCGGGCAGCTCTTTTCAGCAGCATTCCAGGTATGAGCAGGCGATTAATCTCGTTCGTGCCCTCGAAGATACGGTTGACGCGCGAATCACGATACGCACGTTCGACTTCATAGTCCTGGTGGTAGCCATAACCGCCGTGAATTTGTACACCCTCATCCACGACGTAATCCAGCATTTCCGATGCATACACCTTGATCATCGAGCATTCGGCGGCATATTCCTCAACCGCCTTCAGCATGGTCTGCGAAGCGTCCGACTGGTCCCAGGAAAAGCCCTCCAACTGACTCTGAATAAGGCCTCCGATTCGCCACGCTGCAGACTCCGTCGCGTAAGTGCGAATCGCCATCTCGGCTAGTTTGTGCTGGATGGCGCCGAACTGCGCGATCGACGACCCGAACGCCTTACGCTCGCGAGCATATTTAATGCATATGGAGAGCAACTGCTTCGCCTTGCCCACAACCGCCGATCCGAGCTTCATGCGCCCGAGATTCAGAATGTTGAACGCGATGATATGGCCTCGCCCAATCTCCCCCAACAGATTCTCCACCGGCACCGGAACATTGTCGAAATACACAGCCGTGGTCGAACTGCCTTTTATCCCCATCTTGTGCTCTTCAGCGCCACTGCTTACGCCGGGGAAATTGCGCTCCACGAGAAAAGCGGTAAACTTCTCGCCGCCCACTTTGGCAAAGACGGTAAACAGGTCGGCGGCGCCACCGTTGGTGATCCACATTTTCTGTCCATTCAGGATGTAGTGTTTGCCGTCTGGACTCAGATCGGCGCGGGTGCGGGCGGCCAAGCTGTCGGATCCGGCCAACGGTTCCGTCAACGCGTACGCAGCCAACATTTCGACCGTCGCCAGCTTAGGCAGGTATTTCTGCTTCTGCTGCTCGTTTCCAAAGAAAAGAACAGGCAAGGTGCCGATTCCAGTATGTGACGAATGCCAGCCACCGTAGGAGGCATCCCGAGCCAGGTGTTCAGTAACTATCAATAGGGACGGCAGATCCATCTCCATTCCTCCGAACTGTTCGGGAATTGAAATGGCAGTCAGACCCAGTTCCGCCGCCTTGCGCAATACCGCCAGAGCGACACCCGGCTTTTGCTGGCGAATCGCCTCTAAATTAGGTTCGACTTCTTTCGCCCAAAACTCGTCTGTGGTGTGGGCGATTGCTAGATGTTCCTCGCTGAGGTCTTCTGCCGTAAAGATTTCATGGGGCGCCAGATCCTCAATAAGAAATCCACCCCCTTTGATTTTGGGAGAACTTGCCGTAGCTGTAGTCATGATCGCTCTCCTGCGCTGGTCGGCGGAATCGCCCAAAGTACTCTCTTATCCAGAGTCGGCCGGCCAAAGACAAACTGCATAATATACTATGCCCTGCAAAGATCAGCACATGAAAATAGACCGATCGGTCAAATTATGATCGGAAACCAAACCCAATAGAACCGTTGACGCTCTATCGGCCAAGGTCATATGATTGCGCGTTCGACTTCCGACTGGAGCGCCCGCTGAAATGAGCCAGCTAGTCCAATTCACCAAAGACAACGACATTGGCATCGTCACAATCAACAACCCACCCGTAAATGCCTTGAGCCCGGGCGTACCGGAAGGAATTTCCGACGCCATCGACCAGATTGCCAAGGACGACGGAGTCAAAGCAGTAGTAATCATCGGTGCCGGCCGAACCTTTATCGGTGGAGCCGATATCAAGGAATTCGGCAAAATGACCTCGGGCATGACCGAACGCGGCGACGGATTGTTGTCGCTGCTGTTGAAAATCGAGGATTGCCCAAAGCCGGTCGTAATGGCCATTCAGGGAGTCGCGTATGGCGGGGGGCTGGAGGTGGCGATGGCTGGCCACTACAGGGTCGCCACTCGCAGCGCCCAGGTCGGGCAGCCGGAAGTGAAACTGGGAATCATTCCCGGCGCGGCGGGATCACAGCGGTTGCCCCGCCTAGCCGGTGTGGCAAAGGCGGTCGAGATGTGCGCGGAGGGCAATCCGGTCAAAGCAGAGGAGGCCCTGAAGGCCGGTATTCTCGATCGGCTGATTGAAGGCGATCTGCTCTCTGGCGCAATTGCGTTCGCCCGCGAGATCGCATCTGAGCGTGCACCGAAAACTCGCGAGCGCAACCACAAGCTCGGCACCCTCGAGCAGAACACCCCAATCTTTGCCGCCGCGCGTGAGAATGCCAGCAAGAAACACCGCAACATGACAGCGCCGTTGGCGGCGATTGACGCCGTCGAAGCCGCTACCACGCTGCCCTTCGAGGAAGGCTGCCAGGTCGAGAGAAAACTGTTTACTGAGTGTCTTTTCTCGGACCAGTCGAAGGCGCTTATTCACGTGTTCTTCGGTGAGCGCGAAGTGGCAAAAATTCCGAACATTCCGAAGGACACCGCAGTCACCCCGGTTAACCGTGCGGCAGTAGTGGGTGCCGGAACCATGGGCGGCGGTATCGCGATGGTGCTCGCCAATGCCGGCATTCCAGTCCTGCTCAAGGACGCGGATCAGGCGGCGCTGGATCGTGGGCTGGCCAACGTCCAAAAGAATTACGCGAATTCCGTTAAGCGCGGCCGCTTCACCCAACCGTTCGTCGATGAGCGGTTGAAATTGATAAAGCCAACCCTGAGCTACGACGATTTTGCCCACGTGGATCTGGTGATCGAGGCTGTATTCGAGGGTATGGCGCTCAAGAAGGAGGTCTTTAGCGATCTCGACTGCATCTGTAAGCCTGGCGCGATTCTGGCGAGTAATACGTCGACGCTTAACATCGACGAAATCGCATCGGTGACCTCGCGGCCTGAAGCGGTTCTCGGGACACACTTTTTCAGTCCTGCCAATGTCATGCGCCTGCTCGAAATCGTGCGTGGCAAGGCGACCAGCAAACAAATCATCGCAACCTGTATGCAGCTTTCGAAAAAACTGGGCAAGGTTGGTGTGCTGGTGGGTAATTGCCGCGGCTTTGTGGGCAACCGGATGTTTCATCCCTACGTCCGCGAATCCGTTTTTCTCGTGGAAGAAGGGGCCAGCGTCGAGGCCGTGGATAAAGTGCTATACGATTTTGGTATGGCGATGGGTCCGCTCGCGACCGGTGACCTCGCTGGACTAGACGTGGGCTGGCGCATTCGCAAGGAATATCGCCACCTGGAAAAGCCCGGCATACGGCAGGCGTTTGCGGGTGATCGTTTGTGCGAAATGGGACGCTACGGTCAGAAGACTGGCGCCGGCTGGTACAGATATGACGAGAACAGGCGTGCCATCCCCGATCCCGAAGTCGCTGCGATGGTACGCAGTTGGTCCGCCGAGATCGGCATTCCGCAGCGGCAGATCCCAGCCGAGGAGATTGTCGACCGTTGCATCTATGCCCTGGTCAATGAAGGAGCGCGCATTCTAGAAGAAGGCTACGCGCTACGGGCAGTCGACATCGACATCATCTATCTCAACGGTTACGGTTTCCCTTCATATCGTGGGGGGCCAATGTGGTACGCCGACACAGTGGGACTCCGGAAAGTCCATGATCGCATCTGCGAATTTCAACGCCAGCATGGCGAACTCTGGGAACCTGCCCCGCTGCTGAAGCGCTTGGCCGCGGAAGGACGGACTTTCGCCGATCTCGATAAACAGAAAGCGGCGGCAGCCTAACGCCGCTCCCGCGCCGACATAAGGAGTTAGGGAAGATCACATGATGAACGGCCATAGAGTAAATCGCCAATGGCGGCTCAAGTCGCGCCCAGTCGGACTCATCAAGAGCAGCGATTTCGATCTTGGCACCGAACCGATTCCGGAGCTGAAAGAAGGACACTTTCTGATTCGCAACATATATCTATCGCTTGATCCTGCGATGCGGGGATGGTTGGTCGACCGCCCGTCCTACGTTCCACCAGTACAGATTGGCGCAGTCATGCGCGGATTTGGTGTCGGCGTGGTCGAAAAATCGAATCATCCGAATTTTGCGGTGGGTGACAAAGTGCAAGGGATGTTCGGCTGGCAGGAGTACATGGCTTCGAATGGCGAGGGCGTGACCAAGCTGCCGCAAAGCACCTTTCCGCTTTCGGCGAACTTGGGCTTGTTTGGATTAGTGGGATTGACCGCGTATGCCGGACTGTTAGAGATCGGGCAGCCCAAGGAGGGCGAAACTCTGCTCGTCTCTGGGGCTGCTGGTTCGGTGGGCTCACTGGTAGGCCAAATCGGCAAAATTAAGGGGCTTCACGTGGTCGGCATTGCCGGAACCAGAGAGAAGTGCGACTGGCTGGTGAAAGACCTCGGCTTCGATGCGGCGGTGAATTATAAGGAAGGTGACTACAAGCAACAGCTAAAGGCTGCCTGTCCTAAAGGCGTGGATCTCTACTTCGAGAATGTCGGCGGAGAAATCCTGGAAGTAGCGCTTTCCCGGATGAACAACTTCGGCCGAGTAGTGGTTTGTGGACTCATCTCGCAATACAACGCCACCGCCCCGGTTCCAGGTCCCTCGAATTTCGCGGCCGTGATCAGCAAAAGACTCAAGATTCAGGGATTTCTCGCGTTTGACCACGCGGCCAAAATGAAAGAAATGGTCAGCAACTTCATCGAGTGGCACGCCTTGGGAAAGCTCAAGTATCGAGTAGACATCGTCCGCGGACTGGAGGCTGCGCCGACGGCGATCAATAAATTATTCGATGGTTCCAACCATGGAAAATTGATCGTTCAGATCTCGGACGCTCCAACCGCCAGTTAGCCACTAACGCGCGCAAAAACTCCAAACAGGCCTCCGGCACTTAGTATGTTGATCCGGATGGCCCGTCAAAGTCAGTCTTCGCAGGAACACCGATCAAAAGCTAAAGCGCGCGCCGAGCTGGATTTCACGCTTCGGGAAGGCCGCGGTGAAGCCCAAAGGCTGGCTCGGTGAAAGGTGGGCGGTGCCGTGCACGTTGAAGGGCGGAGCAAAGGCAGAACCCACGATGTTGTTCACGCTGGCATAGTTGGTGTGGTTCGCGAGGTTAAATCCTTCTGCAATAAACTGGAGGCTCGCCTTCTCCCCGAACTTGAATGCCCGGCTGAGGCGCATGTCGAAGTCCACGTAATTGGGACCCAGGCCGCTGTTGCGCGCAGATCCTGGCGGACGGTCATTGGTGAAATGACCGTCGCCGTTGATGTCAGCGCCGGCGAGCAGGTTAAAGGGATGGCCGCTGTTGTAGGAGACAATCGGCGACAACTGAAATCCAGAAAGTGCGCGTGACTGCCACGGGCTGTCTAGTATTGCCGCGAGCACCACCTTGTGTCGTTGATCGAAATCCGACAAAGAACGCTCGGCGGTCAAGTTGACCTCGTTAAACGCCGAATAGTCGCTGTTGAAATCGGTTGAGTCGTCGATCGCTTTGCTGTAGGTGTAGTTCCCGATCAGGGTGAAGTGGTCACTGAATCGCTTCTTCACCTCCAGAATGCCGCCATGATAGATCGCGTTCGCGATGGAGGAATATTGATTATTCTGAAGAATCGTGTGTGTAGGATCAGCAAAGCACAAGCCGGGATTGACAAGGCACTGCACTGCTCCCCAGTCCTGGAAAGGAAGGCCGTTAGTGGGAAGACCATCCGCGCCGCATACTGGCGGGGATCCAGCAAAGCAAGGGGTGCCGGTAACGATCGGTGCCCCCGGCAGAAGATTCTGATCCACCGCCCACGGCAAGTGAGTGGTATGAACGTAAATGTAGCTGGCGGAGATAGACAAGCTATTTCCGATCTGCCGTTCGATGCCAAATGAGGCCTGCTGCGACTGCGGGGGCCGGTAATTCGGTTGCCCGGAGAAGAGCACCGTTCCGGGCGGAAGC
This sequence comes from Acidobacteriota bacterium, assembly GCA_013290025.1. Classification (GTDB taxonomy): domain Bacteria; phylum Acidobacteriota; class Terriglobia; order Terriglobales; family Acidobacteriaceae; genus JABCYV01. The sequence goes on from JABCYV010000011.1 coordinate 17,131, forward strand.
GGTCCGGTATTACTGATCGTTAAGCCAATGGGGGGCGCTTGTACATCCGCAGCCGAAATGCAGGCGACCTGTCCTGCGGGCGGCGTGCCACAGGCAATCTTACCCTCCGCAAATAGGATCTGGTAGATCGCCGCAGAGTTTTGGAAGGGGTTGGTGCCTCCCGGAACGCCCAAAATCGATACCAAAGTGTTGGCAATCAGCCGGGTTCCGTTGACATTGCCGAGGGTTTTTACCACTCCGGGGATCTGGGCATAGATTGGGGAGTAGAAAATCCCGTACCCACCGCGAACGACGGTCTTATGGTTGTTGAACGGGTCCCACGCAAAAGAAACCCGTGGGGCAAAGTCTTTCTTATAGGTATTTAAGGGTCCGTATTGGGAGTCCACTTCATAGCGCAGGCCGTAGTTGAGGGTGAGGCCGGGCCGCACTTGCCAGGCATCCTGCCAGTAGCCGGCGGTGAACGGCCTGATCTGGACGTAGTTGGGATTACCAAAACCCTGCTCATAGAACGCCGGCAACCCCAGGTTCCACGACTGAAGAGTGCTGATCGGGGTCGGGGCTGTTGTCGGCAGATTACAAGCGATGGGTGCTTCCAGGCATGGACTGAGCAGGTTACCCGGTAAATTCAGAAACTCAAAACGTCCGGGAAAGAAAGTCTGCGAGGTCGTGTTGTTGCCTCGAATCAGCTCATAAAAACCCATCTTCATTGTGTGGTGGCCACGAATGAGGGTGAAATTGTCAGCGAACTCATAGCGTCGCGCCGTGGTATGGCTGGGAAGAAAAATCCCGCGCCCGAAGAAACCGTATCCCTCAACGTCCAGTCCGGGGCCGCCGCGATCATTGGTGTCCACGTTAAATTGGTACCAGTTCCACTGCAGCCGGGCTTCATTCTGGGCAGTCGGACTGAACTGGTGAAACCACGAGCCTTGCAGCGTGCTATCCCAGCTTAGGACGGAATTGCCGCGTGAAAAGCCGATCAAAGCCTGCACGTCTGGGTCCGTCTCCTCAAGATGCGCAAAGCTATAACGGAGGGAAGCTTGGTTAGCATCGTTGAATCGGTGATCGAGGCGGACGGACCCTTCGTGCTGGCGTATGGGAAACGGGAACAACCCTCCGTTGGTCTCGAACTGATTCACAACGAATGCGCTCAACGGTCCTGCAGCCGGATTTACGCTTAGGACGCCGCCGAGTATCTGCGCGCAAGCGGCCGCCGGCACGAACGTGACCGGAGTCGGGGCGGGTAGACCCAGTTGTTTTGCAACTGCTGCGCCAACGGGACCACTGAGGCAAGGAACGTTTGTGCCCAAACCTTGGGCCACGAGACCTGCTGCAATTGTCTGCTGTGGTACCGTCGGATTAAAGATATTGCTGTTGGTCAGCAAGGGGACGGAATCCTCGGCATTAGAACGCAGTCCTTCGTATGCGACAAACAGGAAGGTTTTGTTCTTGCTGATGGGGAAACCGAGAGTGCCCCCGAATTGCTGGCGGCTCAACGAATTCTTGATTGGCCTGCCTTGGGCAGTCGACGAGAAGGCCTCGCCAGGAGCAAGAGCGGGACTGAACGCAAACGGGTCGCGTGCATCCATCGCGTCGTTACGAAAGAATCCATACAGACCACCGTGCAAGTTGTTGTTGCCGGATTTGGCCACGATATTGATGGAAGCGCCGCTGGCTCCGCCCAAGTCCGCCGAGTAATTACTACGGTTGATCTGAAACTCCTGCACCGCATCCTGGCTCAGGGTCAGGCGGACACCACCCGCGTCATCGTTGGCCTCGCCGCCATCGACGGTTACGCTGTTGCCTCTGCCATTGCTTCCATAGAATGACAGCCCGCTTTGGGGGGTCTGCTTCACGCGGAAGTCGGCGTTATCTGCAATAGTGTTCGAGTTGCTGACCCCCGGCGTCAGCAAGGTAAACGTAAGATAATCGCGGCGGTCGATCGGCAGGTCGGTGATGTACCGTTGGCTTATGTTATTGGCCTGGCTCCCTCTCTCTGTTTCCACTACCGGCGGCTCTCCCGTGACCTCGACCTGGACAGCTTCCGCCGATATAGTCATGCTGAAGTCTGCTGGAACCGTCTCTCCAACGGCGACCACTACCCTTTTCCGAATCTTGGTACTAAAACCAGATCGTTGGGCGGTCACATCGTAGCTAGTGGGAGGCAGTCCGGTTATCCGGAACTGACCAGCGTCATTAGTAAGCGTGGTGCGGCGAAAGCCCGTCTGGGGATCCTCGACCGCTACGGTAGCTCCAGGCAGAACAGCGCCCGAGGAATCCGTCACGGTCCCAATAATATCTCCCGAGGAGCCGACGCCCTGGCCATACGCTCCCCCCGGCAACAGCAGGCATAGCGCTGCGAAACCGAGCCAAGATCCTATGCAAGTAACGAGAAGGCAAGTCAAACCGCTGACTCTCATTTTGTGGATCATATTTCCTCGCATCGTAGACCTTCGAGCTGGAGGCAAGCCCGCTCCGGGAGTTCCTAATCCAAGAGTCGCCATGCCTTCTTTTTCCATTCCAACCACACGCCACTGCGCGAGTCTCGGGGCCCTCCTTTTCTCCGATTAGCAGTCTGGGCCGCCGCGCAGTATAGCAAAAAACTTTATCGAAAGAATAAAAATTATTACTGACGGTAATAAATTAAGTATGCTTAGTGTTCCCAGTCCAAGGAGTTGAAATTGGGATTTGAACCCAGCAACCCGGTCTTGTCGTCGGTAACATGACAATCCGTGCGTGTATAAATCTGACGTATTGCGCACAGTCGCGGTTAAGTTGGCTGGAGCTGTAGGCGCTCCAATGTCGGGCGGATGATAGTCCAGATGGAAAGGGTTTTTCAATGCCATTCGTTGAGAACCATGCAGTCAACATCTATTGGGACGAGCAGGGAGCCGGAGCGCCGGTTTTGCTGATTATGGGGCTCGGCTACCCGTCCTGCATGTGGCACCGAACCAGACCCGGATTAGCTATCCGTTATCGGACAGTCGCGCTGGACAACCGCGGGGTCGGGCAGAGCGATGTCCCCCCAGGCCCGTACCAAATGGCGCTGATGGCCTCAGACGCAGCGGCAGTACTCGACGCCGCAGGCGTGAAGCGCGCTCATATATTCGGGGTTTCCATGGGTGGCATGATCGCGCAGGAGTTTGCGTTGCAATACCCCGACCGGGTGTATTCCCTGGTACTGGGCTGTACCGCGCCAGGCGGGCCCAACGCAGTCAAGGCGGAACCCGAAGCCAGAGATCTCCTGATGGCACGAGGCAAAATGACTCCCGACCAGGCGATGGAGGCTTCGGTGCCATATATCTACGCGCCGACCACTCCACGCGCACGGATTGAGGAGGACTTTGCCGTTCGCAGGAAGCGTTTTACAAGTCTGCAAGGGTATATGGCGCAGCTGCAGGGGATCATTTCCTGGGAGGCCTATAGCCGCTTATCCACGATCAGAGTTCCGACTCTGGTGATCCATGGTGAGTCCGATCGTCTGGTTCCGCCGGCCAACGGCCGGTTGATCGCAGAGGGCATTCCCGGTGCAAGGCTCGTGGTGCTGCCGCAGGCAAGCCACATTTTCACCACGGATCAGCCGGATGCGGCACTCGACGCGATTCTTGACTTCCTTTCCGAGCAGAGTAGCTAGTATTGGGGGATTGGAGTTTGCATTCGCGCCATACTCATACGAGGTCTGTTCACCAGTTTTTCCCAGCAGAGCCAAATGCTAGAATCGGCTCTCTGATTATCCGATCCGCGATGAAGGCTCCGAAACTTACGGCTCGTCAACTTCGCGGCTCTCTTGCCAGAATCCCTTTTAATCAGCTGCTCGGAGTAAAACTGACGCGCCTTCATCCCGATGGCGTGACTGTGGAGTGCAGAGTTCGCGACGATCTGAAGAATGGTGCCGGAGTGGCCCACGGCGGAGTAGCGGCGGCACTGGCTGACGTGGCGGTGGGTATGGCCCTCAACCGACACTTTGGCGGTAAGCGTCGCGCGACAACTGTAGAGCTGAAAGTTAGCTACTTCCGGCCCGTGACCGAAGGCCGAATCTTTGCCCGTTCCCACTTGCTTCGCATCGGCTCAACCCTGTGCGTTGCCAGCGTCGATCTCACTGACGCGAAGGCCAATAGTATCGGTACTGCGATCGTGACTTACATGTTGCTCGATACAGCCAGAGGCATCCCCGACACCGGCCGGATATAGCGCCTCCGCTTTTAACTGAATGCAAAAGGAGACTCTCGTGCCGCCGCTGCTTGCCGAAAATCTTGACTCCCTCAAAGGTTTCGTAGGGCGCGAGATCGCGACGACAGATTGGTTTACGATCACGCAAGACCGCATCCAGCAGTTTGCCGAAGCCACGGAAGACCGCCAATGGATCCATCTGGACCAGGCGCGGGCGCGACGAGAGTCGCCTTATGGCGCCACCGTCGCACATGGTTTTCTGACGCTCTCATTGCTTAGTCATTTGTCAAAACAGGCCCTGCAGATTCGGACCGGTGTTCGAATGACCGTCAACTACGGTTTGAATCGAGTTCGATTTCCCGCAGCGGTTCGCGCAGACTCGAAAATCCGCGCGCGCTTCACGTTGCAGTCGCTTAAAGAGGTTTCCGACGCACTCGAAGCTGTGTTTTCGGTGGTCGTGGAAGACGAAAGTGCGAGCAAGCCCTGCTGTGTGGCGGAATGGGTTGTCCGCTACTATCCATAGAAGCCTGACGCACTGTCGTTGCGAGCCTCGCAGAGCGGCGCTATAGTTTGTTCGTAATCTTGGGGAGATAGCATGCCAGTCGCTACACAAAGTCCTCTCAACCTGCCCGCACCGCCGGTTTTTGCCACCGCGGAAGAAGAGCGTCGTCATCGCAAGCAACGGTTGGCCGGCGCGTACCGGTTGTTCTCGCGCTTCGGGTTCGATGAGGGAGTGGCCGGCCATATCACGGCCCGTGATCCGGAACGCCTCGATCATTTTTGGGTGAATCCCTTCGGAATGCACTTCGGCGAGATTCGCGCCTCCGACCTGATTCTGGCCAATGATCGCGGCCAAGTTGTGGAAGGAAAATATCCCGTGAATGGGGCGGCTTTTGCCATTCACTCGCGAGTCCATGCGGCCCGTCCTGATGTCGTTGCCGCAGCTCACGCTCACTCTTTATATGGAAAGACCTGGTCTTCACTGGGCCGTTTGCTTGATCCCATCACGCAGGATTCCTGCGCCTTCTATGGAGATCATGGCTTATTCGCCGATTTCACCGGGGTGGTTTACGAAACATCAGAAGCAGAACGCATTGCCGAAGCTCTAGGCAACCAAAAGGCCGTGATTCTCCGCAATCATGGAATGCTTACCGTGGGACACACTGTCGACGAAGCGGCGTGGTGGTTGATCACCATGGAACGAAGCTGCCAGGCGCAGCTTCTGGCCGAAGCGGTGGGCACACCGGTGAAGATTGATGCGGCGAGCGCCGCAATCACGCAACAGCAGATTGGGAGCCACGCCGCGGGCTGGTTCCAGTTTCAGCCGCTGTGGGCGCGCATTGTGCGTGAACAACCCGATCTACTCGAATAGCACTATCTCACGGCAAATTGGGTTGCCGTTGCCAGCGAACCCGTTTCACGCTAGAAAGTGACCCCGTCGAACGGTCGTAAATACTGCGACGGTTCGAAACCAAAGAAGGCGGGCGCTTGCGGGACCACTTTTCCCCCCACAACGAAAATATTGAACTCAGGTCCAAGCGCGGAAGCTTCCTTGTTCCATACGCCAGGATGAACACCTTGCCAGCTCCCTGTGTCCAAACGATCAATGATGGTCTGGAAAGCTACAATAGTTTCAGCGGGCGTGAATGCGCAGTGTCCTGCCCGATGCACGAAAGCCTGCTCCAAGAAGCCGTGGTTACCTGCCTCTGTGACGGTGGTCTGGTAAGCTCTCTCGTTTTGAACCACCACCAGACCGTCGCCACTCGTATGCAGGGTCAGGACCGGTACATGGATCTGACCGTCGTAGATAATGAATCTTTCCAGATAGATAACAGCCGAGATTTTTGCTGGAATCCGTGCTGCCTGGTTCAGGGTATTCAGGTCATCTTCGAGATTGAGTCCCGCCTGCAGGTACAGCGCCTGGACCTCGGCGCGGTCGCTGGAGATGGCCAGTTGTTTCTTGTAGTCGACGCCCACATTCCAGGAAACATTGCCGCCGGCACGCGCCTCGAGCTCAGCGCGGAACGCGAAAACGAAGGGGAAGGTGACCTGCTGCGCCCAAAGGAACTGGTTCGCCTCTTGGGAGGCGTAATCGGTGGGGCTAGGCTGAGGCGAAGTCGGAGTGAACCAGCCGGGAATGTCCCCCAAAGCTGCGACCAAGGCTAGCCGCGCCCGACCTTGCGGCGTTGCCTGGGCGGCGGCCAACGCTCCCTCGGCAATGGCAAGATTGGTCGCGGGATCTGTAATGTTCACAAGCTGTAGGCCGCTGCCGCTCGCGAGCAGAGTCTGGAAGGCAAATTCGGCGTCAAGCGCCGTGTTCCAAGTTGCTACCCCTCCGGATAACACACCGCACATGGGAAGAGCTGCATCGAATCGGTGGGGAAATTTCTGGACGAGGCCCGCAGTTATCATGCCACCCAAGGAGTGGCCCCAAGCGATGGTCCGTTTGGCTTTGCCCACCAGCAAGCGGAATTGATCCAGTACCGCAATCTGATCGGGAAATGCCTGCTGCAGCGCCCAGCCCGTCGTGGCATATGAAGAGCCCGCCAAGGCATAACCGTTCGACAGAAGAAAACCGCCGGTGACCGGGTCCCCGACGTCAGTGGCGGAATTCGGCGACCCTGGGACAACATATCCGTGGCTATATAAAACCATGGTCCCGTTCCAATTTGGTGGAACTTCAATCAGGAAAGTAGCGCCATCCGGCAGCGTGCCGTTATAAGCTACAACCCCTGATTGCGCCTCCGCGCCTGCGAGAAAGGCAAGCAACATCACCAACACCGCCATCAATGTTTCAACGGGCTTGATCAATCTCCGCATGGGTTTCTCCTTGGGGTAGGACGTCGGGAACCTCACGATGAGGATGGCTTTCTAAAAGTCTTGCTACGACTGCCACTTTAGCTGTGCCTCTAACGGCAGGAAAGCAAGATTGAAAACGCGCAACTTTATTCCCGATCTTGAAGATTTGTCAACCGGTATTTGCTGCAGAACCGCGACCACAAAAGTACCTGTAATTTATTTCTGCCCGATGGTGTAGGAAATATACTGGGACGTATACATCTCCATGGTCGTGTATCATGCCACAAGCTCTCCCGGTTGAGGCAAGCTAGCAGCCCGTCATCGGTGGTGCAGGGTAGACTCTACTCAGGGTTCGAGGGCTAACACATGAACGTGCCGCTCACGCCGATCCGATGTCTCTACCGGGCGGTCGACCTTTACGGCCATAAGACCGGCGTCGCCTCCGGCCTCAACCGTTACACTTACGCGCAGTTTGGTGAACGTTGTGAACGCCTCGCTGCCGGGCTTCTCGCGGAAGGCATCCGTCCCGGCGACCGGGTCGCCTATCTCAGCTTCAATAATAATCAGCTTTTGGAGGGTTACTATGGACCGCCGTTGATTCGCGCCATCGTCATGCCCCTCAACGTGCGGCTCCAACCGGCCGAGCTGGTTGAAATCTTCAACCATGCCAACCCCAGCATGCTGTTTTTCGAGAGTGAATTCGCGCCTATCGTCCAAGAGTTGCGAAAATCCTGCCCCGCCGTCAAACGCTATGTCAGCCTCGACAAACCAGTCGCGCAGGCGGACCTAGTGTTGGAGGAACTACTGGCGCTCGACCGCATGGCGCGACCCGATCTCTTCTCCTTTGACGAGAATGACATCGCAGAGTTGTTTTACACCAGCGGAAGCACAGGCACTCCGAAGGGAGTGATGCTCTCGCACCGCACGCTCTATCTCCACGCCCTGGGGTTACTGAGTTCCTACCATCACGAAGACACGCGCGTGGAGCTGCACACCATTCCCTTATTTCATGCCAATGGTTGGGGGCGGGCGCAAAGCATCACGATGAGTGGAATTAAGCACGTGATGGTACGGCGATTCGAACCCGCCTACGTGCTCCGCCTGATCGAGGAGGAACAGGCAACCGGAATGACGTTAGTTCCCACCATGGCGAATGCTCTGCTCAATTGTCCCGAACTTGGCAAGTTCAATCTTTCCAGTCTCAAGGAGATCACGCTGGGCGGGGCCGCCTCGTCTCCCGAACTGATCGCTCGAATGGAAAAGGCGTTCCCCTGTGAGGTGTTTGCGGGCTACGGTCTTACTGAGACTTGTCCAGTAGCCACCACCGCCCACACCAAAGGCACGGTGCAGTATCGTGACGAAGAGGACCGGCTGACGCACCTGTCGGCCGCAGGTTGGCCAATCGTTGGGTGCGAAGTCCGCGTCGTGGATTCGCAGATGAGAGAAGTGCCGCGCGATATGCAGGCAGTGGGGGAAATCGTCATTCGCGGAGATAACGTAATGTGCGGTTACTACAAGGAACCGGAGGCGAGCAAAGCCGCTATCACGAATGGTTGGTTGCACACCGGAGATATGGCGGTGTGGGACGAAGAAAACTATGTCTACATTGTTGACCGAAAGAAGGACATCATTGTCAGCGGCGGCGAGAATGTCTCGTCCATCGAGGTCGAAAGGGGGATCTTTGCCCATCCTGCGGTACTGGAATGCGCGGTCGTATCAGCGCCCGATGCCAAGTGGGGCGAGGTCCCAGCAGCCATCGTCGTGCTCAAGCCGGGCCAGCACCTCAACGAAGAGGAACTGCTGTCATTCTTAAAGACTCGGCTGGCGAAATTCAAAATACCCCATATCGTGCAATTCACAGAAGGTCCGTTGCCAAAAACTGGAACCGGAAAAATCTTGAAACGCGAACTCCGGGAGAATTTCTGGAAAGGCAAGGCCACCCGCGTACAGGGATAAATTCTCCGCCCAGCTCGTATAACATTGGCGGCTACACCACCGTTTTCAACGGCTGTGTATTGGCCTGCAAGCGTCTCATACCGCGCAGCCAGCGGTCGTACTCAGTCGCCTTACGAGCGAAGAACTCGGCGACTTCCGGATGGGGCAAAATCAGGAAGGTCTCCTCGTCCAATCCCTTGACTACATGCTCGGCCACTTGTTCTGGCTCGAGAGCGGATTCCAGCAAGAAAGCCCCTCCACCGAACTCCGCTCTTTTCAGCATATCGGTCCGCACTCCCATGGGGCACAAGGCTGAGACTTTAATTCCTTGATCGCCATGGGTTATCGCCAGCCATTCCGCGAAAGCCAGCGCCGCATGCTTCGTCACCGAGTAGGGCGCCGAACCGAGTTGCGTCAACAGACCAGCGGCAGACACAGTCTGCAGCAAATAGCCTTCGCCGCGTGCGAACATGCCAGGAAGCACGGCCCGGGCCGAGTACACGTGAGCCATTACATTGACCTGCCAACTCCGCTCCCAGTCGACATCCGGAGCGTTCACTCCTCCGCTGACGCCGACGCCTGCATTGGAACAGAACAAATCGATGACGCCGTATTTCTTGGTGACGAGCTCGACTAGTCGGATTACGTCAGCTTCTTGCGCAACGTCGGTTTGCACGGCAATGCCGCCAACTTCGTCTGCCACCCGCTCGGCCATCGAGGCCTGCACATCCGCGACCACAACGGCCTTTGCGCCTTCAGCCGCGAAGCGACGGCAGAGCGCCCGTCCGATGCCGTTGGCGCCGCCTGTGACCACCACGACTTTATTGGCTAGCCGCATATTTGAAGGTACGCAAGATAATCGACGAGCGGCATACTGTCCAGTATATTAATCTTACTTAAATAGTGGCTTAGATTACGGAAGGCGAGGCCTGCGGCCAGTTTCGTCAGGCAGAGCGAGGCCAATGTCAAATTTAGGCATTCTTCGCCATCTTTTTGGAATTCCGCGAGACCATCCTCATTACATTTTGACTGATCAATTGCGCAATCGCCTCGGGGGAGAGCACGCCCAAGTCGCGGTACCACAGGGCGCACCAGACCAGGATCCCTCCGATGCATCGCGCCGCCACTCGCTCGTCGACCACGTGCAGCACACCAGTTCGCATGCCATCCTTGAGTAACTTCATCATTCGATGGTCGAATTCGTTCCGTTGCTCGCGGATTCTCTGCGCGATCTGCCAGTCCAGATTCATTTCCTCACGCAGATAGATGATGGTGTTGGACTGGTTCATGATAATAACTTGGGCAACCTCCTCGATAATCCTAGCGAGCTTGTCCGGGATTGATAGCTTGCTCGCCAGCACCCGGGACTGGGCCTCCAGACACTCTCGGATACATTGCTGTGCGATCTCGTGCAGTAATTCGCCCTTGTTCTTGTAATACGAATAGATGAACTGCTTGGTGACCTCGAGGCGCGCGGCAATGTCATCCAGCGTCGTGCGCGAGTATCCCTTTTCATAAAACAGGCGGCGCGCAGCCTCAACAATACGTTTCCGTTTTAGCGCGACCACTTCACTTTTGAGAGTAGAGCGCTGCGAAGGCAAGCGATAACCTCCTGCGGTTTAGTCCAGGATGATACCTTAACTGTGTACTCTCATTGGGTTTGTTGGTGCCGATGGGGTGGTCGCACCCGCTAATGGCGGGCGAGTCGCCACTTCTCAAACGGTAATATATTCTGTGGTCGCGCTAGGGACGGGGATCTCGTCGCCATGTTCGCGGATGCCTTCGAGGTGGAACTCAATTGCCTCGCGGATCAACTCTTTCACTTCGTCTAGCGTTGTTCCGGCAACGCCCAAGCCCGGAAGGTCGGGAACGTAAGCACCCCAACTGGTAGGCGACTTTTCGTAAACAACCAGATACTTCATTTCATACCTGCCTGCTTCAGGATATTTGTTCAATGTTCCGGGCGGAATGTCCACTGACAGATGGCCAGCGACGGTAACTGTCCCCGGTTTTGAGGGCTGGTGGAACTGCCGGTGGCTGCCCTTCGTCCGAGCCAGCCGCCAGCCATCCTGCTCCAGACGCTTGATCACGTCACGGACTTTCATTGAGTTTCATTCGTCAGATCAAGTCGGTTTGTCACGGAGGAACTCAGTTCCTTAGCGTCTTCCCCGTCTTCAGCGTGTACTGAATTCGCTCTTGCGTCTTGCGCTCGCCGCACAACGACTTAAACGCCTCGCGTTCCAAGTCCAAAATGTACTGCTCGCTCACGGGCGTGCCTGAAGTTACGTTTCCGCCGCAGAGAACCTCAGCTACCTTCGTGGCGATTTTTACTTCGTGGTCGCTGATGTATTCGGCCTGGCGCATGAGATGGACGCCCATCTTGAGCGCGGCCAGAATGTTCTCTCCGGGGGCGGAGATGTCGGTCCGAGGTTGCGGGGGCTCATATCCTGCGCGGACCAGTTCCAGGGCGCGAGCCTTGGCATCCGAGAGCACGCGCTCGCGGTTCATCGTAATTTCGTCGGAATGGCTCAAAAAACCCAGGCCGCGAGCTTCATGGGCAGAGGTTGAAACTTTTGCTGTGGCTACGATCTCAAACGCTCTCTTCATGGCTTCCATCAGCTCGATCGACTCGCCGCGTCCACCCGGGCGAATAGACTCTGCGGTGTCCACGGCGCGCAGCAGCATCTCTTTGCAGCCGCCTCCGCCCGGCAGCAGACCAACACCAACCTCGACCAAGCCCACGTAAAGTTCCGCGTGAGGCTGGCGGGCAGCGGAGTGGAGAGAGATCTCGCAGCCTCCCCCGAAAGTCATGCCGAACGGCGCCGCCACCACGGGCTTGGGCGAGAATTTGATGGCCTGACTCATGCCCTGGAATTGCCGGATCGCGAGATCGATGTCGTCCCACTCTTCCTCCTGGATCGACATCAGCAACAGCATCACGTTAGCGCCGACGGAGAAGTTCGCCGCGTCATTGGCGATCACAAAAGCATCGAAGCTATCGCCCGGGCCCCCCGGCTTGAGGCTCTGCAGAATGAGTTGGACAATGTCGGCGCCAATTGCGTTCATCTTGGAGTGGAACTCGATGCAGGCCACGCCGTCACTGAGGTCGATGAGAGATGCGCCGGAATTCTTCTTGACCACGCCTTTAGACTTCTTCGCAACTTCTACCGACCATACACCGTCCGGAACTTTAACCGGCTCGTAGTTCGCAGTTCTCAGGTCCCAGTAGACTCTGCCCGAGGCTGTCTTCGGATCGTCCAGGTACCAGGATTTTTTCCCAGCAGCGAGCAGATGTGCCACGTTCGCGGCGATCGGCTGGTCCTCTTTTTTCATTCGGGCGACTATGGCTTCGACCCCGGCGGCATCCCAAAGTTCAAAGGGACCGAGTTCCCAGTTGAACCCCATCCGCATGGCACGATCGATCTCGACTATGGAGTCGGAAATTTCTGGAATCCGATTGGCGGAGTAGGTCCAAAGATCCGATAGAGCAGACCAAAGAAACGCGCCGGCTTTGTGGCCCTTCTGCGGCGCACTGCCGTCGAGCCCCAACAGCATGCGGAGACGCGGTCCGGCTTGCTCGACATTCTTCGCCATCTCGAGGCTTGGAAACTTCGGTTTCTTGGCAGGTTGATACTCGAGCGTCTTCCAATCGAGGGCGAGGCGTTCCTCTTCCTTACCCTCAGCGCGCTTTGCCTTCTTGTAAAAGCCTCCCCTCGTTTTATCGCCCAGCCACTTGCGCTCGAGCATCTGCCGAAAGAAGTCCGGAAGCTTGAGATCACTGCGCTCATCGTGTACGTTCTGGATCATGTTGCTGACGACGTGGCCGAGAATGTCAAGGCCGACCAGATCGATCGTCCGAAAAGTGGCAGACTTCGGCCAGCCCACAGATTGCCCCGTCAGCGCGTCCACATCTTCGATGGAGAGATCCATCTCCTGCATGAGTCGCATGACGTTGAGCACGGAAAATGTCCCAATCCGGTTGGCGATAAAGTTAGGCGTGTCCTTGGCAAGAACAATTCCCTTGCCCAATTGGACGTCACAAAAATGCGCAACAGCGTCCATCGCGGCGCGGTCGGCTTCGGGTGTCGGAATCAGTTCGAGCAGCCGCATGTAGCGCGGCGGATTAAAGAAGTGCGTACCAAACCACCTCCGGCGAAAGTCCTCGGAAAAACCTTCAGCGATCTTGCCCACCGGAAGGCCGCTGGTATTCGTCGTGATGACCGTGCCGGGCTTGCGAACGGCCTCAACTTTCTTCAACAGAGTTCGCTTGATATCGAGGTTCTCGACCACCGCTTCGATGATCCAGTCCACGTCGCTCAAACGCTTGAGATCATCTTCAAAGTTGCCGACTGTGACCCGGCGCGCAAGCGAAGGATCCATAAAAGCCGCGGGCTTGGATTTCTTGGCGGCCTCGAGTCCGGCGGCAGCTAACCTATTACGGTTGCCGGCAGCATCAGACGGAACGATGTCGAGGAGAAGGCTGGGAACACCCGCGTTGGCAAAATGCGCGGCGATGCGAGCGCCCATAGTTCCGGCTCCAAGGACGGCAACCTTATGGATACTTTTCATGGCTAGGGCAGTTTATCTATGGCCCAGTCATCTTTGCCAGTCTTGACGACGACAATTTGGGAATGGCGCGGATACTGCGACTTTCGCGAGGCAGAGGCGACATCAAACAAGACTACGGGGAAAGAGTAGCGTCCAGCCTTGAGCTTCTTGCCACGATTGATCTCGAATGCTGGTTGCGCTGTGGACTCGGAAGAGAAGAAAGTCTGCAAGCGATCTTCAGACGTGTGGTGTTTCGCAGCATCAGTCAGCATGACCAGGCCAGTCTCGTGGTCCTGTGTCTGCCAGGCGCGAAGAAAGCGGTTGGCCGCCGCCAGCGCAAATACGTAGTTGGGATCAGCAGTAGGCGTGTTGGTCTTGGCAGAGAATTGCGGCGAACACAATATCGAGAAGGCGATACCCAGCGAGACAGCACGCACGGAAAATGGCACTTTCACAGTTTCATTATGGGGGATCTAGAAACTTCGTCCAAGATACGACCAAGGTTCTCTTCAGGTTTGCGCCTCGAAACGGGTTCCGCTACGATTTGCCGACAATGAAGGAGAATTGCCATGGACAACGCGAGCCGGCGTGATTTTATTGCTCAGTTATCCGGACTGAGCGGGGCTGCCGTGATGAAGGCTTCAGGTCTGTTGAACTTTGCAGCTGCGGAAGAGCAGCCTTCGACCGACGCGCTGATTGCCCGCATGAAGTGGATGAACGAGCCGGCGTCGTGGAGGGTTTCTGGTAGCCGGATTGTTGTGCACACTAGGCCGAAAACTGATTTCTGGCGCAAAACCTTCTACGGATACGTGACCGACAACGGCCACTTTCTTCATTTACCGGTCACAGGAGACTTCACTTTCGAGGCTCGCATCGGAGGAAACTACCGCGATCTTTATGACCAGGCCGGACTGATGGTCCGAGTGGATGCTGAGAATTGGATGAAATGCGGCACTGAACTAGTGGACGGCGTGCGTCACGCGAGTGCGGTGTTTACCCGCGAATTCTCCGACTGGTCTACCATGAACGATCTGTCAAACGACGGACCAGTCTGGTGGAGGGCGGTACGAACCAAAGATTCGCTCGAACTTCTTTGCTCCCTTGATGGAAAGAAGTACGCGTCAGTCCGGCAAGGTTATCTGGTTCCCGGACGCGCTGCTGAAGTTGGTGTCATGTGTGCATCGCCGGAAGGTAGCGGATTCGAGGCCGCTTTCGAGGGTCTCAAGTTATCAGTGGCCATGCCTCCGAGTTAAGCAATTATCTTCGCCAGGACAAAAGCAGCCGCAGCCGCGAGTCCTCCAATCACCATGGTCTGGGACGCACTGCGAAGGGGATGGGTGCGCGTGAAGCGTCCTTTCATGTATCCGAAGATGCCGAGCGCGGCCAGCGTAACGATGGCCGAAAGCACCAATCCACGCGATGCGCTGGACAGCACGACGTAAGGCGAGAGAGGAATCATGCCACCGGCAACATACGCTCCGGCGATAGTCGCGGCGCTGGTCACCGCGCGGCGCGGGTCCGGCTGTTCCAGCCCAAGCTCGAAGCGCATCATGAAATCCACCCACGCGTCGGGTCGGCGGCTCAGCGCTTCAACCACCGGCGTGCTCTCTTCCTTTGTCATCCCGTAGGCTTGGAAAACCTGGTTCACCTCGGCTTTCTCTTCTTCTGGAATTTCTCTCACTTCGCGTTCTTCTCTCTCCCGCTCCTGCTCGTAGTGCTCCGCGTCACCGCGGGCGGCCAGATAACCACCCAGTCCCATGGCGATCGAACCAGCGGCAATCTCAGCCAGTCCGCCAACCACGATCAGGCGCGTGTTCTCGACCGCTCCGGAAAGTCCTGCAGCCAGGGCGAAGGGCACGGTAAGCCCGTCAGACATTCCAATCACCACATCACGGACAAAATTGCCGGCGGTGAAATGTTTCTCGATGTGCGTGGTTCGTATCATTACCGTTAAGCCTCCGGATGAGATTCCAGGTATTCCTGAGCGCGGCGAGCCATGTCACGTTCCCCACGATAGGCGAGCTTCCGCGGTGCTTCGTCGAGAGCGATCCAGACAGCCCGCTTGACCTCGATTCGCATCTCGGAAGAAATATCGTCAATGCGACCGGACTGGTATCGCAATAGATAAAAGCTAACTATCTTGAACACACGCTGCCGGTCTCCCCAGGAGCGCACGTAGACATATTTGATGTCGCCCAATTTTGCGACCGGAACTGCCACTATTCCGGTCTCCTCGCGAACCTCGCGAATCGCCGTCTGCTCGGGCTTTTCGCCGGGATCGACCAGCCCCTTAGGCAAGGCGAGTAACACTTTTTGTGACCTTTTCTTCGCAGCCCCGGAGGCCGCCGACTCCCTTTGCGGCTCTATGGCGGCCATTGTCCAGCCATCCGCAGTATGGCGCACCACCACCCCTCCCGCGGAGATCTCCCGTGCCATGGGCCACAAGTTATCAGGATCACGGGAGTTAGTCATCGGCGGAGAGCCCCGGCAGCGTGTCTCCGAAGGTAACCCAAGGAACGCACCGAAGTGTGGAAACATGTGGGGCTTCGCTGGCATCTAAGTTGCTAGGTATTTGATAGTACGTACCGGGCAAGACCGGGAGGATGTGGGGTTCCCGTGAAGAGTCTGGACAAGATTGTTCGTTCGGTGCGGGCATTTGGGCGCGGCCTTTCCGGGTTGCCGCAGTCGGCACCGGCTACAGCGAGCATTGGAGTGGCTCTCGGCGGGGGTTTTGCCCGCGGCATCGCTCACATCGGCGTACTCAAAGTTCTCGAAGAAGAAAATATCCCAATTGGTTTTGTGGCAGGCACCAGCGTCGGCGCGCTGATCGGCGCGGCTTATTGCAGCGGAGTTTCCATCGCCGAACTGGAACTCATGGCAACCCGGGTGCGCTTCAAGCACTTTGCCCGCTGGACTCTTTCACGCTACGGTTTCGCCAGCAACCAGCGCATGATCGGTTTTCTCAGCAGCGTTCTGAAGGTCAAAACATTTGAAGAGTTACTTATTCCGCTGGCGGTGACGGCCACGGATTTTTCCACTGGCGCCGGAGTGGTGTTTCACTCTGGACCGCTGGTTGACCCAGTGCGAGCAAGTTGCGCGTACCCGGGAATGTTCCAGCCGATAAAGGTTCGCGGACATCTACTGGTGGATGGCATGCTGGCTCACCCCGTCCCAACAGTTCCTTTGCGCGAAATGGGAGCCGAACACGTGCTGGCTGTGCACTTGAAGGGAACGTGGGTTAACGGAGACGCACCGCGGCATTTGTTTGATGTGATCGGGCAATGTTTCTCCATCGCCCAAGATACGAACGGCGATCGCTGGAAGCAGGCCGCTGATGTGATCATCCAGCCTGATGTCAAAGGCTACAAGTACGATGACTTCGAGCACAGCACCGAACTGATCCGTGCGGGAGAGACAGTGGCCCGCGCCGCGCTGCCGGAGCTTCGCAAGTGGCTACCGCTCGAACCAAGCCGTGCGCAACTAAGGAAGCCAGCAGTGGTACAGCCAGCGACTGCTCCGGTGGATTAGTTCTTCTCTCCTAGATTTGTCATCCCAAGCGGAGCCAAGCGAAATCGCTCGGCGCAGTCGAGGGACCTGTGTCTGCTGGCAGCACCACCGGATGCGTCTAGGTATTTCTACCGCCAGATTTAGCAATCGTGGACTTTTTCGTAGTTGGAGTGGCTGGAGTCGGCCGGACCGCCGGGAGCGGCTGCCCCGCTTGAGCGATGCCGGGTTCGAGCCAGCAGCTAAAAGCCTCCTACTTCATCACTCCACGCTGGGCGATACCTATATTGTCGCGGGTCGTATTCTTCACCAGATACATCATTTCGTCAGCCTGGCGGATTACGTCATGCGGAGTCTTGGCGTCGTGCGGATACGTGGCCACGCCGATGGAGGCGCGGACATTGAGGTTGAGTCCTTCTTCCTGACAGAATGTGCTGGTGCGCAGGCTATCGCGCAAACGGCGCGCCACTACTAATGCGGAATCTTTCCCGGTCTGCGGCAAGAGAATCACAAATTCGTCCCCACCATAGCGGAAAGCGTAATCAATCAAGCGAAGCTGAGCCTTGATGAGGTATCCGATCTCAGCCAGCAGCTTGCTTCCGATCAAATGCCCGTGCGTATCGTTGACCTGCTTGAAGTGGTCGAGATCGATGAACAGAACGGTGAACTCATAGCCAAAGCGCGCCGAGCGGTAGACCTCGGTTTCGAGCGTCTTGTAAAGATGGCGCGCGTTATAGAGGCCAGTGCAATCATCGGTGATGGTGAGTTCCTGAATTTTTTCTACCGAGCGGGCATTCTCAATCGCGATAGCGGCATAATCGCTGAGCGCCTGCAGGAAAAACGACTCCTGGTCGGTGAAGTGGTCCATGTCGACGTTGACCAATTGGATGACGCCCAGGACTCGGAGTTTGGAGCGCAGCGGCACGCAGATGATGGAACGCGTCTCCCACTTAGTCATTTCGTCAATGCGCTTAGCGAAACGCGGATCAGTCATCACATCAGGGACGATCAGTCGCTCGCCGTGTTTGGCGACCCATCCGGCGATTCCCTCGCCTACTTTGAGGCGTACATTTTTCAACGCCTCGGCAGCGCTGCCGACCGCAATAGCGAAGTAGAGCTCGTCCTTTTCTTCGTCCACCATCAGTAGTGACCAGGTGTCGGGGCGGAAGTATTCCGCCATCTTTTCCATGATGGTTTGCAGGATGGAATCGAGGTCGAGCGAAGAAGTCAGGGCCTTGGCAACATCATGAAAAATGCCCAGTTCCTGAACCTTGCGATCGGCGCCGGCGGCCTTGGTCATGAACAGCGGTCCTCGATGCGAGCGGGAAGTGCTGAAATTATAAGGGGCGCCAGAACGGGCGGGCAACCAACCAAAGTAACGCGTACCCTCGACGCCACGTGTCAAGAGGCCACGTGTCAAAAGGGCACCGGGCGCGGTTCCGGAAAGAGGCTCCGATTTGTTGGTGACAGTTAATACTCCGGTTCGCTCCCCAGCTATTTTCATCCGTTCCGCGAGCCGCGATTTATCATATATTTATGGGCAAACCGGACTGAAGTCATGACCGTCCGGTAAGGGCAGCGGCCGCTTGGAATCGTTTGGCGCGCGATTGAAACGGGAACGGGAGCAGCGAAAAGTCACGCTGGATGAAATTTCCCTGTCCACCAAAATTGGCACCCGCTTCCTGCGCGCTCTGGAGGAAGAGCACTTCGAGCAACTTCCCGGCGGCATCTTTAATAAGGGCTTCGTTCGTGCCTACGCTCGCCATCTGGGTATGGACGAAGAACAAACCATCTCCGATTACCTGGTGGCCTCGGGAGCCGCCCAGCCCGAAAAGATGCTGGAGGAGGCACCGCAGTTGGAACTTCCCCCCGCGGAACCGGAGCCTCCAGTAGCGGCTCGGATTCCGTGGGGTATGTTGGCGGTAGCCCTGCTGCTTGTGGCGTTGGGCTTCGCACTCTGGGGTTTCCGTTCGCGGGAAAAACCCGTGATTCCGGCCGTAGTCACAGCACCTGCTGACAACAAGCCTTCATCGCCGGCCCCTGCCACTCCGGCAATACCAAAGCTCGCTGCGCCTGAGTCTTCAGCCGCAGTGGCAGCCAATGCCAGGGCGACTCCCGCGCAACCCCCCGCAGCGGCGGCAGTAAACCAGGGACCTGCGCCTGGTGCGTTCGTAGTGTCGATTACTGCCCGGGAAAATTCCTGGCTCACGATCACGGCCGACGGCAAACAGATCATGAACGAAATCCTGGTCGCCCCAGGCGAGAAATCAGTGGAGGGCCAGAAAGAGGTCGTGATCCGTGCAGGAGATGTAGGTGCCTTGGAGTTCTCGTTCAACGGCAAAAAGCTTCCAATTCAAGGAGATTACGACGAAGTGAAGACTCTGGTGTTCGATGCCAATGGCCTGCGATCTTCCCCAACGAGAACCGACTCCTCCACCGTGCCGCCCCCTCAATCGTAGTTTGTGCTCAACAGAATCCATGCCCCTAACTACCTTTTGACCAGAGATTTTCACCGCCTGGCGCGACTTGGAACCGTCTCGCCAAAAATCGTTGCGCTTGCCTGCCTTCTCTGGTACCTTAAATAGACCGTAAGGTATTCATTTTGCGGTCGTTCTGCACTCTGACTACCCCCGCCAGACACGATGTCCTGATCGCTTGAAGGAGAGACTGCTTGTCATCAAGAACCCGCTATCTTTTTACCTCTGAATCCGTAACTGAGGGTCACCCCGATAAAATTGCAGACCAGATTTCCGACGCGGTTCTGGACGCCTGCCTGAGCGAAGACCCAACCAGCCGAGTGGCTTGCGAAACCCTGACCGCCACCGGATTGGTGGTGATCGCCGGGGAAATCACAACCAAGGCTTACGTCGATTTCCAGGCGCTGGTGCGCGGGACGATCTCTTCCATCGGCTATAACAACGCGCTCTACGGCTTCGATTCCAACACTTGCGCCGTGATCTCCAGCATTAACAAGCAATCGGGCGACATCGCCATGGGCGTGGATACCGGCGGCGCCGGCGACCAGGGAATGATGTTTGGGTTTGCGTGCAACGAGACGCAGGAACTGATGCCGATGCCCATCTCGCTGGCGCACAAGCTGACCATGCGGCTCTCCGACGTGCGGAAACATGGGAAGCTGCCCTACTTGCGGCCCGATGGCAAGTCTCAGGTCACGGTGGAATACGACGAACACCACAAGCCCATGCGCGTGGATGCGGTCGTGATCTCAACCCAGCATGCCGAAACTGTCGGCAATGACGAACTACGCAGTGACATCCTGAAGCACGTAATTCAAGCCACTATCCCGGCCCACCTGCTCGATCAGGACACGAAATATCACATCAATCCCACCGGACGTTTTGTGATCGGCGGGCCCATGGGCGACACTGGCCTCACCGGGCGGAAAATCATCGTCGACACCTACGGCGGCATGGGACGTCATGGCGGCGGCGCATTCAGCGGCAAGGATCCGACTAAAGTAGACCGCTCGGCCGCATACATGGCGCGTCACATTGCCAAGAACATTGTCGCTGCGGGCCTGGCGGACCGTTGCGAAGTGCAGCTCGCCTACGCGATCGGCGTCGCCGAACCCGTCAGCGTGCTGGTGGATGCTTTTGGGACCGCCACGGTGGATCCGTCAAGTTTTCCTGCTCTGATCCGGTCCCATTTCAAGCTGACGCCCAAGGGCATCATCGACTCGCTGAATCTTCGCCGGCCGATTTACTTCAAGACCGCGGCCTATGGGCACTTTGGGCGCACTGATCCGGATTTCACCTGGGAAGCCACTGACAAGGCCGCTAAACTGGCTACCGACGCGGGTTTGCGCGAGCCAGTGGCTCATGCGGTGAGCAAGTAGGAATCGTTCGGGAATAGCATCTGAGATTTTTGGACAAAGGTACGGGTGCCATTCGTGCCCCTTCAATTTCTCCCGGTTCGTGTATTCTGAGTGGCTGTAGATGTTCAACCGTAATCTGAACAGAATTTTCATCATTTCTTAAGCGCCACAGGAGAAGTATGTCTACGACAGCGCCGCAACTGAATTGTGACATCAAGAATCTGGATTTCGCCGATCTTGGAAAAAAACGAATCGACTGGGCCAACCAGTCGATGAAAGTTCTGCAAATCATCCGTAAAGAGTTCATCAAGAATCAGCCATTGACCGGCATCCGCGTATCTGCATGCCTGCACGTCACCGCGGAGACCGCGAATCTTGCCATCTGTCTGCGCGACGGTGGCGCTGATGTGGTGCTGTGCGCCTCTAATCCGCTTTCTACCCAGGACGACGTCGCCGCCAGCCTGGTGCGCGACCACGGCATTCCCGTCTTCGCCATCAAGGGCGAGGACAACGACACTTATTACAGCCACATCCTGGCAGCCATCGACCACAAGCCCCACATCACCATGGACGATGGCGCTGATCTCGTGACCATTCTTCACACCAAGCGGCAAGACGGGCTCACGAGCGTGATTGGCGGAACCGAGGAGACCACTACCGGCGTGATTCGTCTCCGCGCCATGGCGAAGGAAGGCGTGCTGCGCTTCCCGATCGTGGCCGTGAACGACGCCGACACCAAGCATCTGTTCGACAATCGCTACGGAACTGGTCAGTCAACAATTGACGGCATCATTCGCGCCACCAACTTCTTGCTGGCGGGATCGAAGTTCATAGTCGCCGGATACGGCTGGTGCGGACGCGGGCTTGCCAGCCGCGCGCGCGGTGCCGGCGCTGAAGTAATCGTCACTGAGGTCGATCCGACCAAGGCGCTGGAAGCAGTGATGGACGGCTTCCGCGTGATGTCCATGACTGAGGCGGCCAGAATCGGCGATGTCTTCTGCACCGTGACTGGTAACAAGAGCGTGCTTACCAAAGACCACTTCGAGACTATGAAGGACGGCGCAATTATCTCGAACTCCGGCCACTTCAACGTGGAGATCGATATTCCGGCCCTGGAAAAGATGTCATCCTCCAAGCGCACCACGCGCAATTCCGTCGAGGAGTATTCGCTGAAAGACGGCCGCAAAATCAATCTGCTGGGCGAAGGCCGTCTGATTAACCTGGCTTCCGCTGAGGGCCATCCCGCGTCAGTGATGGACATGAGCTTTGCCGATCAGGCGCTTTCGGTCGAGTACATGGTGAAGAATTACAAGACTCTGGAAAAGAAAGTTCACCGCGTGCCCGATGACCTGGATAAGCGAGTGGCGCGTCTGAAGCTGGAGTCGATGGGGGTCAAGATCGACAAGCTGACGCCGGAGCAGGAAGAGTATCTGGCGGGCTGGAGTGAGGGAACGTAGAGCAGGGTTTGTGGCGCGGGCGCCTCGCCCGCGAGTTCCTGGAATAACATTAAAGGGGGGCGGCGTGAGCCGCCCTTTTTGCTTTTGATGAGAAAGCGGAATTCGTGCCCTTCCGTCCGTGATAGTTGAAACCAGTTCTGCTTCGGGAAACCGCTCCGATTGGCTATCGGGGCTGTTATGCTTTTTAACCCCTTTCCCACCCTTCGAAAACCGCGAAGGGTGGGGCACTCGGCACTTTCCGGCTTTGGCTTGCTGTCGTTTGCTTCGCAAACGGTAGACTGCACTCAGGATGACAACCTACCCAGCGACGCCGGTGAGTCTACACGAGCAGATCGGTAAAACCGCTGTCATCCTGAGGAATGAGGCTTTCGCTTGGCGAAAGCCCTGACGAAGGACCTATGCACTTTCCGGCTGATATTGATGCCGGAGGTACCAGTCTTTGCTCAGGTCTTTCCATCCTGGGTTCATAGATACGATCAACGCAATCTTCTCGATTCGAAGCAGACCTTTGATTTGCTTCTCGCGAGCGATGGCTGCGTCAACGTCACCAAAGGGTTCGAAATAGACCAATCGGTTTGATCTTGTAGCGCGCGGCAAATTCGCCTTTTATTCCTTGCTTATGCTCGAATACGCGGCGTTCCAGGTAGCCCGTTACGCCCGCATAGAGCGTTTTGGACCGGTTGGTCATGATGTAGACGTAGTAGAAATGAGGCGAGGAATGCATAGGTCCTTCACTTCGCTTGCGTTTCTGCTTTGCAGAAACGCAAACTCCGTTCAGGATGACAGGGGTTAAGGAGTTGAGCCTGTGACGGGTGAACATTCTGAGGAGCGAAGGCTTGCACTTCCTCAGGATCAAGTGCGTGGCTTTAGCGAGGACGCTCGCGCCTACATTAGGTCACGTAACACTAACTTCCGTGTACGTTCCATACACTTCGCGCAGGGCTTCGCAAATCTCTCCAACGGTGGCGTAAGCACGGACGGCGTCCACAATGTAGGGCATGGTGTTGGCGGGGGAGATGTCGCCGTTCGCTGCAGCTTTAGGCTCCTGGGCGGCGGCCTTTTTCAACGCATCCAGAAGGCGGCGGACTTCCTCGTTCGACCGGCGCGCCCGCAAAGCTTTCAGCTTCGCACTCTGTTGCCGGGCCACGCTTTCATCGATGTAGAGAATATGTGGCGTTTCCTCTTCGATCACGAACTCGTTGACGCCCACAATGATTTTTTCTTTGGCTTCGGCAGCACGCTGGTATTGGTATGAGGCTTCGGCGATCTCTTTCTGCGGATAGCCTCGCTCGATCGCCTTCACCATACCGCCCATGGAGTCGAGTTTGCCGAAGTAGTCGAACGCACCTTTTTCCATTTGGAGCGTTAGGGTTTCTAAGAAATATGACCCGCCCAAAGGATCGGTAGTTTGCGTGACTCCGGATTCATAGGCGATGATCTGCTGCGTCCGCAGCGCGATCCGTGCGGCTTCTTCAGTCGGCAGTGCCAAAGCTTCATCGTAGGAATCAGTATGCAGGGATTGGGTTCCACCGAGCACCGCGGCCATAGCTTGTAGGGCTACGCGCGCGATGTTGTTCATGGGTTGCTGCGCCGGTAAGGAAACACCCGCAGTCTGGGTGTGGAAGCGCATCAGCCAGGTGCGCTGGTTCTTGGCGCCAAAGCGGTCTTTGGTTACCTGATACCAAATCTTGCGGGCGGCGCGGTACTTGGCGATCTCCTCGAAGAAATCATTGTGCGCATTGAAGAAGAAACTGAGGCGGGGACCGAACTCGTCCACTTCAAGGCCGCGCCGCCGCGCCCATTCGACGTACTCCACGCCGTTGTACAAAGTGAATGCCAGTTCCTGCAATGCGGTGGAACCAGCCTCGCGGATGTGATATCCGCTGATCGAGATGGTGTTGAACTTCGGCGTGAATTTCGAGCCAAACTCGAACGTGTCCACTACCAGCCGCATCGAAGGAGCGGGGGGATAGATATATTCCTTCTGCGCGATGTATTCCTTGAGAATGTCGTTCTGTATGGTACCGGAAATCTTTTTCCAGTCCGCGCCCTGCTTTTCGGCGACCACGAGATACATCGCCCACAGCACGGAAGCCGGCGAGTTGATGGTCATCGAGACCGTGGTTTTCTCCAGATCGATGCCGTGGAACAGGATTTCCATGTCCTCGAGCGAATCGATGGCCACTCCACACTTTCCAACCTCGCCCTCACTGGCGGGATGATCGGAGTCGTAGCCCATCAAGGTCGGTAAGTCGAAGGCGACCGAGAGGCCGCTGCCGCCGTGCTCGAGAAGATACTTGTAGCGCTGGTTGGTCTCTTCGGGAGATGCGAATCCTGAAAACTGCCGCATCGTGAAAAGTTTCCCGCGATATCCGCTGGCGTGAATGCCACGGGTAAACGGCGGCTGGCCCGGGTAGCCAAGATATTTCTCCGCGCTCCAGTCTTCGGGTAGATCAGCCTCGGTGTAAAGCCGGCGGACAGGAACACCAGAAATGGTGGTAAAGCGGGCGTGGCCGTGCTCGTCAAGATTCACGCCGGTGGGCGCCCCGATGGGCTTCTCGGGAGATTTTTCGAGCGTAGGCGCCAGGATTTTCTCAGCCCATTTTTCTTCGTTGGCGGAAGGATGGCGACCGTCGAAAACGTCGGAAATCGGGCTCTCAACAACCGGCGGCTTACGAGGCTTGTTTTGGGGCATGTTTACTCCACGTCAACCCTTGATGATAGGAGGTTGCAGCGCGGCGGGCAAGGCAGGAGTGGGAGCTGAACATTTACGAATTCGGCCTAAATGTATCCGAGATCTTTCAATCTTTCTGCGATAATGCGCTGCTCAGCCTGATCCATCTGAGCGGCATCGTCACGAAGCAGTTCTTGCAGGACGAAAGTTAAGAACTGCTCCAAGCCACCGAAGCGCGCGCCAAAGCGCTGCTCGGCACTCTTGCAAAGTTCGGCCGGGAGCCGCAGCTCACGAAGCCCCGATTTTCTGGTAGCAGCGCACTGCGGACTCGTGTTCCGCAAACACGCCCAAGTCAATTCGTTGCAGGTTCAGCCGGTAAAAACCGTATTCGACTGCGAGCCGACTGGCCTCGCTGCCAATCCCACTGCCCCATAACTTCTTTACCCCAATCATGATGCCCAAAGTCGGCTTACGGTGGACCCAATGTATGGGCCCAAGCTTCACATTCCCAACGTGCTGGCTGGACTTTTTATCAATCACCCCAAACATACCTGGTTCTGGGAGCTCCTCACTTCTTCGTAATACTTCTCCAACTCTTCCATTGTTGTGGGAAACACTCCCGTTTCCATATAACGGGTGACCTGCGGATCGTTCAGCCAGCTAAGGTAGCTTTCGTTCAGATCTTTGCGGCAAAGTGGCCGAAGATAGATTTTGGACCCTAGGACAAATGCGGTCTTGGTCGACAATCAGTCTCCTGGTACTTCACAATCATCGGAGTAAGCCGAACATACTTTCTTCACTGCGGCGATCACATCTTCGACATCCTGATCGCTCATCCCGTGAAACATCGGCAAGCTGACGAGGCACTCGTAAGCCGCTTCGGCTACTGGATATTCTCCACCGCGGTAACCAAATCGGTCACGATAATAGGGATGCCGATGAACCGGAATGTAATGCACGTTCACGCCAATATTCTCAGCGCGCAGCGCGCGAAAGACCTCGCTCCTGCCGGCAGAAAATTTCTTCAACTCTAGCCGAATGGGATAGAGGTGCCAGGCGGGATTCACGTCGCTGCGGACTTGGGGCCGAAGTACACCCGGAAGTTTCTGGAAGGCGGCCGTGTATTGAGCTGCGATTTGTCTGCGCCGGGCCAGATTCACTTCCAGTCTGGCCAGTTGCTGAAGCCCCAACGCGCACGCGATGTCTGTGAGGCGGTAGTTGAAACCCAGCAAAACCATTTCGTAATGCCACTGACCCAACATTTGCCTCTGCCGGGCATTGCTGCTGATGCCGTGATTGCGAAAGCGGCGTAAGGTTTCAGAAAACTCTGGGTTGTCGGTCGTCACCATACCGCCTTCACCGGTGGTCAGATGTTTCACCGGATGAAAACTGAAAACAGTCATGTGGGCAATGCTGCCAACGCGGCGACCGCGATATTCGGCCCCCAAGGCATGACATGCGTCTTCGATCACGATCAAACCGTGGCGCTCCGCGAGCTGCAGAATGGAATCCAAGTCGGCGGGATGGCCGGCATAGTCAACCGGGAGAATTGCTTTTGTCCGGGACGTGAGTCGAGCACTCGCGAGGTCGGGATCGAGATTTAACGTATCCGAAGAGACATCCGCAAAAACCGGTGTCGCTCCCTGGTGCAGCAGGCAATTAGCCGTGGCTGCGAAGGTCATCGGCGAGGTGATCGCCTCGTCTCCGAATTTCAATCCGGCGGCGAACGCGGCAGCGTGCAATGCGGCAGTGCCAGAGCTGAAACTGACCGCGTGTTTCGTTCCCACCCACGCCGCCACGGCTTCCTCAAACTCGGCGACTTTGGGTCCAGTGGTCAGCCAGTCCGAGCGTAGCGTTTCCACCACGGCCTGAATGTCATCTTCGCTGATGCTGTGATGACCATAAGGCAGCAGGGTATTCCGCACCGGAGATCCGCCGTTGATTGCCAGCACTTCCCGGCTTGTCGACGCCACGGTCATGAATTCTTATGCCCAAGCGCGCTGCGATTCGACGATCCGTAGCTTCTCTGACGGCGTAGATCCCGCCGCAATGAGTTCGTGAAGCTCGTCGGCGGTGAGCCAGCGCGAATTGGAATCGCTGGTATAACGGAATCCATCCGCCAGCGGGCGGGCACCTTCCCAGTTTTCCCGACGCCACCAGGAGTGCGCCGGTTGAATCACGTACATGTCGTCAGCTTCCAGCGTGTGGCGCGCCTCGTCTTCCGAGACCAGCACTTCGTGCAGCTTTTCGCCAGCGCGAATGCCGATGTACTCCACTTCGCAACCAGGGGCGACGGCCTGCGCTATTTCCGCCAGCTTCATGCTGGGAATTTTGG
>JABCYV010000012.1 GCA_013290025.1 Acidobacteriota bacterium
CCGGTTTTTTCTTCCACCGGTAGCGCGTCCAGTTCGGTACGCAGCATGACAGTTGGGCCAGTGCCATTCTTGAGGATGGCGACGATGCCCGTCCCGCCAACATGTTCCGTGACGTCATAGCCAAGGCTGCGCAGGCGGCTTGCCAGCTTCGCCGCAGTTTGCGTTTCGTGCGAAGACAGTTCGGGGTTCTGGTGTATGTCCAGATAGAGCGTATGGGCGTCTGGATAGACAGTTCCGACTTCTTTGGACGTTGCGGCGGTTTGTGCGAATGTCGGGGCGGTCAAGGCGGTCAGGAACAGAAGTTTGGCGAATCTCATCGTGGTGGCAGGATATCTGTAACTTCTGCCATGCCGCAAGTCGCTTTGCCTCCCCCACTCGCGATACTCGCAACGGTGCGCCACCACGATGCCGAGCTTTCACCGTTTAACATTCCGCTTGCACGCGGTTTGGTCGCATGGCAGACTGCGCTCGTCGAAACCCGCGCAGCGTTCCCCAACCTGCATAGGTGGAGTATTCAAGTATGTGGCGATATTTGTTGCGGAGCTGCCTCTTGGGTCTGGTTGGGAGTTTCTTCGCCTTTGCTCAGTTTGTCTCCAACGAACCCAAGACCGCGCCTCTGATATCGGCTTCCACGGCTTCTGACTCGATAACGGAAGCAGGCCAGCTTTTCCGTACCGGTAAACTCGATGCTGCGGGGGAAAAGTACCAAAAAATCATTCACGACACCCCGAACTCGCCAGACGGCTATGCCGGGTTGACTCGTGTCTACCTGAAACAGAAAAACCTGCAGCAAGCCTTCGAGACGATCTCCACGGGTCTGGAAGTGGCAGACTCCGCCCCGGTTCACGTGGCTTTGGGGGAAGTCTATTTTCGCCAGGGAAAAATTCAGGAGGCCGAGCGCGAGTGGGTGAACGTGATCAATTCCGGTAATGCCAGCGCCCGCGCCTATCTGGGCCTGGCCCGCGTGACTGCCTCCGTTTCCATGTACAAGCGCTCCAGAACAATGATAAGCAAGGCTCACGAACTCGATCCTAACGATCCTGACGTCCAAAAGTATTGGATGAACACATTAAAGCTGCCAGAAAGAATTAAGTACCTGGAGGACTATCTTTCCCATGAAACCAACGATGAGGCGGAAACTCGCGCCCGCATGCAACGCTCTCTGGATTACATGAAGGCTAGGTCCAGGGAACCCAAACGAAAGTGCCGCTTGGTGAGCAAAACCATCTCGACCGAGACCAATCTAGTACGTCTTCTTCGAGATGCCAATCACGTGCGTGGTTTTGGTCTTGCCGTCGCGGTAAACGGAGAAAGATCCAAACTCTTGTTGGACACTGGAGCAGGCGGAATTTTGATCGATCGGCGCTTGGCTGAAAGAGCAGGACTTAATGAACTCTCACAAACCCGTATTGGCGGCATCGGAGATAAGGGTGAAACTGGCGGTTACGTCGCGCTGGCCAATTCGATCAAAATCGGAGACCTCGAGTTTCAGGATTGTGCCGTAACAGTGCTAGACAAGCGATCAGTGATGGACGAGGATGGCCTCATAGGAGCGGATGTTTTTGAAGATTTCCTGGTGGACATTGATTTTCCCAAGGAGAAGCTGCGCTTGGAAGCACTCCCCAAACGTCCAGACGACGAGCCCACTCGGCCGATTGGCCTGGAAACCGACAAAGACAATCCTGATTCGCCCGAAGAGCAATCGGACAATAAAACTGCGCCCGCGGCGCCAGCAAAACCCGTGGACACCGGCCCGCGGGACCGGTTCATCGCTCCGGAGATGAAGTCCTACGCTCAAGTTCTTCGCTTCGGGCATATGCTGCTGATTCCAACCAAAGTCGGCGATGAGTCGCGCAAACTCTTTCTCATCGATACTGGTGCATTCAGCACCCATATCTCGCTTAATGCTGCGCGGGAGGTGACCAAGGTCCACGATGATCCACGGTTGCGTGTGAAGGGTCTGAGCGGATCCGTGAAGAACGTATATACCGCCGACAAGGCAGTTCTGCAATTCGGCAACTTGCGTCAACCCACTCAGGATCTAATAACCCTCGACCTTAACTCGATGAGCGACAGGGTAGGTATTGAAGTTTCCGGTATTCTGGGTTTCGCGACTCTGCACGTACTTGATATCAAGATCGACTACCGGGACGGCTTGGTGGATTTCATCTACAAGCCCGCACCCGGGCACTGAGCGCACCGCTGCCGTACAGCGAATATTGATTCGTCCCCCCGATTTTTTTCAGCGCGGTACACCGAGCCACAACGGGCTCCAGCAGCGGATTGTGGTAGATGACATAGACGGGTCTAGAACTTCGCTGCAGGGAAAGATCGAGATTGGCGATCAGCCGCTCTAACCCCACTTCCGGCAAGGGATTGAACAAATAGAGAACAGTCGGCTCCGGCGGAAATATAAACTCGCGGGCGTCGCCGCAAACTGATTCAATCGCGAAGCACTTCTGCGCCGCGCTTTTGTATTTGCGGATGTTTTCCTCAGCCACCTGATGCAAGTGCTGCAGCAGTTCAATTCCCACGATGCGTCGAAACGGATAGTCCGCTGCCATCAGCAGGACACGCCCCTTGCCCGAGCCTAAATCGATGAAAGTAAATTCACAGAAATCGATCGCCAGTTGCCGGAACATCTCGTGGAAGAGTCCGGGCTCGGTAGGCTGATAAGGAGAGTAGAGTGCACCAAGCAGACGATCTCGCCA
The DNA here is from genome assembly GCA_013290025.1 of Acidobacteriota bacterium. Lineage (GTDB taxonomy): Bacteria > Acidobacteriota > Terriglobia > Terriglobales > Acidobacteriaceae > JABCYV01. The sequence continues at coordinate 2,712 of JABCYV010000012.1, forward strand.
GCCCACCGTCGCGCTAGTTGTGTCGACCCGATAATCCCAGTCGTAATCAACGTCGCCATATCGCTGTCGGCGCCGCTCGGGCGTGGAGTCGGTTGCGAACTCGAAGATCGCGGCAACGAGTTTCCGCACCGTACTCGACCATCCCTCACGCGACACATTCTCTCGCCACCATTGGTGGAGCGTGCTGCGCAGGCCGGGTTCGTGGGGCGTGTGGGAGTCACGGTTGCTCATGCTAAAGCACAAAGGGCACCCTTCGCCCTCGTTCATCGCAGACTCGGGGTGGACAAGTGTCCACCAGCTGTAAAGGCTCGATTTTCTTCGTGTACCTTCGCGTCCTTTGTGGTTAACGTTTGTGGTTAACGCTTTTTCTAGTCGGAAGACAGGAGCTTGGGTGGTGGTGCGACGTAACCTGGAGGCGTTCCCTTTTCAATGAACGGCAGGTCGTCAGGGTTGAACACTTCCACCCGGCCGTCAAACATCAGCCTGTATGGATTACCCAACGGGTCCACGGGGATGCCGCGCAACATTCCGGCTCTCTCGAGATCCGAAAAGCTAAGCGGAAGCAGGCCGGTTTGTTCCCGGTAGCGGGCGACCAGTGCTTCCAGAGCAGTTACGTCTTCATCTACCTTGATCGCGCGCAAATGGGCCGCGGCGTTGTCTCGAACTGATTTATCCTGCGTAGTCTGGTAAGTGGTGCTCCAGATTGCGCGCGCCATTTGCACATCGCCCGCATGCTCCGCCATTTGCCCCGCCAACATCTTCAGATAGGGGTGCGCATTCGGCACCTGCGAGCCGCGGGCGAACGCCTCAGCTGCGCCCGCGTAGTCTTTCAGGTCCATGTAGTAGATGAAACCCTCGTTGTAGTAGAGCCGCCACTGATCGGGATTATTCCGGATGCCGAATTCTTCCAGTTCAATCGCACGCTTGGGCATACCGGCGCCGTCCGGCGGTTTCGGAGACATAAAATTGGCCCCATACTCATAAGCCACGAGCAAATGAGGATCGAGTGTGGTTGTAATCTCCAGCAACGGTGCCAGCAGGTCAAAGCGCCGTTCCCGGTTGTGCAGTTTGCCGCCGAAATACTGCACCGCGCGTGTCCAGTAAATGTCGGCCAGGAGGCCATCGTATCCAAGACTCATACGCTTGAGCACTTGAGGAGAAGAAATGTAGAGGACTTCTTCCAGTGTGGCTCCCGTCCTTACCCGGTCGAGCCGCCGGAGAAAGACAACCGACCCAATCATGCAAAGGACTAGCAGGAGGACAAAAGTGATAGTGATCCGTGGCGACGGTCTCATTTCAAGTTCCGGTGCTCGAAGATCAACACCGCTCCGCACAGCGCCATGGTGGCATAAATCAGAGCATACGCCGTGTTGTAGAGAATGAGCTCTCTTGAAACCGCCTGCTGGTGCGCCACCGAGCTGATGACGTTCAGGGCGGAGAAGTTCGGGACAAGATATGCTGCACCGGTGGCCAGCCAGCGCATGAGTCCATGGGTCATCGCGGCGAAGCCGCGCAAATCCTCCGCGAAGCTGCCAATCACGAACAAGGCAAAAGCGAACACCGCCGACAGCAATGGGGAAGAGAACGAGGAGAATAGCAGCGCCAGCGCGGTGATAATCAGAAATTCCAGAATGATGAAATAGAGCGCAACCAGCACCCAGCTATCCGCCCTCTGGAAGTGACGGGAAACGTAAAGTAACGCCCCAAAAACTCCGATGGCCATGAAGAACGCGTTGACCACCAGCGTGCCCGCCAAGCCGAAAAATTTTCCTACTATAAACTCCCAGCGCCGCACCGGCCGGGATAGCACGGTATACAGCGTGCGTCGCTCGATTTCCTTTGAAACCAGGCCAATGCCGATGAAGATCGCGATCACCGTGCCAAACAGCGACACCGCGGTCAGTCCAAGATTAATAACCACCAGGCGTTCAATTTCGATGGAAATCTGTCCCACCAAAATCGCCGCTCCCGACATCAGCAGGGCGAAAGCTATCAAGTTGTAAAGCACGCGATCGCGCACTGCTTCGCGGAAGGTATTTGATGCGATGTGTACGATGCGTCCGGTCATGACCTCACTCCTGCAACCGCCTCGGACGGCTGTAGCTTCTGCACGAAATAATCCTCCAAGGAGGTCCGCACCGGGATTACTGAAATCAGCCGCAGCCGTTCCCGTCGCAAGGCCTCGATTGCGCTATCCTGGTTCGCTTCCGAGAGCACGGCACGCACCGTGTCACCAGTCACATGGCACTCTGCGCCTAACGCCCGCAGCGAGGACGGGACCGTCGTCCCTTGCCAGACGATTTCCACTTTACCGTGAACGCTGGAGGTGAGATCGGCAACCGCTCCCACTCCCCGCAATTCGCCTTTATGAATAATAGCGACGCGATCGCACAGCGCTTCCGCGTCCGACAGGATGTGTGTAGAAAAGAAAACCGTTTTGCCTTCCTGCTTGAGCTGTTCCATCAGATCCCGGACTTCGCGGCGTCCCATGGGATCCAGCCCGGACATGGGTTCGTCAAAGAATACAAGTTTGGGATCGTGCAGTATGGCCTGCGCGATCCCCACCCGCTGCAGCATACCCTTGGAGAATTTGCGCAGCTGCACTCCGCCTACCTCCGGCAGTCCTACCCGCTGCAGCACCTCATCAATCTTGTGCGCCCGTTCTTTCGATGCTACCCCGGAGAGTTGTCCGTAGTAATTGAGTAATTCACGGGCGGTAAGGTAATCGTAAAAATAGGGCTGTTCGGGAAGAAAGCCAATTTGTGCCTTCATCCTTGGATCGTCGACTTCCATCCCCAGAATGCGCGCTGAACCAGCGGTGGGAAAAACCAGACCCATCAGAAGTTTGAGGGTAGTCGTCTTGCCCGCGCCATTCGGTCCCAGGAAGCCGAAGATCTCGCCTTCTTCCACCCGCAGGTGGAGAGGTTTCAAGGCGCACTTGGGCTTCTTGCGCCAGAAGCCCACGCTGTAAGTCTTTTCCAGGCCGAGAATCTCTATCGCAGTCATGCGTACTGCCTCAGGAAACTCCTAAGAAATTATAAGAGAAATCGCATGAAAGACGAGAGCAGGTGGGAGTGTTGAAGGGGTTACGGAAGTCATTCGCCAGTCAAGAGCTACCGCAGCAAGAATTGGCAACCTGGAATTTGGCTTACGGCGTCGCTGCCGTTCTCAGATTGGCGTCAAGTGCTTTACTGCATAACCGTAAACGCGCGGCAGGCGGGCAGGGTGTTGACCGGCACACTTCCTGGAGCGCCTGCGTCGAAGCGGATTACTCCATCTTCGGTCGAACAAAAGTCGCGCACGCCGCTCCTGTTGTAGTCGGTTGGAGAAGCGGCGGAAACGAACGAAAGGTTGGTCACGCCGTTAGGGAGCAGCCCAGTTGCGGCGAATACGTAGCCGCTCTTACCGCCGGAACCGACGATCGCAGTCGCGAGCACGTTGTCGATGAGGCATGCGGTTACCGGGGAAGGTACGCAGGGAGAAACGCCGCCCAGATTGCCCAGCGCTATAGCATAACCGCTAGCGGGGAACGCTTCATTGTAAGCAAACTCTGAGGTGTTGATGCTCCGAATTGAATTAGCTGCCGAGGCCTCGTCGGAGGCAATTCTCGCCCGCAGCAGATTGGGAATGGCGATTGCCGCAATGATCAGAATGATTGCCACCACGATCAAAAGCTCGATCAGAGAAAAGCCTGAGCTCCACCCTATCGCAGTCGATTTTTTGCTGGTGAAGATCATAACCTTCAGCTTTCATACTGCATTTTATTGGCCAATCCCACGTCGTTTCAGATTGCGCTTGTTTATAGCATCTAGAGCGAATTCAAAGGATTACGGGGGACAGACTGAATTCAGGCCCTTCGCATACAAGCAGTAAGCCAGAATGTGGCAACTCTCCGATGACAAAACTCGTCGCTGGCAAAAATAGCGGGAGCAACGGCGTTCCGCTGCTCCCTGTGGTTTCTACCCTCCCCCAGGTACGTCGCCAAACTTCCTAGTTCAGCACCGCGTACGGAGCAGCTGCGCAGCTCCCGGTAGCGACATCCACCGCAACCGAGGCTCCGCCGTTGGGATCGGCGTGAATTACACCGTCCTCGGCCGAGCAGAAACGTCGCACGCCGGTCTGGTTATAGCTGAGAGGCGCCGAGCCAGCCTGGTACAAAACGTTGGCCGCTCCAGCGGCGCCAACCTTGCCCGTGGCGTTGAAGTTATAACCGCTCTTGCCGTTGCCGACCGGGTTGCCATTATTGGACAGAACACCGTCAATCAAGCAAGCCGCAAGCGGAGTCACAGCTGCGGGGCACACAAAAACTCCAGCGCCCGGCCCGAGGCTGGACATCGCGGTCGCATAGCCGATGGCGGGATTGCTGGTTTGGTAGGATACTTCGGCGGTGTTGATAGTACGAATCGAGCTGACCGCAGACGACTCGTTAGCTGCGATACGTGCTCGCAGCAGGTTTGGAATAGCAATCGCGGCGATGATAAGAATAATCGCCACCACGATCAACAACTCAATCAGTGAAAAGCCCTTTTGTTTACGCATCTCTCGTTTCCCTCTTCTCCATTGATCAAGCTCGGTCGTAGCAGCCGAATTCAGGAATCAGGTTTGCACGTTAGCAACCACAACCCGAGCTCCCAGCGATTTTCGGTCTTGCGTCTCCCATGTTGTATTTTGTCGCGGAGGAGTGACGATTTGTGTCAGTTTGGAAAGAGACAGGAGGGCATCCCAAATTATTTGTTTTATTTTTTCCAGCTGGAAAAAATAAAACAAATAAGTAAAGAGCATCGGATGTTGCCATCCGATGCTCCTGGTTTGTACCCTCCCCCAGGTACGTCGCCAAACTTCCTAGTTCAGCACCGCGTACGGAGCAGCTGCGCAGCTCCCGGTAGCGACATCCACCGCAACCGAGGCTCCGCCGTTGGGATCGGCGTGAATTACACCGTCCTCGGCCGAGCAGAAACGTCGCACGCCGGTCTGGTTATAGCTGAGAGGCGCCGAGCCAGCCTGGTACAAAACGTTGGCCGCTCCAGCGGCGCCAACCTTGCCCGTGGCGTTGAAGTTATAACCGCTCTTGCCGTTGCCGACCGGGTTGCCATTATTGGACAGAACACCGTCAATCAAGCAAGCCGCAAGCGGAGTCACAGCTGCGGGGCACACAAAAACTCCAGCGCCCGGCCCGAGGCTGGACATCGCGGTCGCATAGCCGATGGCGGGATTGCTGGTTTGGTAGGATACTTCGGCGGTGTTGATAGTACGAATCGAGCTGACCGCAGACGACTCGTTAGCTGCGATACGTGCTCGCAGCAGGTTTGGAATAGCAATCGCGGCGATGATAAGAATAATCGCCACCACGATCAACAACTCAATCAGTGAAAAGCCCTTTTGTTTACTCATCTCTCGTTTCCCTCTTCTCCATGATCAGAAATTTTGGTCTCAATAGACCCAATTGCCGAATATGTTCGCATTTTAGCGGCCAGGGTCGTAAGTCACCTAGGACCATCGCTCCCAGGGTCTAGCTGCTTTGTTTCCAATGATCTCACGATCTTTGGTTACTCAGGTAATTCTGCCCAAATTCATCTTCAAGGGTCAAGCGTGTCAGATTGTGGCGGGCGGGATTGACAATTTGTGTCAATTTGGGACTGGCTCAAATCATAGCCACAACAGAGATCGGCTTACCACTTGTCTTACAATTGCCGTCTCTCTCCATGAACATCCCCGTCGACGACCTGCGCATCGAGTCTGACATTTCCCGAGCCTGGTCTCTCCCGTCACGCTTTTATACTGACCCGAGTGTCTTTGCGGCTGAGAAGGAACTTATCCTTGCTCGCACCTGGCAAGTGGTAGGTCACCGCCATCAACTCACAAACCCTGGTGACTTCTTTACTACGGATCTTCAAGGTGAGCCGTTGCTGTTAGTGCGCGGTGCAAGTAGTGAGCTGCGCGGCTTCTACAACGTCTGCCGACATCGCGCCGGCCCACCCGCTGAGGGCTGCGGCTCGCGCAAACTGTTTCGCTGCGGATACCACGGGTGGACTTACGGGCTCGATGGAAAGTTGATCAGTGCCACCGAAGTCGACGGCGTGCAGGATTTCCGTCCCGAAGACTTCGCGCTCAAGCCCGTACGCGCCGAGGAATGGTTCAACCTGATTTTCGTAAACCTCGATCCCAACGCTGGGCCCCTGCTGAAGAGCCTGGGCGAGCTTCCAAAGCAGGCGCAACGTTTCGGATTCCGGCACATGAAGCTCTTCGAGCGCCGGACATATGAGATGAAGTGCAACTGGAAAACCTACGTGGATAACTATCTGGAGGGCTACCATCTGCCCAGCGTGCATCCCGGGCTGAATCGCGAAGTGGACTACAACGCGTATACGGTCGAGCCCTACTCCGGTCACGTGCGTCAGTTCAGCCCGATTCGCGGAGCCCAACCCGGCGACAGCACACCCCGCCGCTATCAGGAAGCTCGCGACGATTTGACCACGGACTATTTTTGGATCTTTCCCAACTGGATGCTGAACTGCTATCCCGACAACGTATCTCTGAATATCGTTCTGCCGCTAGAGACTGAGCGCTCACTGGCCATCTTCGAGTGGTATCTCCCGGAGAAAGATCTGGACAGTCAGGCGGCGCAGGACGCGGTCAAATTCAGCGATCAGATTCAGATCGAAGATGTCGCTATCTGCGAAAGGGTGCAGAAAAACCTGCACTCCCGGAGCTACGCGCGTGGACGTTACAGCGTGAAGCAAGAGAAAGGCGTGCACGCCTTTCACAGGATGTATGCAAGAGCGATGCAGGATGCGTGAAATTACCAGCGGCTGGAATTTTCGGTTCAGGAATTACAAGCGGCCGGAATGCAGCCTTATTCCATCCTTGGCGTTCTTCGCGCCTTCGGAAGATCTTCTCAAAAGAGTTTTAGCTGCGTCCCGCCCTGGGAGAACACTGGATTCACTCTCGAATCTCGACGATTGTCGTGGCGGATTCCATACTTTTCACGCAGGCGCGCCATAAGCTGTGAGATCCGCTGCGCGTAAGCCTTCGGCAGAAACGCCCGCTCCTTGTAGCGGCGCTGATAACTTTCGGCGAGATGAGGGAATTCTTTCTCCAGGAAAGGCAGGAATACGGCGGCCGAGCATGGCTTCAAAAATAGCGGATTAGCGAAGATGTGTTTTCCCCCCGCTTCGGCCGTGGCACGAACCACTGCTTCCAAGTTGCGGGGCGAGTCAGTGATACCGGGAAGTACCGGCGCACAACTCACACCGGTGGGAATTCCGGCATCATTCAGTTTGCGTACTGCCTCCATTCGCAGGTCGGGCCGGGGGGCGCGCGGCTCCAGAATGCGAGCGAGGTCGGCATCCAAAGTGGTGACGGTCACGTTTACTGACAGCCGATTATGTCTTAACACTTTCTGCAACACGTCGATATCCCGCAACACCAGATTTGATTTTGTGACAATCCCGAGTTCCAGCCCCTGGTGCCGGGCAAATTCTTCCAGGATCGTGCGCGTCACCTCATAGCGACGCTCCGCGGGTTGATAAGGATCGGTTGCCGTGCCGATGGCAATGTCCTCTCCTGTTTTTATCTGGCGCAACTCTTGCCGCAGTAAGTCCGCAGCGTGCTGTTTGACAAAGATCTTCTGCTCGAAGTCGATTCCGTCGCGCATTTCCATGAATTCATGGGTATAGCGTGCGTAGCAGTATTTGCAGGCAAATTCGCAGCCCCGGTACGGATTGATCGTCCAGGTGAAAGGCATGCGGACACCCGTGCAGCGATTGAGCAGGGAACGGACGGGCAAGGTGAAGTATTCGACGTTATGTCCCTGGCGAAGCGAGTCGCCGTCGGCAGCCAGGCGTGCGATGCCTACCAGTTTGGGCTTCGAGTAGGGCAGAAGAGGGGGAGTAGCCATAAGTCAGTATTCGCTTTTTGTTCGCTATAGCATACATCTCTCAAGTCGAATCCGTCAATAGGCTTCCCACTGCGCCCCTGCAATTGTTTGCACAAGGAAATCCTTTGCACGGTCAAGTCGGATGTCAATGCCTTCTTTGTGCTGAGTTGCCCAGATTCCTCGTCCGGAGCGGGTTTTCGGTTGACAATTGTTTCGTGTGAGGCGAGAATCCGGAACGACTCTGGGTGTTTAACCCAGTCGCAAACGAGACCTTGGATCCTCTAATCCCCCTCCTCGGGTCTTCCCCACAAGCAGGGAACGGACAGATCGTTCCTGAAACTCGCTATTGATCTTTGACACGCGGGTGCGTTCGTGTCGGCCCGCCACGGGGTGTGTATGCTTCGCTCTCAACAATCGCGGCTTCTGCCACGCACGATTTCCGCCCTCCGTATCGCGTTGCTAATGGGGATGTGTTTGTTCGCCTTAGCGAACACAGCCTGGCCACAACAGGAGCACTCAGTACCTCAGGCCCTGCCGGCACGACCGATTCACATCGTGCGCATGACCGTGAATCCAGAAGCGCTGAAACCTAACGCACCCATTCCTCTTGCTCCGGCGGCACACCTGGATTATTACGGCGGACCCGTCGTCTCCAATCTTCAGGTGGTCGTAGTTTTCTGGGGATCCGGCGTAAGTTCGGTGGTTACTGCTGGCATCGGCGGCTTCTTTCAGGGGATAACCGACAGCACCTACTTCGATCTGCTGAGCGAATACACCACGAATGTCACTCCGATTGGCGGAGGTGCCGGCACGAACCAGTCAATCGGGCGAGGAAGTTATGGCGGCGAATTTACCATCTCACCGTCGGTTTGTAATGTCACTCCTTGTGTTGTTACTGATGCCCAGGTTCAGGCGGAAGTGCTGAGCCAGATCAATGCCGCACACCTTCCCACACCGGCGCTCGACAGTAATGGCAAAGTAAATAGTCTGTACATGATTTACTTCCCGCCCGACGTAACTATCGACCTAGGCTCGTCTGTCAGCTGCGTGCAGTTCTGCGCCTACCACGGAACTACCAGCAACACCTTCAACTCCAAAAATCTAGCGTACGGGGTGATGCCCGATTTCGGGGCGCCCTCGGGGTGCAGCGTTGGTTGCGGCGGAGGGACTGAGTTTCAAAACATAACATCGGTTTCGTCACACGAGATGGCCGAAACAGTCACCGATATCGACGTCGGGATAGCAACGGTCTTTGGTCCGCCCCTGGCATGGTATGATGCAAATTCGAATGACCAGGATGGGGGCGGAGAAATTGGAGATATTTGTAACGCCCAGCAATCGGCGGTGACGACTCCGAACGGCACCTACACAGTTCAGCAAATCTGGTCTAACCAATCAGGCGCTTGCGTCAGTATTGGCTCGCATCCGACTTTTCAGTTGACTGCCCCGAACTCAGCCACGTCTGGAACGTCTTTCAATTTCACGGTCACAGCAGAGAATCCTGTCGGCAGCAGCACCGATATCAGTTTTGCCGGCACAGTTCACTTCACCAGCAGTGATCCACAAGCCATCCTTCCCGCCGATTTCACCTTTACGCCTAGCGATCAGGGAACCCAAGGTTTTGGTGCGACGCTGAAGACCACAGGCGCACAAACGATTATCGCGACCGACACCGTGAACAACGGAGTCAAGGGTACGGCCACAGTGAACGTTGGCAATGGGATACTAGGCGCTCTTACTTTCACGCCCACAGCGCTAACTTTCGGCAGCTATGCCACGGGCACTACGAGTGCCGCCAAGAAAGTTACCTTGACCAATCTTGCGGGTGGAACGGTCACTATCTCTTCTATCGCGATTACAGGAACCAATCCGGGGGATTTCTCTAAGACCACTACCTGTGGCGGTACGCTGTTGGTGAACAAATCGTGTACCGTGAGTGTAACTTTCTCTCCCGGAGCACTGGGGGCCAGATCCGCCACCTTGGTAATTACAGACGACGCGAGCAATAGCCCGCAGCAAGTTCCGCTTTCGGGGAAAGGAGTGCCGCAACTAACGCTCACCCCATCAAGCCTGACCTTCATAGGTACGACTGTGAGCCAAACGAGTGCGGCCAAGATAATTAAAGTGAAGAATAATCTAAAAACGATGCTGAACTTCTCCGGAACCCCGTTTACGTTCACGGGAGCAGACCCGGGTGATTTTAGCGAGTCGGCGACCACCTGCGGAGGCACTCTGGCAGCAGGTCAGACCTGTACGGTCAGCATTACATTCACTCCCACTGCTAAAGGAACTCGCACTGCAGCGCTGAACGTGTCCGATAGTGCCAGCCCGAGTCCGCAGACAGCAAAGTTGTCGGGGACCGGCAAGTAACAGTTGTTCGTCCGGGCTCCCACTGCTGAGGGTAGACCCCAGCCCATTCCTACTGCCCAAAAAATCGGCTAACAAGCACCCAGACGCAAGCCAGGGTCAGAATTGGACCTCCCCAAATGTAAAGAATAGTCTTACCCGCCAGCTCCTGAACTACATCGCGTTGGCTGCGCCAGGAAATGAAATAGGGATCAACGGTTCGGCCCTTCATCAGCACGACCCGCGGGTGCAAGTCGAATTCCCCGGATTTTGTAGACCGACGTGGATTGGTGGAGGCTGGAGGATTAAGTCGTGCCGTTTCCATTCCCGGCAACTCGAAGGCCAACGCAGCTCGACGCTGCAGATCAGCTGCGGCCTCACTCAAGAATCTGGCATTTTCATGTCCAGATGTACCCGGCGATGACTCGGCGATTTCTTCCCCGGAATTCTCCTGTAGCGTTCCCAGCGCAAAAAGAGTGTCTTCGGGCCGAATGCAATATTCCTCGAGCGTGACCGGATAGTCAGTTGAAACACCGTGGCGGCCAAGGAAACCGCGCATGTAGTTTGGAATGGGGGATTGGGAGCTTTCATCGTGGAGCAGCGGAATAAGTTGCATCTCCGCGCCGCGGAGATCGACAAGCAGGCGTCCGGTGCCGTCATCGAGGAAGAGAGGAGTGCAGAGCATCTCCTCCGCCAGGTTTTTTCCACTGGATCCGCGTGGCGAATCTCCGCTCAGCCTGGCGACTGAACGGTAATAGAAGCATTCCTCTTCCGACAGCGGCGCAATCAGAGTGTACGGGCCGACCACTTTCCCGCTGACTTCAATGAGCCCGAGTGCCGCGCCGCGGATGGTCGAGCGCGGGATATCGAGAATCAGGCGCTTTTGCCGGAGTAGTCCAAAGCCGCGGGCAAAGAGGTAAACGCCAATGCCGACACCCAGCACATACCAGATTGCGGAATCAGCGATTCGGGTCAACAGGTTGTCAACGATCGCTGGACTCGATCCGCCGGCCATGATGGTTGGCTACTGCGCTGGCTTGACAGCCGGTTTTGCTGCTGGTTCCTGCGCCTCGCTCGGAGGCGGCGGAATCGAGATGTCTACGTTCGTCACCGGGCCCAGGGACACTAATGGCTTGTCGAAGTCAGATGTATTCCCCACCACCAGCACGGCAAGTTGGTCCTTGTGCAGGTATTTGGCTGCCACCCGCGCTACATCCGCCTTTGCAACTTTTTCCACTCCGGCTCGGTACTGTTCCAGAAAATCGGCGGGATATCCGTAGAACTCGTAGGCCATACGCTCGCGCAGAACTTTTTCCGGCGAATCAAAATTGAACACGAATGAGTTCAAGATGGAATCCTTGGCGCGCTGAATCTCCTCGTCCCCGATCGGTTGCTTGGCCAGCCTGTCGACCTCGTCATAGAGCGCCTGGATCGACTCCACGGTGGTTTGACTCTTCGTCCCCATCGATAGGCGCAAGATGCCGGGATGATCGAAGGCTGAGCCAATTCCTCCGCCTACGCCGTAGGCCAAGCCTTTCTTGGTACGAATGGTTTGGAACAAGCGGGAGGAAAAGCCTCCGCCAAATGCTTCATTGAAAACCTGCGCCGCATAGTAATCAGGATTGTTGCGTTGAATGCCGAGCGTCACCATGCGAATGTTGCTCTGATTCACATCTTCCTTGGGAATCAGATAGTAGCCGGGCTTGGCGGGCTGGAATTTGATCTCCGGTTTCTCAATCGCCGGTCCAGCGGGCCAGGAGCCAAAAGACTGGCGAAGTTTGGCTTCCATGGCTGCGGAGTCGAAGTCACCGGCCACACCCAGAATAATGTTATTCGGATGAAGGTGCGCGTGGTGCCAATCGAGCAGGTCTTGCCGGGTGACGGCAGCGACGGTTTTATATTCCGCAACACGCGCATAGGGACTCTGCGGACCGTAAGCCAATTTGGTCGACTCGCGGGCGGCGATTCCACCGACATCATCGTTGCGTCGCGAGATGGCGTCAAACAACTCCCGCTGGGCGAGGTCAACCTTTTGTTCCCGGAACTCAGGTGCGCGCAGCAAATCGTTGAGGACCTTGAACACATCGTCAAAATCCGCTTTCAGGCAGGACCAGCCGATCGTAGTCGAATCCTGGTTGCCTCCCGTCTCTACCTTCGCTGCCCGAATTTCGAGGTAGTCGTCCAGTTGATCACCGGTCTGAGACTTTGTGCCGCCAGTGCGCCAGACTTCGCCGTAGATTTCCAGCATCCCAACTTTGTCGGCTGGTTCCGAACGAGAGCCCCCGCGAATGCGGATGCTGCCATCGATCAGCGGCAGTTCGTGGTCTTCCTGCAGGAAGATCACCAGGCCGTTGGGCAGCTTGATACGTTTGGGTTCTTGCGGGTGAAAAGGCGGAAGCGGTGCAACCTTGATCTGATGCCAGTCGGAAGCTTGTGCCGTCGCTGGGGGTGCAGCGGTTATGCAAAAAAGGACAGCGGCGCAGATGAACGAGACAAGCGGTTTCATTGGGCACCGCCTTTTTGGTCCGACGGCGCCACAGTTTCGATGATTCCTACGGTGCGGTTGGTGGGAACGAAAGTCTGATTCGCCACACGACGGATGTCGGCTTTAGTGACTTTGTCCAGATTCTCCACCTGGTGGAAGAGTTCCCGCCAATCGTCGTAGCGTGCCTGGTACTGTGCCAACTGGATAGCCAGGCCCTCGTTATTCGCCAAACCGCGCAGCAAATTGGCCTTGGCTCGGGTGGTAATCATCTTCAGTTCCTCGTCGCTAATGTCCTCTTTTTTCAGGCGTTCGATTTCGGAGTGGATCGCTTCTCCCATTTCTTCCGGTTTATGGCCAGGCATCGGAAAAGCATAGAACGCGAACAGGTGAGGATACTTATTGCCCGGTAGACCCGTGAAGCCGGCCGAGTCGGCGGCGATCTTTTTATCGCGCACCAGCGCCCGATACAACCGCGAAGTGCGCCCGTTCGACATAAGATCTGCAATGGCGTCGTACACCGCGTCATCTTTGCTGCGGTAGTCGGGGCGATGGTAGCCCTCGAGATAAAGTGGCTGTGCCGTTTCCCGCAGCACAACACGGCGCTCGGAATTCTGCGGCGGCTCGGTGGTGGTGCGCTCGTCTGGTTTTTCATGAGACGGAATCCGGCCGAAGTACTTTTCGATGATTGGCATCGCTTCCGAGGGCTTAATGTCACCGACCACCGCCACCACCATGTTTGAGGGAATGTAATACTCGTCAAAGAATTTCTGCGCGTCGGTGGCGGAAAACGAATTCAGGTCAGACATCCAGCCGATGGTCGGACGATGGTACGGATGCGCCTGATAGGCCGCAGTTACGAATTGTTCCAGCAACCGCCCCACCGGATTGCTGTCGGTACGCAGGCGGCGTTCCTCGATCACAACGTTCCGCTCTTTGTAAAACTCGCGCATCACGGGGTGCATGAAGCGCTCCGATTCCAGGTAGGCCCACAGCTCGAGCCGGTTTTCCGGCAAAGAATAGTGGTAGGCGGTCTCGTCCAGATTCGTGAACGCATTCAGTCCCTCTACCCCGTTACTCTCCAGAATCTGAGGGAATTCGTTCGGCTTGACATATTTTTCCGCTTCCGCAATGTCATCCTGCCAGGTTTTTTCCCGCTGCTTCAGCTTCTGATCATCGCGGCCGGTGCTCTTGTCGCGCTCGGCGATGTAGGCGGCATAAGCCTGTTCCACTTTCGCCAGTGCAACCTTCTCGGCTGGATAATCAGTGGTGCCAATCTTGTCCGTCCCTTTGAAAGCCATGTGCTCGAACATGTGAGCAAGCCCAGTCTTGCCCATGGGATCCTGCACCGAACCAGCATCCACATGCGTGAAAAATGAAAACACTGGCGCTTCCGGGCGTTCGCAGATTACGACAGTCAGGCCGTTAGCTAATTTCTTGACCGTGATGCGCTTCTCGAATGAACCGAGGTCTTGTGCCCCGGCCAAAGCGGCCGAAAGGGCAAAAAGTATGCTTAGAAAGCTGATGGCACGGTATTTCATTGGACCTCCACGGCGGTTGGGCGAAGCATCAAAGGAAGAACTTGAAGTTACGTTGGGAGCAGGGAAATTGTCAAACCGCACTCGTCGGTCGTCATGTCTGTCATCCTGAACCTGGTTGAGCTTACAGCTATACTGAACGGGCATCCACTGACGGCAACGCAAGCGAGAGAGGCGGCTTGAGCAAACCACAATCCATCGAAATCGAAGGCAAGCATCTAAGCCTGACCAATCTAGACAAGGTCCTGTATCCGGCGACGGGATTCACCAAGGGACAGGTCATCGACTACTACGCCCGTATCGCGCCAGTTCTCGTCCCCCATCTTGCCGGACGACCATTAACTCTGAAACGCTATCCCAATGGTGTTGACAGCCAATACTTCTTTGAGAAGAACGCCACCGCTCACCGGCCAGACTGGGTGAAGACCGCCCCGATCTGGAGCGAGGGCAATCGCCGCAATGTGAATTACATCCTGGCCAATGATCTCCCCACAGTGGTGTGGATGGCGAACCTGGCAGCGATCGAACTCCATCCTTCGCTTTCGCTGGCCAAGGAGATCAATCGTCCAACCATGATGGTTTTCGATCTGGATCCCGGTCCTCCCGCCAACATTGTGCAATGCGCTCAGGTCGGGATGTGGCTACGGGAAATCTTCGAGCACTTCGGGTTGCAGAGCTTTCCCAAGACGTCCGGCTCGAAAGGGTTGCAAATTTACATTCCTCTCAACACGCCCACCAGTTATGAAGCCACCAAGCCCTTCGCTCAAGCGCTCGCCCGCTTGCTGGAAAACGACCACCGAGAACTTGTGGTCTCCGACATGAAGAAGCAGCTGCGAGTGAATAAGGTATTCGTGGACTGGAGCCAGAATGATCGGCACAAGACCACCATCGGCGTGTACTCGCTGCGCGCGCGGGAGCGTCCCACGGTGTCAACGCCGGTGAAGTGGGAAGAGGTCGAGCAGGTCTTGAAGAAAAAAGATCCCAACCGGCTGGTTTTCGAAGGGCCTCAGGTGCTTGGACGAGTGGAGAAAATGGGAGATCTCTTCGAGCCTGTCCTGAAGTTGAAACAGAAATTGCCGAAGTTGGCGGCTGATGTAGGCGCGGGCGTCCTCGCCCGTGCATCGAGTGAAGATGGGGAAGCAGCAACCGGGCGGCGAACATCCGCCACCGTCAAAGATGGACTCGAAATCAGCGCCCAGGCCGAATCGCGCAGCAGGCGCCGAAGTAAGACCGTCAAACCTGGTAAGCACAAGGCAGGGAAGAAGACCAGGAAGATATAATCTGGCACGCGAGGCGAAGCGAGCCGCTCCCCCCACCCAAAGGTCAAACATGGCGCAACTCTATGCCGGCACATCTGGATGGGCGTATCCAAGCTGGAAGCCGGACTTTTATCCTGCGAAGCTGGCGCAGAAGAATTTTCTGCAGCACTACGCGACTCAGCTGAACACTGTCGAAGTCAACTTTACCTTTCGCCAACTGGTGAAGGAGACCACTATCCAGAAATGGATTGCCGAAACACCACCTCATTTTCGCTTCGGGATAAAAGCCCATCAGGTCATCACGCACATCAAACGGCTCAAGAAAACGGAAGACTTCGTTCCGCGGTTTCTAAGCACGATCGAGGGGCTGGCGCGGGCTGAAAAACTCGGGCCGCTGCTCTTTCAACTTCCGCCCAACATGAAAGCCGAATCCCAGGTTCTGGAGGAATTTCTTGGCGTTCTTCCCCGCGCGGTACCATCGGCATTCGAGTTTCGGCACGTCTCCTGGTTCTCCGATGAAATTTTCAATCTTCTAAAGTCTCACAATCGGGCCCTTTGCGTCGCCGAAACCGAAGAACGGTCCACGCCCGATGTAGTGACTGCCGATTTCTGCTACTACCGTTATCGCAAGCCCACATACACGCCCGACGAGCGCCGCGCGATGGTGGAACGGACTCAAGAGCATATCGGGCAGGGCCGCAACGTGTTTGCTTATTTCAAGCACGAGGAGACGCCGGAAGGGGCAATCTCCGCGGTCGAGTTGCTGCGTGCAATGGCGGCATAACAGGGAAACGGGGCAGAGATCCTTCGACTTTCTGTCCATCCGCAATCGGATGGACAACTTCGCTCAGGATGACAAGAGACTCGCACCCGCTTAATCACTTTCCCCTGCGTCCGATAATGCGCATACTCAAGCTGTGGCCTCCGAAGCCAATGCCCGCGTCGTCCCCGGCTTTCTCGACTACCTGAAAGTAGAAAAAGGCCTGGCCCCGCTCACGATTGCGGCATACACCACCGACCTTGCCCAGTTCGCCGGATTTCTGCAGAAACGCAAACGTACGTTGCTCAATGCACGCCGGAACGATGTGCGCGATTTCATCCAGCAGTTGTTTGCTAACGCCGTGGACGGAAGATCGGTTGGGCGAAAGCTTTCGGCGTTGCGCCATGTCTACCGTTACCTTCTACTCGACAAACTGATCGAACACGATCCCACGCTCAACATCAACTCACCCAAGCAATGGAAAGTGCTGCCCAAGTCGCTGGCGCGCGATGAAATGGACGCGATACTGAGCCGCCCACAGGTCTCATCACTGCGCAAGCAGGACGAAGCACTAGCCGCGCGTGACCGTGCCATGCTCGAGGTTTTATATGCCGGGGCACTGCGCGTCTCTGAAATCATCGGAGTCAAGCTCGAAGATCTGAAGCTCGATCTCGGTTATGTACTGGTGCGCGGCAAGGGTGACAAAGAGCGCATCGTGCCTCTGGGAAAATCGGCTCAGGACGCCTTGACCGAGTACATGAAGCACTCACGCGTGGTACTGATGGCAGGTAAGACTACGCCGCTTCTGTTTTTCAGCCGTGGGGCGCGGAAGCTGACCCGTCAGCGAGTCTGGCAGATGGTGCGTGCCGCTTCCGTCGGCACCGGTCGCAATGCAAGTCCGCATATGTTGCGCCACAGTTGCGCCACCCACATGGTAGAAAATGGCGCCGACCTGAGAACCGTACAGACGATCCTTGGACACTCCGATATTTCGACCACGCAGGTGTATACGCACTTGGCACTCGATCGGTTGAAGAACGTTTATCAGAAGCATCATCCGAGAGCGAAGGCGAGATGAAGAGTAGCGTCGCAACACGAACCGCTCGCCCCACTGCGGAAAAAGCGGTGGCGCAATTTCTTCGTTCCTTGCGCGAGCGCAACGCTTCGGCGCACACCATTAAGGCCTACGCTGGCGACCTCACGAACTTTTCAAGCTATGTCGGATCCCGCCCGTGGCGAAATATCGATCACGTGACCATTCGTGGATTCCTGTCTCATCTTTACGAAAAAGGGCTGGGCAAGACTTCGGTCGCGCGGTCACTGGCCGCCGTACGCTCCCTGTTTCGCTGGCTTGCGCAGGAAGGGATCGTCGAACAGAATCCAGCCGCATTGGTCGCAACCCCGAAACTCCCGAAGAAGCTCCCCCGCGTCCCTACCATCGAAGAAATGAACACTGTCCTCGACAGCGAAATGCCGGAAGTCGCCGCCTTTCCCGAGCGCGATAGGCTAATGTTCGAACTGCTCTACGGCTGTGGCATCCGCAACTCGGAACTGATTGGCATCAATCTCGACGCCATCCGCTTAAGCTCGGAAGCGATCCTCATCCGCGGCAAAGGGAAAAAAGAGCGCTACGTGCCCTTCGGTGACTCGGTGAAGGTGGCGCTGACTGCCTATCTGCCGGTGCGCCAGAAACTGCTTGCCGAGCGGAAGAGGAACACCCCAGCGTTGCTGATCAACCAGCGTGCCGGCCGCCTTACTACCCGGAGCGTCGGGCGAATCATCAAGAAAATCGCCGTCGCCAAGGGACTTTCTCCCGACGTCCATCCGCATACTCTGCGCCACGCTTTCGGCACGCACCTGTTAGAAGAGGGCGCCGACCTGCGCGCTATCCAGGAGATGCTGGGCCACGAACGGCTTTCGACCACCCAGCGATATACCCAGCTTTCGATGAAGCACGTTCTTCACGTGTACGACCAAACCCATCCGCGGGCAAAATAAGACGGCGGCCGCAGCGGTTTCCCAGTATGAGTCTTCTCGCTGTTCTCGCTCTGCGATTCGTTACTTTCGTTTCACCAAACTCGGCCTATTTGCCGCGAGGACAGATACCATTCATATACAGCCTATGAGAGGTTGCACTATGAGACTCACCGGTTTTCTGCTGGCTTTGCTCTGTGCCACCGCGTCACTGGCGCGGGGCCAAGACAACGCTGATCCTTCTAGTGTTCGATCGAGAATCATTGCCTTGGAGAAGGCCTGGAACCAGGCTTACAAGCTCGGTGACACCAAAGGGCTGGACGCTCTCCTCGATAACGAGATGGTACTGATTAACGATGACGGCACGGTGCAATCCAAAGCCGAGTTTCTTTCAAGCATAAAGGCCAGCAACTCCCAAGAGCAGCAAGTTGCCCCCGAATCGATGCACGTGCATGTGTACGGGAATGCCGCCGTCGCGACAGGAGTATTTCGCGCCAGGGGAATCGAGGCAGGGAAGTCCTACGTGCGGCGCGAACGCTTTGTCGATACCTGGATTTACAAAGACGGGAAGTGGGTGTGTGTCGCCTCGAATGCAACTCCAGTTTTACGCTGAAGCCTCGGTTTGCTGCAACCAGTAATCTCCCGCCTCACCGACGTTCAGCGCGCAACTCTTGCCACATGGCCACCACCCGCGCTCTCAGCTCGGCAGTGAGCCGCTCATATGCCGCTTCAGAGGCTTCGGACTCGGGCGGGGGATAGATAGGATCACCAAATTTCATCTGCACGGGCGCGAACTTCTGAAAAAACTTCTTCCCCCGCGGCCAGACTTCATAGAAGCCTTCGATCGCAACCGGAACGATCGGCACTTGCGCGTGAATGGAAAGAATCGCGGCGCCCTTCTTGAAGACCCGTGGCGTGCCGTCAATGCTGCGCTCGCCTTCCGGGTAGAGAATCATAATCCGTCCATGCCGCAAGCCGAAGATGCCGGCGCGCATTGCGGAAACCAGGTTGGCATCCGGATCCAGCACCATCACACGCAGCCAGCGGGCCAGAACACGCATCGGACCAGAACCAAAAATCTCACTCGTTCCCCCCGAAAACAAATCGCGAAAGGCGGACCAAGGCAAAACGCTGCTCAGGATTACAGGATCGACAAAGCTCTGGTGATTCGAAGAAATGATGTAGGGGCCGTGCCCGGGAAGCCTGTCCAGGCCGGTGACGCGCAAGCGCAGCCGATCGGAAGCGAAAATCTGTATCAGGCGACTCAAAACATAGAAGACGTGCTCGGCGAAGCGTCCCGGAGAGCCGAGGGCAAGTACCTCTGGATCGGTCGATTCTTGTTGCAGCAGCGCCTTCCAGCCAGCAAATTGGGCGCGGGTTATTGTCTTTCCCGCGGCTGCACTTTCCCGCACCGTATCCACCAATTCGCGCACGGTGTAGATGTCAGCCAAGCGTGACTCCTCTACATCGCCGCCGAGCTCTTCTTCCAGTGCGACCAATAGTTCGACTCGCTGCATCGAATCAAACCCCAGATCGAGTTCCAGATTATCGCCGGGCCGAATGACATCGGGAGCTGATTTAGCAGAGTCCCGAACAATCTTCAGCGCGCGTTGTACTTCCGGCTGCTCCAGCCACGCTGTATCGTCGGCGCTCAGCGGACGCTCGGACGCAACTTCCGAATCGTCCGACTGACCCCGCGCCTGGTTCGCCCGCACCCGCTTCTCAATTTCGAAGCGCTTCAGCTTCCGGGTCGTGGTGTGAGGTAACTCCTCTGGCCAGATTTCATAACTTCCAATTCGTTTGGTCGACGGCAGTTGCGCCGAGAAGGTTTCAATGTCGAAACGAATGACTTCCTTCGCATTGCTAATCCTTTGCCGCTTGAGCATCTCGAAATTCGGCACGATCACAGCATGTAGCCGCTCCGACGTGGGATCGCCCGGCTTTGCCTCCAACCCCATCACGCAGATTTCCTTGATGTAGGGCGATTTGGAATAATGCGCTTCGATCTCTTCCGGATAGATGTTCTTACCATTGCTGAGAACGATCACGTCTTTCTTGCGGCCGGTGATGACCAGATTGCCGCGAGCGTCAAACTGCCCCAGGTCACCCGTCAAGAGCCAGCCATCTTTCAGAACAGCAGCGGATGCATCCGGACGGTTCCAGTAACCCTTCATCACGACTGCGCCACGAATCGCGATTTCGCCGGTTGCGGGACCACCTTCTTCCTGCGGTTGCGGGTCGATGATTTTTCCTTCCACGCCGGGCAGTGGCGGCCCAACCGAGCCAATCACGTTATCTTTTGGAACAGTTAAGAAAGCAGCGCCAGTCGTTTCGGTTAAGCCGTAGGCCTGCAACACATCAATCCCCAGCGCGTAGAAATCCCGTCCGATCTGGGGATCAAAACGCGAGCCGCCGGTTATCAGATAGCGCATCTTGTCCCCGAACGTCTTGTGGATAGGCCGGAAAAAGAGCCTTCCCGTGTTCCAGCCCAAGCGGCGGGCGAAGCGCGTGATTGACATCATGGCCTGCAGCGCGTGCCGCGCTAAGCTGCCGCGCTTCTGTATTTCTTTGAAGATGCGGTCGTGGATCAGGTAAAAAAACTGTGGCACCACGGCGAATGCGGTGATCTGCCGTTCCTGCAACGCTCGCAGAAGCTCTGTGGTATTGAGTGTTTCCAGATACACAACCCGCGCGCCTTTCACCAGAGGCAGCAGCAGGTTGGCCATCTGCGAAAGTACGTGAAACAGCGGGAGCACTCCGAGAACCGCATCGTCGGGACCGATATCGAGCCGGGCGAATACGGACTCGACCTCGCCCAGCAAGTTGGCGTGGGTGAGCATCACACCTTTGGGATCGGCGGTTGTTCCCGAGGTGTAAAGCAGGGAAGCAAGGTTGTCGGCGGGAGATTCAACCGGAGTGAAATTGCCCGGCCCCGCTGCGAAAATACTATCGAGGTTTGCTACAGGTTGGGCGGGAACTCTGCGTGTAGGCGCAGATTTCTGCCTTCCTCGAGCTGAATTCTGTTCGGCGGTCGGCGTCGCCGGTGATGATTCACCCGCGCTTACCAGCACGATAGGAATGTCTAACTCGGCGACCGCGGAATGCGCGGTAGGAAGATGTTTAGCGTCCGCGAACAATAACGAAGTGCCACTGTCTTTCAGCAACTTCGCGACCTGGTCGGCGCGAAATGCTGTATCCAGGGGAACCGCGGTACAGCCCGCGGCAATGGCTCCGAGATAGGCGGCAACCCACCGCGGGTGATTGTCGGCGAGAATCGCCAGCCGAGCGCCGCTCTGAAACCCGTTTTCCGCCAGCCAGCGTCCAACCGATTCCGCCTTCTGCCGGGTCTCCGCGTAGGTATAGCTCTCGGTGCGATCGCGCCGCTGAATTTCCAGCGCGCGATTTTGCGGCCAGCGCTCGGCGCATTCGCGGAAGCGGTGGTAGAAGGTCGGCATCGTCAGCGGGAAATCTTACATGAGAACGCTGTGGGACCCCAGTAACTAGAGGTTAGCGCCAACGTCCCTTGGACCGCATCTAATGTGCTAGGCTTCTAACAGGCCGGTCGGGATGCGCCCGCGAAGGAACTCCAGATTTGATCAACACCGTCATAGCCAAGATCTTCGGGACCAAGAACGAGCGCGAACTCAAGCGTTTGATGCCTCGAGTGGAGGCCATCAGCGCGCTTGAGCCCGAGATGCAGCAGCTCTCGGACGAGCAGCTGCGCGCCAAGACCGATGAATTTCGCCAGCGTATCCAGGAACGTCTCAGCCGTATCCCGGACGAGCCGGAAGCCGATCCCGACCGCGCGAAGCAAATAGAAGACGAGCGCCGGCAGGCCATCAATGAAATTCTGGATGAGATTCTAGTCGAAGCTTTCGCCGTCGTCCGTGAGGCTGGCCGCCGCGTGCTCAACATGCGCCACTTCGATGTGCAAATGATCGGTGGCATGGTTCTGCACCAGGGCAAGATTGCTGAAATGAAAACCGGCGAAGGAAAAACGCTGGTTGCGACCCTTCCCGTTTATCTCAACGCGCTAAGTGGGCGCGGGGTGAATGTCGTCACCGTCAACGACTACCTGGCCAAGCGCGACTCGGAGTGGATGGGCAAACTCTATCGCTTCCTCGGGCTGAGCGTTGGCGTGATCGTCCACGATCTTGATGATGAGGAGCGCCGCGAAGCTTACGCCTCCGATGTCACTTACGGAACCAACAACGAATTCGGCTTCGACTACCTGCGCGACAACATGAAGTTCGACCTCAAGGACTGCGTGCAGCGCGGCCACAACTTTGCCATCGTCGACGAAGTCGATTCCATCCTGATTGACGAAGCCCGCACTCCACTTATCATCTCCGGGGCGAGCGAAGAATCGACCGATAAGTATTTCAAGGTGAACCGCATCATCCCCAAGCTCGAGCGCGGTGAAGAGATTGACGTCGCGCCGGGCGAACCGAAGCAGCTCACTGGCGACTACGTGATTGACGAAAAGCACAGGACGATCACGGTCAGCGACGAAGGCTGGGAAAAAGTTGAACAGCTTCTGGGCATTGGCAATATTGCTGATCCGGAGAACTGGGACCTTAAGCATCACGTCGAGACTGCGATCAAGGCGCATGCTCTCTACCGTCGCGATGTGGAGTACGTGGTAAAAGACGGCGAAGTCCTCATCGTCGATGAATTCACCGGACGCCTCATGCCAGGCCGTCGCTGGTCGGATGGCTTGCACCAGGCTGTGGAAGCCAAGGAAAACGTCAAGATCGAGCGCGAGAACCAGACCCTGGCGACCATCACCTTCCAAAATTATTTCCGCATGTATAAGAAGCTCGCCGGGATGACCGGCACAGCGGAAACCGAAGCTCCTGAGTTCGACAAGATCTACAAGCTGGAAGTGATGGTTATCCCAACGAATAAGCCGCTGCTGCGGGTAGAAAATCCCGACACCGTCTATCGGACGGAAAAAGAGAAGTATTATGCCGCTTCCGACGAGATCCAAAAGCTGAACCAGACCGGCCAACCTGTACTGGTTGGCACGACCTCAATCGAAAAGTCGGAGCGCCTCTCCGAGTTGCTGAAGAAAAAAGGCATCAAGCACGTGGTGCTCAACGCCAAGTATCACGAGCGCGAAGCTGAGATCGTCGCTCAGGCTGGACGCAAGGGAATGGTGACGATTGCTACCAATATGGCCGGCCGCGGCACCGACATCCTACTCGGCGGAAATCCTGAATTCATGGCCAAGCAGGAGTGCGTGAAGAAGGGACTAGCGCAACTGCTGCGTGCCGCCCAAGGCAAAATTCAAATCGACGTGGACGAGACCAAGAGCACAGTCTGGTACTACGCTGGCAACGAATATGTCGTCCCCACCGATCAGTGGACAGAAATCTTCAACCGCTACAAGCAGCAAACTGATAAAGAGCACGACGAAGTCACGGCGGTAGGTGGTCTCCACATCTTCGGCACCGAGCGCCACGAGGCCCGGCGCATTGATAACCAGCTCCGCGGTCGCGCTGGTCGCCAAGGCGATCCTGGTTCCTCTCGCTTTTATCTCTCGCTCGAAGATGACCTGATGCGCATCTTTGCCAAGGAGTGGGTTTCGAATCTGCTCCAGCGGCTGGGCATGGAAGAAGGCATCCCGATTGAATCGCGTCTGATCACGCGCCGTATTGAAGCAGCGCAAAAGGCGGTCGAGGCCCAAAACTTCGAGGCCCGCAAACACCTGCTCGAGTACGACGACGTGATGAACAAGCAGCGCGAGGCCGTCTATGGTCTCCGCCACCAGTTACTGGAAGGCGTGGAGCAGAAGGAACTCATCCTCGAAGATTACGTCTCAGGAATTCTCAGCGATCTGATGGACCAGTTCTGTCCGGTTAAAGTTCATCCTGAGGATTGGGACATCAAGTCGTTGAAGGATGGCATCTTCACCCGTTTCGGTGTGGATGTTCTGGCCGAGGGAATCAAGCCCGAAACGCTTAACCGCCAGGAACTGGGCGACGCAATTTTTGACAAGCTCAAAGATCGCTACGACGCCAAGGAAAAGCTCATCGGTCCTGACGCCATGCGCTATCACGAGCGCATGATCATGCTGAGCGTCCTTGACTCGCAATGGAAAGACCACCTTCGAGATATGGACCACTTGAAGGAAGGTATTGGTCTCCGCGGCTACGGACAGCATGATCCGCTGGTCGAGTACAAGCGCGAGTCCTTCGACATGTTCGAGGCCATGATGCAGCGCTTCCAGGAAGACACGGTCCGTTATCTCTATCTCATGCAGATTCTAGAGCGACCCGCTGAGGGCGGAGCCGTCACGGTTCAAGGCTCGGCTGGCGCAGGGAGTGGCTCCGATGCCGGCGTTCCGGTTCCTGGATTGGGCGGCGACGGCAATGGCCGCCGCGCGCCACGGGGCGTGGCCACTTCCGTCGATGAGATCGAAGAGGCTTTCCAGCGCAAAAAGCGCCGCGAACTCGATCAGGCTCGCATGGCCGGATCGGGAGATCTGCAACCCGTGCAGCAAGTGGTTCGCGGCGCCGCCAAGATCGGCCGCAACGATCCCTGTCCTTGCGGCTCGGGCAAGAAGTATAAGAAGTGCTGCGGCGCAAACGCGT
Organism: Acidobacteriota bacterium; assembly: GCA_013290025.1. GTDB lineage: Bacteria > Acidobacteriota > Terriglobia > Terriglobales > Acidobacteriaceae > JABCYV01. Next base: position 27,543 of record JABCYV010000012.1, read on the forward strand.
AGCTCGCAAATGATCTGGTTTGATGATTTCTAACGGTTACATAGGTAACCCGGCTCACCCCGTGGGTTACTTTTTCCGCCGTGCCAGTCAGATAAGATTCACCTAACAAATTGATATTTGATGTTTTGGAAGGGCGCGAGGTGGTCGTGTGTCCGCGAATCGTGAGGACCGCCTTTGCCAACCGGCTTGCGCTCCACGTCGGCTTGGTGTGTTCTCTGTATGCACGCTGAGATAAAAATTCGTCCGCACTGGTGGATCGCTGCTTCGGGGGCGCTGGTGCTGGAGCAAGTTGTGCTCGCCCTTACGCTGAAGCCAGGCTTTCTGGCTACCGCGCAAGAGGACATCAGCATGCTTGTGCTGGTCCTGTTCGCCATCGGCGTCATGACCCGCAATGCCCTGCGAAGCAAGGGCCAAATTCGCGTCTTCTGGGCGTTTCTTGCAGGCAGCGGCTTCCTGTGGGCGATCAGCGTGTGGGCGTGGCTCTACTACGAAGTCCTCATCCGTAAGGCCATGCCTGACGACTCGATCGGCGATCCGGCACTCTTCATCCACATCGTGCCGCTGATGGCGGCGGTCATTCTGCGCCCCGACCAGCCGCAGGGACGCCGCAAGCTCTACCTGCAGACTTTAAATCTGCTCCTTTTGTTGCTCTGGTGGGTTTTTCTTTACGCCTACGTTGTGGCCCCGTACCAATTCCTGTCTCGGGATAGCAGCGTCTACGGTCTGCGCTACGACATACTGTATTTTCTGGAAAATCTTGTCTTCCTCTTGACCCTGGGAATCTTGGTGGCGCGCGCCAAGGGACCGTGGAAGGGAATCTATCTAAATCTCTTCGTGGCTGCGTGCTTGTACGCGTTCGGCTCGCAGTGGGCCAATACTGCCATCGACATCGGCTTGTACCACTCCGGAAGCCTCTATGATGTTCCCATGGCGGCGGCCGCTTGCTGGTTCATCTGGGTCGGATTCAAAGCGGCGGGTCTCAAAGCAGATCCCGACAGCACGACTGAGAATCGCAACCGCACCATTGGCTTGGCGCCACAATTGGTGATGGTTGCCGTTCTCTCCGTTCCTTTGATGGGCGTTTGGGAAGTCTTCTGGCCGAATTCGGATTCGCATATCCACACCTCGCGTCTGGTCATCTCGCTGCTAACCGGTTTCGCCCTGGCAGCGTGTGTCTCTCTAAAGCAATACTTGCAGGACCGCGAACTCCTGTTGCTGCTTTCCGCCACGCAACGAAACCTCGATAAGATGCACAGCCTGCAGGACGACCTCCTTATTAAGGAAAAGTTGCTGCGTGAGCACAGCACCGAACTTGCCCGAAAAAACTTTGAATTGCAGGAAGCTTCGCTCACCGATCCCCTGACCCAGGTTCGCAATCGTCGCTACCTTGAGGAGACGCTGGCCGCTGACGTCGGTCAGGTCTTGCGCGACTACCAGCGCAGCGAGGGATCGCGTCCTCATCCCGTCGACCATCGTGACCTTATCTTCTTCATGGTCGACGTAGATTTCTTCAAGCGAGTCAACGACGAGCATGGCCACGTAGCCGGCGACGAATTGCTGCGCAAGTTTGCCGAGCGCCTCGGCCGTGTGATGCGCAAGTCGGACGTGCTGGTCCGCTGGGGCGGGGAAGAGTTCGTGATAGTAAGCCGGTCAGCCGACCGCTCTGGCGCCGCCCCATTCTGTAGCCGGATTCTAGAGGTCACCGCGGCCGAGCCCTTCGACTTGGGTCATGGCATTAAAGTCCGCAAAACCTGCTCCATCGGGTGGGCGCCTTATCCCTGGAGCAAGAACGATGTCGACTGGCTCTGTGCTGAGGAAGTAATTGATTTGGCTGATCGCGCCATGTATCTGGCCAAGACTTGGGGAAGAAATCAGAGCGTGGGCATTCTTCCTCCCGATGAACCCGCGGTTGAAGGCACAAAAACAATCGTTGAAAACCTGCTGGAGGGAGAACCCGGCGAAGTCAACTTGGTAAAGACCATGAATCCGGTCACCATTTTGAAGGATTATGAGCTCGGAAACGCCACCGCAATCCTGCCCGAGAGCCCCGCTTCCGATCTGCCGGCAGACGCTCCACTCAAGCTCGGATAGCGTGCTGCGAGGACGCAAGCCTGAGAGTGCCGTGGGAAGGGCATGGCTTCAGCCATGCCGTAAAAGCCGCAAAATGGCCGGGGCTTTAGCCCCTGGCCTACTGCGGCTTCGCCAGCACAAATGATTTCACCACAATATTGTTCGGCTGCACTCCCACAGGAATCATGGTAAGCAGGGAATACTCACTCGGCTGTAATTTCGTCGGCGCCCGCTTCTGAATCACCGTGACGTCGCCCGACTGCGAATCCAGCACCAGCAAATAGTTCTCGCTTTTGGAGAGCGCCAGTCCGTCCGGGTGGCTGCCCACGGTCACAGACGCGATCACCTTGCCGATATCAATGTCATACACTGCCACCGTGTTGGAAGCGAAGTTGCTCACGTACAACCGAGAATTATCCGAACTCACGATTCCGCGCGCGGGATGGTTGCCAATCAAATAACTTCCCCCGACTTCGTTCGTGCTGGTCTCGATGATAGAGATATTGTTCGAATCAAAATTAGTGACCATCAACTCACCCCCATCGGGCTTCAACGCCAGGCTGGCCGGCGTCTTGCCCACGTCAAGCGAAGCCAACAGCTTGTCGCTTTTCAAATCAATGGACGCCACTTGGTCCGATCCGCCACAGGCTACAAAGGCCTTGCTGTTGTCCCACAAAATGACAATATCTTCCGGCTGCTGACAAGCCTCGATAGTGCGCCTCACTTTAAGGTTCCTCACGTCAATCAGAGAAACGGTATCGTCTCCGCGATTGCTGACCACCACGATCGAGCCATCGGCAGAAACTCGGGCCAGCCCCGGCGAGATTCCTACCCGCAGAGTGCCGATGACGATGCGTTTCTCCAGGTCGAGCACGGAGACGTTGTTCGATGCCGAGTTCGCCACGTAGCCGCGCTTGCCGTCCGCGGAAATGTCAATGAAGTAGGGCTTGCCATGCACTCCAATGGTCGCCACTACTTCATTACGCTCCGCGTCGATCACGCTGACGTTGTCCGAGCCAGTGTTGACCACATAAATTTCATTCTTTTTGGAATTGGCCGCGATCCCGGTCGGTTCGCTGCCCACCCTGATAGTTTTCGCAGGCTCGAAAGTACGCAGATCAATGACCGAGACCGTGTTGCTTTTCCCATTCGTCACGTAGGCATACTCGCGATAAGCGGGCCCGTAGTTGGGAAGCGCCCGCTCGTGGAAATACCACCAGCCGAGCCCGCCGGCGATCGGCAACAGCACAACGATGAGGAGGAGTTTTCTCAAGGTAACTGCTGACCGAAACAGGCAAGAGTATCAGAGTGGGTGATAGGGAGTGGGAGGTTCGAGTCGCCCGGCTAATACAGGTTGAAACTCGCTTCAACGTTGATTGCAACTGCTACTGGCTTCCCGTCCTTCGTTGTGGGCTCGAACTTCCACGTGCGCACTGTGTTTAAGGCGTTCTGATCCATTTCCGGGTCGAACCCCCGAACGACTTTCGCATCGCCCACGTCGCCTTCCGGGGTAACTATGATGGCGAGTATTACGGTTCCGCGAAGCTTCTTTTTACGGGCCCGATCGGTATACGACGGGTTGGGCATATAGGTGCCCTTCGGAGCAGTAACGCCGTGACCCACTCGATAGACCGGTTCACCATTGTACGTTTGTGGTTCAAACGTAGCGCTGCCGGATCCGGCATTCTCGCCAGCCGAGGCAGACTGCCATTCGCCACTCCCAGGCCTGATAGGCACCAGATGTCCGCGCTGGCCTGGGTTGTAGAGGAAATGAAAACGCAGTCCGAGAGATTCACCGGTGAACTGTTCGGGGAGCGGACGGAATGGTGAAGAGGCCGTGATGCCAGCCCAGGCCGCCCGCTCCAGCCTCGCATCTCCGGAGGACTGTACCAGCTTCATGCCGGTCAGCTTTCCATCTTTCTCAATTGCGAATTCGATGGTCGCACAACCTGCCTTGTTTGACGGAGGCTGAGCATCCGCCGGTATGGCGGTACGCCAGTTGATTCTGATACTTCGCACCACATCTCTAAGGTATTGCCTTAAGTCAACGCCCGCAGTGTCACTGAGTACCTCCAGGGCCGGACTAGGTACGAACGTGTCAGGATCGCAGAGCGCCGGCGCTGGTGACGTTTGTAAGTGGGTCTCTTGAGCGTAAAGGAAAACTCCAAAGGCCAGCGGTATAGTCAGGAAGAACCGCGATATAGGCCTCATCTGGAAACCTCTTATTTCGAAACCTCTTTAAGGTGCTGAAGAGGGGATCGTGTCCGTCCGGTCGACCGAAATAGCCGCTACTGGCGCGTGTCTGCCAATCGCGGGCACCGTTCGTCCCACCACCGGCGCAATCTGCCTCACCTGCGCCATCAGTTCATCGAACTGGTCGGGATAAAGCGACTGCATGCCGTCCGACAACGCTTTGTCCGGCTCGTGGTGCACTTCCACGATCAAACCGTCAGCGCCCACCGCAACCGAGGCTCGCGACATCGGCGTAACTTTGTTGCGCTTGCCGGTTCCGTGGCTGGGATCGACCACAATTGGCAGGTGACTGAGGCGATGCACCGCCGGGACCACACTCAGATCCAGCGTGTTGCGAGTGTGGTCGGCAAAAGTGCGCACCCCGCGTTCGCACAGGATCACCTGATAATTGCCCTCGCTCATCACGTATTCTGCGGCCATCAAAAATTCCTCGAGCGTCGCTGACATGCCGCGCTTCAGCAGCACCGGCTTCCTGACGCGTCCTGCCCGCTTCAAAAGCGAGAAGTTTTGCATGTTGCGGGCGCCGATCTGGATGACATCGGCGTATTCCGCAACTAGTTCGAGCGACTCGTTGTCGATGGCCTCGGTCACAATCTTCATACCGAATTGTTCCCGCACCTCAGCCATGATCTGCAGGCCCTCTTCACCCAAGCCCTGAAAGGAATATGGTGAAGTGCGTGGCTTGTAGGCGCCGCCACGGAAAAATTGCGCGCCGGCGCGAGACACCCGCTCGGCGATGGCAAAAGCTTGTTCGCGACTCTCGATGGCGCACGGCCCCGCAAGAATCGCGAGCCCGGGTCCACCGATGGTTGCGTCCGTGCCGGGAAAGCTGATAACCGTGTTTTCTTCTTTAATGTCACGGCTGACCAGCTTATAAGGCTTGGTGACACGAATCACTTCCTGCACGCCCGGCATCTCGTCCAGCGTGCCCGGCTCAACTTCGCCCTTGTTCCCCGTAATGCAGACAGCAGTCCGGCCCGCACCCGGAACCGGATGCGGGCTGTAGCCCAGCGACTCAATCTTCTGGCAAACCGCACGCACCTGTTCGTCTGTGGCGTGCGCTTGCATGACCACCAGCATGAATCCACCTCAGATAGAACAAGTCTATCGTTATTGATGCGGCTGCGGCAAACAGCAGCGAAGAGGCCACCTTCATCTGGTGGGAGGAGTCAATTGGCTCGCGCTTACCTTCGACATCAGTCGAAAAAGATAGTAGCGTTCGGGAGGAACCTTGCCCACAGCGAACGGCAGCGGCCCAAAGTAAGTGGAGTAAAAACCCGCGCCCAGATCGCGCCGAATGGTTGTTATCGGCTGCGGCAATGTCACCTCCACAACCTCCAAAGTAGCAATCTGCTCGGGCAGCATTTTAGGAATCACAGCGTTATTCTCCGGGATGACGACAAAGTCTCCCGGATTGAATGTGGAGTTCTCCAAGTCAACCGCATGGGCTCCGTACAACTCCATGTAGTATTGAAACCCCCAGTGACCCTCGAACCAAACTGTGCCAGTCTCACTCTGAGTTCTCTCGTGGATAATCCCTGCCGCGGTTCGAGCCGAGTTCGCCAAGGCGGCGTCAGCGCCGGTAATCCAGAGTGACACTGCTCCCGACAGCGCGAAGGCCAAAACCAATTTCCATCGGAACCGCGGTTCTGAGATTCCCTCGATCTCCTGCATCCGTCGCGCCAGCAGAATGCCGGCGGCCGGAATCAACGGAAGGACTGAACGCGCATTAAGCGTCCAGTTCAGGAAGGCGGCAAAAACAAACGTGCCCAGCACCCACAACATCAGGAACAGAGACTCGGCATCTTTTCTCTTCCGGAAATCTGCTGTCGCCAGCGCCACGACGAAAATTCCCCCCGCAATGCAGAGCGCCAACTGAATGCTCACCGATGGCCAGTGCTGACGAAGTGCTAGTCGGGTTGCACGCGCTTGAGGCGAAATCCCCAAACTCACCCTACCAGTTCCAATAGAGAGTCCAGCAAGTGCCGCTACAACGCTCACCCAAAAGATTCGCTTACGCGACCACAGAACAGGAGCCAGTGTGAGCGCCGGAAGCATGCATCCTCCTGCAAAGCTTAGGCCCATCGCCGCTTTCACGGACTTAGTAGATTGCTCGCGATGAATTCTGGCAAACTCCGCCGCTCCAAAAAGCAGGCCGTGTCCGTACATGGCCTTGGTCCAAAGTTGGTATCCCACCAGGATGAAAATGGGAATCAGCATGTACCATGCGTACTTTCCCAGACGCCCCTGCCCTGCCACCGAATAAACCAGCAATAACAGAATCAGCGACGCGCCAAAGTACTTCGTTAAAGCGCAAGCGGCAATCAACCCAGCCGACGCTACAAGATAGAGCGGCCTGACACGCTTCAGGCCTTCCAGCCAGAAAATCGCAGCCAGAACCCACAGCGCCAGCATCAACGTGTCACTCATCACGCTAGTGGAAGACACCAGGAACCCTGGCGTCAGCAGCGTCGCGGCCGCCGCCACCAAGGGCAATCGAGTGAAGTGCGTGGCCAGACGATAGGTGCCAAGGATTACGACCAGTGCCGGCAGAAGGAATCCCAAATGCCACGCTCGTTCGGACCATCCCGCAACCCTTCCAATCAGTGCGCCGTAGTAATCAGCGAGCGGCGGGTTCTGCGTTACTTCCGCCATTCGCATCCGGGTAATGCCCCAGTTCAGTGAAAATCCATACGGATCCAGTGGATGTTCCACGATTTGTCGCGCCGTCCAGATAAACAACGGATCATCGACGTGAAAGGCCCTGCATGAAAAAGGCAGGAGACAGAGGAGCGTCGCCAAAGCAAGTAGCGCGCCCGCGCGCAGACTCGAGGCATGCATCGGCTTTTCCGCGGGCTGCGCTGGTGTCACAGCTAGCATGAAGGTTTCTTGGAAACCGGAAGTGTAACAGTCATCCGTGCAGTCGCGATAAATGGAGGAAGCTACTGCCAGCGCACAGGCATAAGCCGGCGCCGAAGCAGGTAGTACTCGTTGACCGGCAGGTCATCTCGCAAAGCCGGTGCCCGGGGAGCCTCCGCGATCAACTGCGCGCTCGGAATTTCATTCTTCAACAGCGCGCCAAAAATCGCCTCTGGTGTCGATCCCTGCTCCCACTCAACCAGATCCTTCGCAGCCGTGGCCGGCATTCTCTGAGCTAACTCTTCAGCAGTTCGGTTGGGGATAAGGCTGCTACTCGCCAGGAAAAACACTCCCCGCCCTACGCGGTCGCGAAACACGCGGACGTACGGAAATGATTCCGTGAGAGCTCGGGCTACCGCGGCGCGATCGACAGCATCACCCCCAGGCAGCCACTGTTGCAGAATGCCTCCCGACCGCAAGCGCTGTTTCGCCATGTTATAGAACTCAACTGAATACAATAAGCTGGAACCCGCAGCTTCCACCGGTGGTGGAGGGTCTAAGGCGATGACGTCAAACTGCTCAGCCGTCCGCTCCAGATAGCGCCGGCCATCGTCAATCACCACCCGCGACAACGGCGAGCGCAGTAGCTCCTCGCCATCGGAGTGGTAAAACCAGAAAACGCGTGGCACACTAGGAACCAGCTCTACCGCCGTAGTGGGAAGTTGCCAAGACAGCAGCGATCGATAAGTCGTTCCCATGCCGAAACACACCACCAGGGAGTTCTGGGGTGGGTGATCTAGGAATGCCATGGGGAGATGCGCCATTATCTTGGTTACAGTAGCCAAGCCAGTGATTCCGTATCCATTGACCAACAACAGCTTTCGCATCCCGCTCCCTGTGGCGATGATTGTCGCGGTATTGTCCCGCAGAACTACGCGGTGATCGAACCGGTCTTCATAGCCTCGGCCCTCGAATACCAGCACCAGCGCCAGAATTGTGACGCCATAAGAAAGGTAGCGCTGCCATGCGATCTCTGGTCGCCTCTCGCCGAAAACCGAAGACAACCTCGGATAAGCTCCAATCACCAGCCACGGCAGCGAGAACGCAAACAGAACCCAGCGCTCACTTAGCAGCGGCAGCAGCAGAAACCCAGAGAGCAGCGGCCCCAGGATGCATCCCACGACGTTCACTGCATAGGCACTTCCCGCCCGGTCAGGGTCGCCTCCTGACCAGCGGTCGACCAGCATAGGCGTGACGAATCCCAGGACACCAGAGAACGGAACGATTCCCAGCACTAACCGCAGCAGCCGGCTGAGATGGATCGCCGGATTCGCCGTAACTAACGGTAAAAGCGCGAACAGTCCGAGAAATATCCAGATCAGCCTACCTTCGTGCTTGTGATTTCGACTCCAACGCCGGTAGATCTGCGACCCTATGAACGTGGACAACAGGTATAAGCCCAGGATTGAGGCAAAGGCATAGACCACGGTGCTCAAGTATGGGGTGAACTGCCGAATCCACACCACTTCCATGCCCATGCTGGTAAGGCCCGTGGTGAACAACAGCGCGAGCAATTTTGTGTTCTCAAGAACTGGCTTCAGCGTGACGACAGCTTCGTCTTCCAACGACCCGATTGTGGTTTCCCGCGAAGTCCGTTTGAAGTTTAGCGACAGCGCGGACGCGGCCAATAGCCCGTTCATCCCCGCGCCAACCTTCAACGTGCCGCGGAATCCATAAAGTTCAATCAACAGCAGCGGCAATGTCGCACCCGCCATCGCGCCCAACACGTTAGCCAGATAAAGAAAGCTGAACGATCTCTGCGCCTCCTCGTGGAAAGTGTTTTGTATGGCGAGCATTGCCACGGGAATCGTGGCTCCCATGCAGGCGCACCACGGCACCAGAGTCAGCGCGATCCAGATTCCGGAGGCGATGTAGTAGGCCCCAGAAGAAGAGACTCCCACGTGCTGCAGCAGACTTCGTCCCCATTGCAATTGAAGCGGCACTAGAAGCGCTGACACACCGATCAGAAGTTCGGCAAGCGCATACAGGCGCAACGCAGGAAATCTGATTCGGCCGCTGTACCTGCGAATCAAACGTCCGCTGAGCCACGACCCCAGTCCCAGACCTGCCATGAACATGGAAAGCACAATGGAAACCATTGCGCTGGTTACTCCGAACTGAGCCATGGATAGCCGCAGCCAGACGATTTCGTAGAGGATGCTGCAAAATCCGGAAATAACAAAGAACAAAAAAAACCACCCCATGAAGACGTTTCCCTTCTGGTGGATTCAGGTTTGATCGTCTGAACTGTGATTTCGGTGGAACGGATTCGATGTAAACACAGAATCCATCAGCGGCACAAGCAGCGACTATGGTCGAATGATGGTTGATAGCGGCTATACTTTACTAGAGTGCCGAATTCAATTGCGCGCGAACAAGATCTCCTTAAGCTCCCCTCCAGAAAGCGCTCGCTTCGTCCGGCAACCCGCCGAATTGGCATTCACACTTCGAGCGCTGGTGGCGTGCAGAATGCCGCCGAGCGCGCCTGGAGACTCGGCTGCAACACTTTTCAGATTTTTTCTTCCAGTCCGCGGCAGTGGGCGCCCTACGAACTGAGTCGTCCGCAATGCGATGAGATGAAACGTCTCCGCGACCACTACGACCTCAAGCCGCTGGTCATCCACACCAACTACCTCATAAATCTGGCCAGCACCACACCACTATTTCTGAAGAAATCGGTGGAATCATTTCGCGGTGAAGTCGAGCGTGCGTTGGCGTTATGCGCCGAATATCTGGTGCTGCATCCTGGATCATTTCGCGGTGCGGATCGCGAAGCCGGTCTGCTGCAAACGGCGGCAGCCATCGCGGCCGCAACCCAGGGACTCGACCTGGTCAAGGGCAATTTGACCATCCTGATCGAAAACACCGCCGGAGCCCAGTATTCGCTCGGTGGATCCTTCGAACAAATTGCCGAGGTCCTCGATCGCCTGCGCGGTGTGGTTCCGATTGCTGCTTGCATCGACACCTGCCACACCCACGTCGCCGGTTACGACATCGTGAGTGAAGCTGGCATGCGCGACACGCTTGCCCATCTCGACGCTACGGTGGGTCTGAAAAACGTTCGCGTGTGGCATTGCAATGACGCCAAAGCCGCCCGCGGATCGAAGCTGGACCGTCATCAGCACGTCGGGAAGGGAAGTATCGGCCGAGAGCCCTTTCGCCGATTGCTGAGCGATTCGCGCCTGGCCCACGCCGCCTTCATAGCCGAGACCCCGATTGATGCACCGGGAGATGATAAGAGGAATGTAGTGGTACTTAAAACACTGGCGACAAAGATTAGATGACCACCGAAGCGCTTAGCGCGCGCTTCACTGCCCACCACGGAACCTTTTCAAGCGAAGTAAATAATACTCGTTGACGGGGCGATCATCCTGCAACGCTGGCGCCGAGGGATCTTCTGCGAGCAAGTTGTCCAGAGAGATCTCGTTGTTCAGAACCATGACCAGTTGACCTTCTGGCGTCGCTTGTGGCCCCCACTCGATCAGGTCCTTCGCCGCCGAAGTCGGCATGTGTTGCACCAGTTCTTCCGCGCTCCAGTTTCGCAGAGGTTGACCGCTCGCCAGGAAATGGATTCCCCAAGGCCCGATAGAATGAAACGCGCGAACATAAGGAAACGATTCTTGCAGCGCGCGTGCGACCGCCGCATGCACCGCAGGATCGCCGCGAGGCAGCCATTGCTGCAGAATTCCGTCCAGTTGTAGCCTGCTCCGCACCGTTGCGTAGAATTCTTTTGAGTACAGCAGGCTCGAGCCAGCTGCTTCCACCGGCGGCGGCGGGTCCAGCGCGATCACATCGTACTGTTCCGGACTTCGCTCCAGGTAACGCCGGCCATCGTCAATGACCACTCGCGAAAGCTGCGATTTTAGCAACTGCGGACCGTCGGCATGGTAATACCAAAAGAGTTTGGGAACGCTAGGCACTAACTCCACAGCCGTGGTTGGGATGCCCCACGAAAGCATCGAGCGATAAGTAGTTCCCATGCCAAAACACACCACCAGCGCGTTTCTCGGAGGATGGTTGAGAAATGCCAGCGGGCAAATGCGCCATGACCTTGGTCATCGGAGTCAGAAACGTTATCCCGGTTCCGTTCACCAATAAGTGCCTCTCCATTCCTTCTCCCATAGCGATAATCGTAGCGGTGTTGTCGCGCAAGATCTCCCGATGCGCGAACTGGTCCTCGAATCCATGCGTGGTGATCACCAGTCCCACCGTCAACGGCAGCACCGCCAGGGTCGCCAGTCTTCCCCTCATAGTTGCGGATCCATACGCTTCTGCTGGCTGTTCTCCTGGCACCAGCGCGCCGGCCAGCCACGGCATTGCGAGTATGAGCAACGACCAGCGCTCACCAAATAGGGGCAGAAGCAAGAAGCCAGCCAGCAGTGGACCAATAATGCATCCCACTACGTTGAGCGCATAGGCTCGCCCTGCGCGGTCCGGATCGCCTCCAGCCCATCGGTCCACCAGCATCGGAGTCAAGAAACCCAACAGCGCCGAGA